>NZ_DATMBZ010000074.1:0-37278 GCF_035558935.1 Gaiella sp. | reverse complement strand
GGGACCGACGTGGCGACGCCGGTCACGTCGTCCTGTGGCGCTGACGCTTTCGACCCCGTGACGAACGTCCTCACCTGCAACTTCGGACAGCTAGCGCCGGGAGCGGCGAACAAGCTGACGGTCACCGTCGTCTGGAAGGCGCCCGAGGGTGGGACGAAAGCCGGCTGCTTCGAGTGCCTGTCGGCCACCGGGACCTGGCTCATCAAGGAGGGAAAAGAGACCAACGGCAACGAGACGTTCGGGCTGACGAGGAAGGCCTCGCTGCTCGGTGTCAACGACACAGACGCGACGCTCAGCAACCGGAACCGCGCAGGCGGCTACGAGCTCAAGGGCTGTGCTGCGGGCGAGACGAACCTCAGCACGAATACAGCACTCGACGCGAAGAACAACCCCGTCGTCTCGTCCTTCTGCCTCCCGGCCTCGTTCGCTCCCGCCAGCGCCGCCGGCGGGGTCGCGAGCACGATCACCGAGCCCTCGGAGGGTGCGAACGTCGCTCGGCAATCGCTGATCTGCATCGCCGCGCCGGGTGCGAACTGCCCTGACGGCACCCCGGCGACCTTCGGCGACGAGTTCATCGTGTTCACGTTCAAGGTCGCGGACGCCGCGCTCCAGAGCCCGGGACAGCCCAAGTACACCATCACGCAGGTCTTCCACAACTCGACGACGAAGGCGCTCCCGCCGTGCAAGCCGCTCGACGCCGACAACACCGACCCCAACGGCTGCGTCGTCTCGATCGACCCGCCCAAGGGGCCGGGGATCAAGACCTGGACGATCGTCACCAAGGCGAAGACCAACGGGCCGTGGAGCTGGTGACCTAGCGAGAACGACTCACGTCGTCGTCTTCGGGGCGGCGTCGAGAGCCTCGATGCGGCGCAGGACGCCGCCGAGGATCACGACGCCGCCCTTTTCCTGCGCGAGGACCCGCGCGTCGTCGAACGCCAGCCGGGCTTCGTCGACGCGTCCACCGGCCGCCAGCGTCTCGCCGAGCGCGACGTGGCACTCGATCTGGTAGACGATCGCCTCGGTCGGGGCGAGGTAGGCGAGTGCCTCGCGCGCGATCCGCTCGCCGTCGGCAGCTGCGCCCTGCCGCGCGAGAATGCGTCCCCGGACATAGCGCCAGAGGCCCTGCGTCGCCACGTCGGCGTCGGTGGCCAGCTCGCGGCTGCGGTCGCAGAAGGCGCTCGCCTCCTCGAGCTCGTCGAGCTCGAGGAGCGTCTGGGCGAGGAACCCGGCGACTGTCGAGAGGACGTACCGCTCGCCGACGGCGTCGAGGGCGGCGTACGCGGCCCGGAGCTCCCGCTCCGCCGCCTCGAGGTCGCCCGCCAGTCGCTCGATGCTCGACGCCTCCATCCCGAGCCGCGCCTTCTCCATGTCGAGCCCGAGCTCGTCGAAGACCGTCCGTCCGCGCGCTGCGAGCGCGCGCGCGTGGTCGAACTCGCCCTGCATCGCATAGAGGGTGGCGAGCACCGACAGGACGATCCCTTCGGACTGCCGGTCGCCCGCGGTCAGCTCGATCGCGGCCTCGCAGCGCTCGATCGCCTCGTCGACGAGCGTCGGGCCGAGCGCGGCGGCGGCGGCGTACGTGGCCGTGGCGCGTCGCTCCTGGCGGACGTCGCCTGCCAGCTTCGCGTGCTCGATCGCGTGGCGCGAGGCTTCGGCCGCGTCGCCGAACCGACAGGCGATGCCCGCCAACCACGCGAGGAGGCGCCATGCCATCGCCAGGCCGGCTTCGTCGCCGGCGTCCCGGAAGACCTCGATCGTGCCGGCGATCTCCCGCTCGACCGCCGCGGGGTCCCAGCCCTCGTCACCCGTACGGAGGCGGACGAGCAGCTGCACGAGCCTCGCCCGTGCCGCAGCTGCCGGCGCGGTGCCCTCGTGCCCGATCGCCTCGTCGAGCACCGCGGTCGCAGCGTCGAAGCGCCCCATGAGCAGGAGTGCCTCGCCGTGCTCCGGGAGCAGGCGCAACCGCTGCGGGTGCGCCTCGGGAAGCAACGCGGCTGCCCGGCCGAGAAGTGTCGCCGCCGCCGGGACGTCCCCGCGGCCGAAGGCTCGGCGCCCCGCCGACGAGAGCCTACGGGAGGCGTCCTCTCCGATCGCGCGCCCGCGATCGTCGAGCGGCCCGAGCTCGGACAGGTAGGTCCATGCCTGCTCGAGGTGGTAGCCGAGGATCTCCTCGAACTCGACGCCGCGGTCACGGTTGACGCCGTCGGCCCAGACGACGAACCGCTCGTGGAGATCGGCTCGCGCCCGCTTCAGGATCCCCTCGTAGGCGGTGTCGCGGATCATGATGTGGTGGAAGCGATGAGCTCCGTCCTCACCGTCTTCGACCCGTTCGACGAGGTGCTTGTGCGTCAGCGTCGCCAGCTCGAGCGGGACACGCGGCGACACGTCGGGCGGCGCGAGCGCCGCGACGGCCGCCTCGGGGAAGACGTGGCCGACGACCGAGGCCGGCTCGATCACCGAGCGCTCGGCGTGCTCGAGCGTGTCGAGGCGTGACGCCAGGAGCGCCTGGATCGTCGGCGGCACGTGGAGCTCCGCGAGGTCGCTCGAGGCGACCCAGGTGCCGTCGCGCTGCTCGAGCGCGCCTTCGTCGGTGAGCATCCGAAGGAGCTGCTCGGCGAAGAGCGGATTTCCCTCCGCGGCGGCCACGATCCGCTCGAGCACGGCCGGCTCGAGCGACGCCCCGCCGAGCAGCGCCTCGATCATCGCCTTGCTGTTCGCGGCGTCGAGCGGGTCGAGGACGATCCGCGTCGCCCCCTCGCCCGAACCCCAGTCCGGCGCCTGCTCGAGTAGCTCCGGCCGGGTCGGACAGACCAGGAGGACGGGCGACTCGTCGATCGCCTGCACCAGGTGTTCGAGCAGCTCGAGCAAGGTCGGCTCCGCCCAGTGGACGTCCTGGACGACGAAGACGACCGGCCGCTCCGACGCAAGATGCTCGAGCAGCCGTCGCACGGCCCAGAAGAGCTCCTCGACGGGATACGGCTCGTCGGCGAGCCCGATCGCGGAGGAGAGGCGGCTCATGACGTCCTCGCCGGCCCCGCCCGCGAACGAGGCGAGCTTCTCGCGCGCCTCGTCGCCCCCGTCGTCGTTGACGATCCCGGATTGGGCCCGAACGGCCTCCGCGACCGGCCAGAACGTGATGCCGTCCCCGTAGGGCAGGCAGCGGCCCTCGAGCACCAGCGCGCGTTCGGACGCGCGCTCGAGGAACTCGGCAGTCAGGCGCGACTTCCCGACGCCGGCGTCGCCCACGATCGCCACGAGACGCGCCGAGCGGGTCGCAGCCGCCTCGTCGAGCGTCGCCGTGATCGCCTCGAGCTCGTGCTCGCGGCCGACGAGCGGCGCGCCGTGCCGGGCGTCGGCGTCCACCACCTCGTGGACGCGGACGAGGCGGTAGGCAGGGACCGGCTCGGACTTGCCCTTGAGCGCGAGCGGCTCGACCTCCTCGGCGTCGACGCTGTCCTGGACGAGCCGGTACGTCAGGCCGCCGAGCAGGACCTCGCGCTCGCCGGCAGCCTGCTCCAGGCGGGCGGCGACATTGACCGCGTCCCCTGTGACGAGCCGCTGGCCGGTCGCCGGGTCGCCGGCGACGACCTCCCCGGTGTTGACGCCGGTCCGGTTGGCGAGCTGCACGCCGTAGACGCGTTGCAGCTCGCCGTTCAGCTCCTCGAGTGCGGCTTGCATGCCCGCAGCGGCCCGGACCGCGCGCAGCGCGTCGTCCTCGTGCAGCCGTGGCAGCCCGAAGACCGCCATCACGGCGTCCCCGATGAACTTCTCGATCACGCCGCCGTGACGCTCGAGCTCGCCCCGCATGGCGTCGAAGTACCGCGTCATCACCTCCCGCAGCGCCTCGGAGTCGAGGGCCTCGCCGAGGCTCGTCGAGCCTTTGAGATCCGAGAAGACGATCGTCACGACCTTCCTCGTCTCCTGGGGAGGACGCGCCTCGGCCAGCTGCGTGCCGCACGCGAGGCAGAAGCGCGCGATATCGGGGTTTTCGACGCCGCAGGCCCCGCACACCTTCATGGGACGAGTCTACGAACCGCGCCCGCGCTGCTGGTCTTCGTTCACCACGTACTGCCAGAATGGCCCTGTGGCAGCCGACGCCGTTTCGCTGCTCGCGGACGCCGCCGAGCTCGAACGCCGGGACGAGGCGGTCGCGGAGAAGCTCGAGACCATCCGCTCGCTCGCCGACCGGGTCGGCGCCGTCCGCGCGCGAGCCGGGGAGGTGCGCACGGCGCTCGAGGGGCTCCCGCTCGAGCGTGACGAGCTGCGCCGGCGGCTCGACGAGGCGCACGCCGACGCGGCGCGGGCCCGAGAGGAGCTCGAGCGCGCAGAGGCGCGCGTCGCGGCTCTCGAGTCGTCGCGCCGGAAACGAGAGGACGAGCTCGACCGCGCGAGGCGGGAGCTCGGGACCGCAGGGGAGGCCGAGCGCGACGCCGAGTCCCGTCTCGCGCGGCTCCGAGAGCGCTCGACGGAGCTCGACACCCACGAGCAGGCGCTCGCGGGCGAGGGGGACGCGCTCGCGCGGGCCGCGGCCGAGATCGCGGCCGAGCTCAGGGCGAACGACCGCGTCACCGAGGCGGCAGGACGGGAGCCAGGGACGACACTCGACGAGCTCGACGACTGGGGCGGCCAGGTGCGCTCGGCGCTCTTCGTCGTGCGCGGCACGCTCGAGACCGAGCGCGAGCGGATCGTCGTCGAGGCGAACGCGCTCGGCTCCGCCGTGCTCGGAGAGCCGCTCGGCGCCTCGAGCGTCGCGCTCGTCCGCCGCCGGCTCGAGGAGCGGCTCAGCTGACCGTCAGAACGGGAACCTCGAGTCGCCCGGCCGACGGTCGAGCGCACCGCCTTCGCGACAGCTCGACGGCAGCGCATACGCCGCACGGATCACGTTGCGCTCGGCGAGGCGGCTCGAGAAGGCCGCGTCGAGCAGCCGCCGCGCCCGTCCCTCGTCCAGGCCCAGGCGCACGGCGAGCGGCCCGGCCGCCTGCAGCGCCAGACATTCGGTGACGCCCTCGCGGCGCTCGCCGCCGAGATGCACGGCCTCGTGGGCGAGCACGATGATCGAGTCGATCGTCCGCTCGTCGCTTCCTCGTCCTCGGAACGCAAGGTCGTACAGCCTGCGGCAAACGGTGGGGTCGAGGTAGGTGAGCCCGGACCGCGGGAAGGCGATGCCGAGTGTGTCGCTCCCAGCGCCGGTGAACGAGTAGCCGTCGTCGCAGCGGACGCGCACCGAGGCCCCGGCGATCCGCGCCGCCTCTGCCGTGAATCGCGTTTCGGCCTTGGCGCGGTCGTCGGAGGACAGCGCCTGCCAGGTCGCCGCCCGGTCGCTCCGCACGGCGAGCGCGACGACGATTGCGGCGAGCACGCCGCCGACGGCCCACGCCAGGCGTCGACGCGCGCGCTCGGGCCGCGCCGGCGGCGGCACGAAGCGGATGCCGTCGTCGTCCTCGACGAGCTCACCGAAGCCGAGGTCGGCGTCCTCGGGGCCGGGCGCGACGCGACGGCTCTCGTGCCTGGGCCGTTCGGTGCGTCCCCGGAGCACGAACTCGACCTCGGCTGCGAGGAGAATCACGATCGGGAGCCAGACGGGGATCCACGCGCGAAGGTCGTCGCTGAAGAGCCACGCCACGACGAACACGAGGGCCGCTGCTCGAATGGAGGACTGGAGCGTGCCGCGATCGAGCTCGTGCCGCATGGAGGAAGCGTACGAGTCGTGCTCCGCAAGTAGAGTCGCGCCGTGCCTGCGACGCTGATGGACGGCAAGGCCCTGGCCGAGCGGCTCCGCGGCGAGGTCACGCGCGAGATCGCGGCGCTCGGGCACGTCGGGCTCGCGACGGTGCTGGTCGGTGACGATCCGGCGTCCGACGTGTACATCCGGCTCAAGCAGCGCGCCGCGACGGAGGCGGGGATCGACGCACGCGACATCAGGCTCGATGCGTCGACGTCGGAGGACGAGGTTCTCGCGCTCGTCCACGACCTCAACGACGACGCGGAGATCGACGGCATCCTCGTCCAGCTGCCGCTGCCCTCGCAGATCGACGAGACGCGCGTCACCTACGCGGTCGCGCCGCACAAGGACGTCGACGGCTTCCACCCTGTCAACGCGGGAAACCTCTACCTCGGCACGCCGCTGCACGTTCCCGCGACACCCGCCGGCTGCATGGCGCTGCTCGCCGAGTACGGAGTCGATCCGAAGGGGAAGAACGCCGTCGTCATCGGGCGCAGCGAGATCGTCGGACGGCCCGCGGCGATGCTGCTCCTCCAGGCCCACGCGACGGTCACGATCTGTCACTCGCGCACGGCGGACCTCGCAGCGGAGGTGCGGCGGGCCGACATCGTCGTCGCCGCGGTCGGTGTGCCCGGAATCGTGACGGCCGACATGGTGAAACCGGGGGCCGCGATCCTCGACGTCGGGCTGACCAGGACGGAGGAGGGGATCCGGGGAGACGTCGACCCGGCCGTCGCCGACGTCGCGGGGCTCCTGACGCCGATGCCGGGAGGCACCGGGCCGATGACGATCGCGCTCCTGCTCGAGAGCGCCGTCAAGGCCGCTCGCTATCGCCGCGGGCTCCTTGCATACCCGACGCTCTGACGATACGTTGTCCGCCGTTCGTGTATCTCGCGTCGGCCCGCGCCGATGCTGTCCTCAGGAGGACGTTCGTTGTCTGTAGAGACGGGCACCGTCAAGTGGTTCTCGAACGAGAAGGGATTCGGGTTCATCGCACGCGAGGGCGGCGATGACGTCTTCGTCCACTTCTCGGCCATCAGCGGCGAGGGCTACAAGTCCCTGACGGAAGGCCAGAAGGTGGAGTTCGAGGTGGTGCAGGGGCCGAAGGGTGCCCAGGCCGCGAACGTCACGGCCGTGGCCTAAGACGAGGGAATCGTGGGTGCCAGGCTCGAGCCTGGCATCTACACAGCTATTCGTTCCGCGGCGGGCCCACGAGGGCCCGCCGCCGTCTTACGGGCTTCTGGAAGGATGGATCGACGTGGCGATCACGAGGGATCAGGTGCTGCACGTGGCGCGGCTGGCGCGCCTCGACCTCTCCGAGGCCGAGGTCGAGCAGCTGACCGGTGAGCTCGGCGCGATCCTCGACGCCGTCTCGAAGGTCTCGGAGCTCGACCTCGCGGATGTGCCGCCGACCTCCCATCCGCTCGACCTCGTGAACTCGTGGGCCGAGGACGAGCCGCACGACTCGCTGCCGCTCGAGGACGTGCTGCGGAACGCGCCCGCTTCGGAGCGCGACATGTTCCGGGTTCCGCCGACCGCATGACCACCGGCGTCGACACCCTGCGGCTGACCGCGGAGGACGCGCTCGGCCTCGTCGAGCGAGGCGAGGTCTCGGCCGAAGAGCTCCACGGTGCCTACCTCGACGCGATCGGCGAGCGCGATCCCGAGCTCCATGCATTCCTGCGCACCGTCGACGAGCCGGAGGGATCGAGCATTCCGATCGCGCTCAAGGACGTGATCTCGACCCGCGGCGTCGAGACGACGGCGGGCTCGAAGATCCTTTCGGGCTACGTGCCGGTGTTCGACGCGACCGTCGCCGCGCGCTGCAAGGCGGCCGGGCTGACGCTGCTCGGCAAGACGAACACCGACGAGTTCGCGATGGGCTCGTCGACGGAGAACTCGGCCTTCGGGCCGTCCCGCAACCCGTGGGACCCCTCGCGGGTGCCCGGCGGCTCGGGCGGCGGCACGGCTGCAGCGGTGAGCGGGGGACTCGCGCCGTGGGGCCTCGGCTCGGACACCGGGGGCTCGATCAAGCAGCCGTCGGCGCTCTGTGGGAACGTCGGCCTGCGCCCGACCTACGGGACCGTGTCGCGCTACGGCGTCGTGGCGTTCGCATCGAGCCTCGACCAGATCGGCCCGGTCGCGAAGACCGTGCGCGACGTCGCGCTGCTCTACCGGATCGTCTCCGGACGCGATCCGTGCGACTCGACGACGGTCGAGCTGCCGGCGCCCGTCGAGCTGCCCACCGCGGAGCGGCTCGACGGCTTGCGGATCGGAGTCCCCCGGCAGGCCGTCGCGCTCGAGGCGATCGAGCCCGGCGTGCGCTCGGCGTTCGAGGCGGCGCTCGTGCTCGCGGAGGAGCTCGGGGCGCACGTCGACGAGTGCGACCTGCCCCTCTCGTTCGAATACGGGCTGCCGTGCTACTACCTCATCGCGCCGGCCGAAGCGTCGTCGAACCTTGCGCGGTACGACGGCGTCCGTTACGGGCCGCGAAGCGAGGGGGAGACGTACCGCGACGCGGTCGAGCGGACCCGGGACGACGGCTTCGGGGCGGAGCCGAAGCGACGGATCATGCTCGGGACGTATGCGCTCTCCGCGGGCTACTACGACGCCTACTACGGTCAGGCGCAGAAGGTGCGGACGCTGATCGTGCGCGAGCACGCGACCGCGTTCGAGTCGTTCGACGTGCTCGCGACGCCCACGTCGCCGACGGTCGCCTTCCCGATCGGCGACAAGGCGGCCGACCCGCTCGCGATGTACGCGTGCGACCTCCTCACGATCCCCTCGTGCCTCGCCGGGCTGCCGGGTCTCAGCGTCCCGTGCGGGCTCTCGGAGGGTCTCCCGGTCGGGCTCCAGCTCGTCGGTCCGCAGTTCGCCGAGAACGCGCTCTTCCGCGCAGGGCATGCGCTCGAGCGGGCGCTCGGTCTCGATCTCGTTCCCGAGAGGCTGCGCACATGACGTGGGAGCCCGTGATCGGTCTCGAGATCCACGTCCAGCTGAAGACGCGGACGAAGATGTTCTGCCGCTGCCCGGTGGGGTTCGGCGCCGCGCCGAACACGCAGACGTGCCCCGTCTGCCTCGGCTTCCCGGGCGCCCTCCCGGTGCCCAATCGGACGGCGATCGAATGGGTGGTGAAGCTCGGCCTCGCGCTCGGCTGCGAGATCGCTCCGCGGGCCGTCTTCGCCCGCAAGAACTACTACTATCCCGATCTCCCCAAGGGCTATCAGATCTCCCAGTACGATCTTCCTTCTTGCATTGATGGCAATGTGATAGTACCGCTGCCAGATGGCGAGCATGCTGTAGGAATCGTCCGGGCCCACCTCGAGGAGGACGCGGCGAAGAACGTCCACGTCGGTGGCCGCACGGGGCGGATCGGCGGCGCGGAGTACACGCTCGTCGACTACAACCGGGGCGGCACGCCGCTCGTCGAGATCGTCACCGCGCCCGACATCCACTCCGCGGAGGAGGCGAAGCGGTTCCTCCAGCTCCTGCGGCAGACGATCGTCGAGCTCGGGATCTCGGACGCCGAGATGGAGAAGGGCACGCTGCGGGTCGACGCGAACGTCTCGGTCCGCCCGGCCGGCTCGGACGAGCTGCGGACGCGGTGCGAGATCAAGAACATGAACTCCTTCACCCACATCGCGCGCGGTATCGAGGCCGAGGTCGAGCGCCAGATCGCAGTCTGGGAGTCGGGTGGGGAGGTCGAGCAGCACACGTACGACTTCGACGTCGCGACCGGCACGCTGACGCCACGGCGCGCAAAGGAGGAGGCCGACGACTATCGCTACTTCCCGGAGCCCGACCTCGTGCCCGTCGAGCCGCCGGAGGACATCGTCGATCGGCTGCGGAGCGAGCTCCCCGAGCTGCCGGCCCAGCGGATCGGGCGGATCGGAGAGACGCTCGACCACGAGCGGGCGCTGGTCCTCGTCACAGGCGGGCTCGACCCGCTGTGGGAGGCGACCGTTGCCGCGGGCGCCGACGGCGTCGCGGCGAGCAACGTCATCGCGAATCAGCTGGTCGGTGCAGGCGTCGACCCCGGGGCAGTTGCCGCGAACGAGCTCGCGAAGCTCGTCGAGGCGCGCGATCGCATCCCGCGCTCGGCGTTCGACGAGGCGATCGGCCGGGTCGGCGAACCGGGGTTCTCCGCGGAGCCGTACGTCGCGCAGGAGGTCGTCTCCGACACGGCGGCGCTGGAGCCGGTGGTCGACGCGATTCTGGCCGCCAACCCCGGCCAGGTGGAGCAATACCGTGGAGGCAAGGACGGCCTACTCGGCTTCTTCGTCGGGCAGGTGATGAAGGAGACGAAGGGGCAGGCCGACCCGCGCGCGGTGAACGAGCTCGTGCGAGCGAAGCTCGCCGGCTGATGGACGCGGCGGCGACAGAGGGCTAACGTCGGCGCGGTGTCCGTCTCGGCCGACAGCGGGATCAGCCTCGAGGAGCTCCGGCTCGCGGCGCGGAACCACGCGATGCCGCTCGAGGCGCTTCGCTGGCCGATCACGCCTGCGGGGCTCCATTACCTGCTGATCCACTACGACGTCCCGCTCGTCGAGCCGGGGTCGTTCCGGCTCGAAGTGGGCGGCGCGGTCGGGCAGACGCTGTCGCTCTCGCTCGACGAGCTTCGCGCGCGGCCGTCGGTCGAGGTTGCCGTGACGATGGAGTGCGCGGGCAACGGCCGCGCGCTGCTCGAGCCGCGTCCGATCAGCCAGCCATGGCTGACGGAGGCTGTGGGGACGGCCCGCTGGCGCGGTGTTCCGCTCGCAGCGCTCCTCGACGAGGTGGAGCCCGCTGCCAGCGCGGCCGACGTCGTGTTCGGCGGGCTCGACCGCGGGGTCGAGGCCGAGGTCGAGCAGCGCTACGAGCGCAGCCTGCCGCTCGCGGAGGCGCGCGGTGCGGGCTGCGTGCTCGCGTACGAGATGAACAGTGCGCCGCTCCTCCCGCAACATGGTTTCCCGTTGCGGCTCGTGGTTCCGGGCTGGTACGGAATGACGAACGTCAAGTGGCTCTCCTCGATCACCGTGACCGAGGAGCCGTTCGCCGGCTACCAGGTCGCGCACGCCTACCGGTTCCGCCGGAGCGAGGACGAGGAGGGTCGCCCTGTCACCCGGATGCGTCCCCGGTCGCTGATGGCGCCGCCCGGAATCCCGGATTTCTTCACGCGGGACCGGGTGGTCGCAGGCGGTGCACCCGTGGTGCTCGAGGGTCGCGCGTGGTCGGGAAAGGCTCCGATCGTTCGGGTGGAGGTGAGCGACGACGCCGGCGCGAGCTGGGCCGAGGGAGACCTCGTCCACGACCTGCGGGATCCGTTCGCCTGGTCGGGCTGGAGCTTCCGCTGGGAGCCGGCGAGCCCCGGCCCGTACACGCTGTGCTGCCGCGCGACCGACGGCACGGGCGAGGCACAACCGCTCGAGCCTGAATGGAACCTGGGCGGCTACGAGAACAACGCCGTCCAGCGCGTCCCGGTCGTCGTTCGCTGACATCCGACCCGCCGGTCGAGACGGCTGCGTGCGGGGCGGTTGGCGCCAGATCGGCCTCAGAGACCGATTCCTGTCAAGGGGGAAACGGTGCTGACTTCGTGCCGACTTCTCCACAAGCCGCAATCCCGCTCTTCATCCGGATTCTCCCGGTTCCATTCACAACCGCCCGATGCCGGCGGCGTAAGCGACCGACCCCCTCGATCCCGCCCTGGCCACTTCGACGGCGGCTCCGCCGGCTGTGGATGAGATGGCACGCATTCGGCACTGCTGAACTCTCGACGACAATCAGCCTCTGAGGCGGGTCTCCGCGAGCCGCCGGCGCGTGCGCTGGCATGATCCTCGGACGTGGGACGCCGCGCGCTTGCCTGGGCACTCGTGACGCCGGTCGCGGCGACGGGCGTCCTTGCGGCCCACGCGCTCGCCTACCGCCTCACCGGAACGCCGACGGGCGCCGTTCACGCGTACCTCGATCACGCCCCGCAGGTCGTCGCCGTGCTCGCGACCGTCGCGCTCGTCGGGCTTGCGCTGCAGGACCGAAGCCTCACGTCGGCTTCCATCTGGTGGTTCGCGCCGCTCGCTCCGCTCGGGTTCGCCGCCCAGGAGCACGTGGAAGGGCTCGCGCACACCGGTCATGTGCCATGGCTCCTCACGACCCCGACCTTCTTGCTCGGCCTCGTCCTCCAGATCCCCGTCGCCTTGCTCTGCGCCGTCGTCGTGCGTCGCGTCACGGGGATGCTGACCGCCACCAGGGCGCGGTCCGCCTCGGCGGGTGGCGCATGGCTCCCGCTGTCAGCGAGTCCGATGCTCGTCCCCGAGACAGCAGCCCCGCCGCGCCCGAGCGGCCGCGACCCGCCCGCTCTCCTCGCGACGTAGCCTGCCCCCGCGCGCCCCGAGTGCGCGCACGACGAGGAGAACCCGATGAGAGTCCCAGTCATGCTGGTCGCAGTCGTCGCGGGCGCGCTCGCGCTCTCCGGCTGCGGCGGCGACACGGCCGCCAGCCCCGAGACAGCCACCGAGCCGACCACGACGGAAGCGGCCACGAGCACCACCACGACGACGACCACCGCCCCGACCACCACGACAGCGGCCCCGAGGACGAGGACGATCACGGTCGTCGTCAAGGGTGGCCGGCCGCAAGGCGGCATCCAGCGGCCGACGCTCGACAAGGGCGAGAAGGTGGTGCTGGTCGTCAAGACCGACGCCGGCGAGGCGGTGCACCTCCACGGCTACAACATCGAGAAGCCCGTGACGCCCGGGACCCCCTTGCGGATTCCCTTCACGGCGGAGCTCCCCGGCCGGTTCGAGCTCGAGCTCCACCACCCGGACGTGGTGCTCGCCGTCCTGGAGGTCAAGCCCTGACCCTTCCACGGCCGGACGTCGTCGCGCACGGGATCGGGGGCATCCAGGATCTCCCGGTCCCGGCGTGGATGTTCTACTGGGGCGCCGCCGTCGTGCTCGTCGTCTCGTTCGTGCTCCTCGGCGTCCTGTGGCGCAACCCGCTGCTCGCCGCGCGCGAACGCGGTCGCGGTCTCGCGGCGTCGTTCTCCAGGCTCGTGCTCGGTCCCGTCCGGATCGTGCTCCAGGCGCTGACCGTCGCGCTTTTCGTGCTCGTGTGGGTCTCGGCCGTGTTCGGCGACACCGACCCGTTCCGCAACCTCGCGCCGACGTGGATCTACGTGATCTTCTGGCTCGGCCTTCCGGCGCTGACCGTCGTCTTCGGCTACGTCTGGCGCGCGCTCTCGCCCTGGCGCGCGATCGCGGATGCGTTCGTCTGGCTTCGCGAGCTCCGTGGCGCCGAGGTGCAGCCGCTCGCCGTGTACCCCGAGCGGCTCGGCCGGTGGCCCGCAGCAGTCGGTCTGTTCGCCTTCGCAGCGCTCGAGCTCGCCTACTCCGACCCGGCGAGCCCGCGCGCGCTCGCCTTCGCGACCGCCCTCTACACCTACGTCGCCCTCTTCGGGATGGCGTCGTTCGGCCGGGACACCTGGGAGGAGAACGGCGAGGCGTTCGCGGTGCTCTACCGGTTCCTCGCCCGCATCGCGCCGTTCCACGTCGTCGACGGACGGATCCGCGCGCGATGGCCGTTCACGGGGCTCGCCGGTGCGGAAGGGGCGCCTGGCTCGGTCGCGTTCATCGCCGTGATGCTCGGCACCGTCCTGTTCGACGGCTACAGCCGCACCACCACCTGGCAGGACCTTGCAGCTCGGGTGGAGGCGCCGTACGTCGTCGACCGACCCGGTGTCGGCGAGCTGCTGGTCACGCTCCTGAGCCTCGGCGGGCTCCTCGCGGGGGTGCTGCTCGTGGCGCTCGCGTACGAGGCGGCATGTGCGCTCGCGCGTTGGACGGTGAACGCGCCGCGCTCGTTGGTCGAGGACTTCCTGCGCTCCCTCGTCCCGATCGCGTTCGTCTACATGCTCGCCCACTACTTCACGCTCTTCGTCGTCCAGGGGCAGTTCGCGGTCCCGCTCCTCTCCGACCCGCTCGGGAAGGGCTGGAACCTGTTCGGGACGGCCCACGTCGTGCCTGACCTGACGGTCATCGCCCCGAACACGACGTGGTACGTCCAGGTCGGCGCGCTCGTCGGCGGTCACGTCGCCGGGCTCGCGGTCGCGCACGACCGGGCCGTGACGATCTTCCCGGAGCGGCGCGCCGCTCTGCGCTCGCAGTACGCGATGCTCGGGCTGATGGTGCTCTACACGGTCGGGGGCCTGTGGGTGCTCTCGCGAGGGTGATCGCGCACCACCCGACCGGGATGAGCCTCGTCGTCGAGGGGGTCATCCTCCTGGCGCTCGTGGTCTTCTTCGGCTGGATCTGGCTCAGGGAGCGGCGTCGCCGCCTCGACGGCTCGCGCCACGTCCCCGAGATGCGGGACTAGAGACTCAACGCCGGCTGACGAAGCCGGCGTAGAGGAGAACTGCGGCGATGGCCGTGAAGAACGACCCGCCGCCCTGGCCGAGCCCGGCCAAGGCGCTGCCTGCCGCGGCGACGGCGACGCCGCCGATGATCAGCGAGTTCCCGAGCGGACGGCGCCGCAGGCCCGTCAGCGCGACGCCGACCGCAGCAACCGTGCCGGCGATGTTCCCCACGAGCGCGAGGATCCGCGCGGGGACCAGCTCGAGGTGCGAGGCGGCGTCGGGAATCGAGCCGCCCGTCACCGCCGGGTCGATCGGCACGGCGAGCGCGACGCCGACCGCGAGCCCGGCGTAGAACACGACCACCGGCCCGGCCGCCCGGACCCCTGCCCGGAGCAGCGACCCCGCGCCGAGGAGCGCGGCCGTGAGCAGGCCGCCGAAGAGGTAGTACGCGCGGAACGCCCTGTCGTCCCACCCCGCCGCAGCGCCCCAGGCGAGCGCTGCCGACGCCGCCGCGAACGAGCCGAGCGACGCCGCCCATGCGAGCAGCTCGGGCGCGCGGCGCAGCCGGTGCTTGCGCACGAGCTCGGCCGCGAGGCGGAACGAGACGAGCGCCGCTGCGAACGGGACGAGGACGTCCATGGAGCGACAAATGTACGGTGCCGCACGTACGCTTCCCGCCCGTGATCGGTCGTCGCGCACTCCTCGCCGGCCTCGCTCTGGCGGTCGTCTCGACCTCCGTGGCGACCGGCGCCGTCGCGCCGAAGCGACCAGCGGATCACGCGAGCCAGGCCTGGAACGTCCTCCCTCCCGGTCAGGCCGGCGGCGTCGCGTTCACGAAGAACTCCACGGATCAGATCGCGCTCTACGAGGGGCTCACGCGCCTGCGCGACAACGTGACCGACGCCGACCTGCGCCGGTACTTCAAGCGCGAGACGCTGGGGATCGCGCCGGGCGAGAAGGCCGTGAGGATCGAGCGGCCGAAGGCCGGCGTGACGATCACGCGGGATCGCTGGGGCGTCCCCCACATCAAGGGCACGACGGCGGAGAACGTCGCCTTCGGCGCGGGCTGGGCGACCGCCGCCGACCGGCAGCTGATCATGGAGCTCCTCCGTGGCCCCGGGCGGATCGCGGCTCTGGACGCGCCGGGCGTGAACGCCTTCTCGCTGGCGCTGTCCGGCCGCTCTTTCCGTCCGAGCGTCGCGGCGGAGGCGCGCCTCGCGCAGCAGTTCGACCTGTTGCGCGGCCAGGGCGCGAGAGGCCGGCAGGCGATCAGGATCATCGATGCGTACGTCGCCGGCATCAATGCCGAGTACCGCAAGGCCGGCCTGCCGCTGGCGCCCTGGACGCGGAACGACGTGGTCGCCGTCGGCGGCCTGATCGGGGCCGTCTTCGGCGCAGGCGGCGGGGACGAGGTGCGCCGCTCGCAGTTCCTCGACCTGCTCCAGCGAAAGCTCGGCGCCGAGGCGGGACGGCGCGTCTGGGAGGACCTCCGCCAACGCGACGACCAGGAGGCGAACGTCGCGGTCCCGGGCCGTGTGGCCTACGGCTCACACTCCTCGACGGAGATCGGGAACATCGTCGTCGACTCGACCGGCGCTGTCACGCCCGCGGCACGGTCGGCGACGGCCACCACCCGCCTGCCGATGTCGAACGCGCTCCTCGTCGGGGCGAAGCGCTCCGCGACGGGCAAGCCGCTCTTCGTCGCCGGCCCACAGGTGGGGCAGTACTACCCGCAGATCATGCTCGAGCTCGACCTCGACGGCGGCGGCTACCGCGCCCGAGGGGCGGCGTTCCCCGGCATCTCGTTCGGGATCCTGCTCGGCCGCGGGATCGACTATGCCTGGAGCGCGACATCCGCCGGCTCGGATCTCGTCGACCAGTACGTCGAGACGCTCTGCGGCAGTGACACGATGTACGTCTACCGCGGCGAGTGTCGCGCTATGACGACGTTCGACGCCGGGACGATCGTCGGCCGGCCCGGCGAGCCCGACCGCCAGCTCGTGTATCCCGAGACGGTGCACGGCCCTGTGCAGGGCTATGCGACCGTCGGCGGCAAGCGCGTCGCGATCTCCGTGAAGCGCTCGACGCGCGGCCGCGAGCTCGGCTCGCTCGGCTTCTTCCTCGACCTGTCGATGAACCGCGTGCGGTCGGCAAAGGACTTCTTCCGCGCAGCGTCGACGATGGAGCTGACCTTCAACTGGGTCTATGCCGACTCGAGGAGCATCGCCCAGTTCACGAGCGGCCGGCTTCCGCTGCGACCGGCGACGGTCGACCCGGGGCTCCCGACGAAGGGAACCGGAGAGTACGAGTGGCAGGGCTTCGCACCGGCCTCTGCGCACGCCCAGACGATCAATCCCGCGAGCGGGGTGATCCTCAACTGGAACAACAAGCCCGCGCGCGGGTACGCGGGAGCCGACGACGAGTGGACGTGGGGACCGGTCCAGCGCGTCGACCTGCTCTGGGCGGAGATCCAGCGCCGACCGAAGCAGACCCTCGCAAGCGTGGTCGCGGCGATGAACGGCGCCGCGACCCAGGACCTCCGGCTGATGCGCGTGTGGCCGGTGCTGCGCGACGTCCTCGCGCGGGGCAGCGGCACCGCGCGAGCCGCCGGCGCGGCGGCTCAGCTCGACGCCTGGTACGCGGCCGGGGGCAGCCGGCTCGACGCGGACCTCGACGGGAAGATCGACGCGCCCGGCGCGGCCGTGCTCGACGCCTCCTGGAACAAGCTCGCGAACGCGGTCCTCGCCCCGGTGCTCGACGAGCAGGCGCGCACGGAGCTCGCGAAGCTCGTGCCCGGAGACCCACCGCTTTCGGCTGACGGGTCGAGCGCCTACAGCGGCTGGTGGTCGTACGTCCAGAAGGATCTCCGCTCGCTCCTCGGCCGCCCCGTCGCAGGCGCCTACCAGACGAGGTTCTGCGGAGCCGGTGACGTCGCCAAGTGCGCTGCCTCGCTGTGGGCGGTGCTCGACCAGGCGGCCGGCGAGCTGGCGGCGTCGCAGGGCACCGATCCGTCGACGTGGCGCGCCGACGCCACGGCGGAGCGGATCCGGTTTGCACCGGGCATCCTCACGCGGACGATGCGCGGCTCGAACAAACCGACGTTCCAGCAGGCGATCACGTTCGCAACGCACCGCTAGCCGAGGTGCAGCGGCGTCGCCGAAGCCACGCCGCGGTAGGCTCAGAGCGGTGGCGCGCCCGCAGAAGCTCTTGACGCCAGGCCCGACCTCGGTGCCGCCCGAGGTGCTGCGCGCGCTCGCCGAGCCGGTGCTCCACCACCGCTCGCCCGACTTCGCGGAGGTCTTCGCGCTCGCCCAGGAGCGGCTGCGGGAGGTGTTTCGCACGCAGAACGAGGTTCTCGTGCTGACCTCCTCGGGGACCGGGGCGTTCGAGTCGGCCGTCGTCAACCTGCTCTCGCCGGCGGAGCGCGTCCTCGCCGTCTCGCAGGGCGAGTTCGGGGAGCGCTGGCAGGCCCTCGGCCGGGCGTTCGGCTGCGACGTCGTCCCGCTCACGTACAGCTGGGGCGAGGCTCCGGCCCCGGGCGATCTGCGAGACGCCCTCGCCAAAAGCCGCGCGACGACGGTGTTCCTCGTGCACTCGGAGACGTCGACGGGCGTCGTCTGCGATCTCGAGCCGCTGCTCGCGGTCTGTCGGCAGGCGGGCGCTCTGTCCGTCGTCGACGCGGTGTCGAGCCTCGGCGCCGTGCCGCTCGAGACCGACGCGTGGGGTGCCGACGCAGTCGTGACGGGGTCGCAGAAGGCGCTGATGACACCGCCGGGCCTGGCCTTCGTCGCCGTCTCCGACCGCGCCTGGGAGCGCGCCGAGTCGGCGACGTTGCCGCGCTTCTACTGGGACTGGGCGCGTCAGCGACGCGCCCAGGCGAAGGGCTCGACTCCGTCGACGCCGGCGACGTCACTCGTCGTCGCGCTCGTCGAGGCGCTCGGCATCGTGCTCCGCGACGGTCTCGAGACGGCCTTCGCCCGCCACCGCGCGCTTGGTCGAGCCTGCCGCGCCGGGATCAAGGCGATCGGGCTCGAGCTCTACTCGCCCGACGACGACAGTGCCGCCGTGCTCACGGGGGCGCTGACTCCCGAAGGCATCGACGCCGTCGCCCTCCGGCTCGCCCTTCGCGACCGGCACGGGATCACGATCGCGGGCGGTCACGGCGACCTCGTCTCTCGCCTCTTCCGGATCGGTCACATCGGTCACGTGACGATCGACGATCTCGCCGAGGCGCTCACCGCGATCGAGGTCGAGCTGGCAGCCGCCGGCGCGGAGGTCGAAGCCGGCCGTGCGGCGCCGGCGGCGTTCGACGCGTTCGGCTCCGTCGCGCCCGCCTAGCTCGATGCGGGTCCTCGTCCGCGAGCCGATCGCCGACGCGGGTGTCGAGCTCCTCCGCAGCCGCTTCGCGGTGGACATCGACACCGACTCGCCGCTCGAGGAGATCATCGATCGGTACGACGCGATCGTGATCCGCTCAGCGACCCGGCTCGGCCGCGAGGAGATCGAGCGCGCGGCGAACCTGAAGGTGATCGGCCGGGCGGGCGTCGGTGTCGACAACGTCGACGTCGACGCGGCGACGCGGCGCGGGATCGTCGTCGCGAACGCGCCCGAGTCCACCATCGTCTCGGCCGCAGAGCAGACGATCGGCCTGCTCGTCGCGCTCGCGCGGAACATCCCGCAGGCGCATGCTGCTCTGAAGCAAGGGCGTTGGGAGCGCTCGCGCTGGAGTGGCATCGAGCTGGCGGGGAAGACGCTCGGCGTGATCGGCTTCGGCCGGATCGGCCAGCAGGTGTCCCGCCGGGCGATCGGCCTCGCGATGAACGTCGTCGCATACGACCCGTTCGTCGGACGCGAGCGGTTCCGCGAGCTGGGCGTGGAGCAAGCGGAGACGCTCGAGGAGCTCCTCGGCGCCGCCGACGTCGTCACCCTCCATTCGCCGCTCACCGACGAGACGCGCCGGCTGATCGACCGCGACGCGATCGCGCTGATGCGGGACGGCGCGCGGCTCGTCAACGCCGCGCGCGGCGCGCTCGTCGACGAGGAGGCGCTCGTCGAGGCGATCCGCTCGGGGAAGCTCGCCGGCGCGGCGCTCGACGTCTTCTCGTCGGAGCCCTATTCGGGCCCGCTGCTCGAGCTCGACCAGGTCGTGTCGACACCGCACCTTGCCGCGTCGACCGACGAGGCGCAGGACCGGGCCGGCGTGATCGTCGCCGAGCAGGTCGTCGCGGCGCTCGACGGCGGCATCGTCACGAACGCCGTCAACATCCCCGTCGTCGACCAGGCCGACCTCGAGGTGCTCGGCCCGTTCATCCCGCTCGCTTCGCAGCTCGGTCGGATCGCCGTCGAGCTGGCCGGCGGGCCGCCGAGGCGGATCACGGTGGCGGCGCACGGCCCGCTGAGCGAGTACGACACGCGTCTGCTCACGGCCGCAGTGCTGAACGGTGTCTTCCAGGACCGCGTCGACCAGGTGGTCAACGTCGTCAACGCGACCGTGATCGCGTCCGAGCGGGGGATCGACGTCGTCGAGGAGCGCGACCGAACGTCGCGTGACTACACGAACACGGTAGAGGTCCGGCTCCTCTCGGACGGCGAGGAGATCACCGTCTCCGGGACGACGATCGGGCCCGAGCCGCGGCTCTTTCTCGGTGGGGCACTCGGCTTCGGGATCGACATGGAGATCACGCCGCACATGGTCTTCGTCCGCTACGCCGACCAGCCGGGCGTGATCGGGCGCGTCGGCTCGATGTTCGGCGACGGCGGGATCAACATCGCGAACATGGCCGTCTCGCGGACGAAGGAGGGCGGCGAGGCGTTGATGGTGTTCTCGATCGACACGGCGGCGACGAGCGAGCTCGTCGACCAGCTGCACGACATGGGCTTCGACGACGTCCGCTTCGTCGACCTCGGATGAGTGGAGTGCGCTGAGCGTGGAGTGGCCGGGACCCGTCGAACGTGTCGCGGCGTTTCTCCGCGATACCGGCTCCGAGGCGCGGCTCGAGGAGCTGCCCGCCGGGACGCCGACCGCGGCGGCCGCTGCCGACGCCGTCGGGTGCACGCTCGGGCAGATCGTCAAGTCGCTCGTGCTCGTCTGCGACGGGTCGCCGGTCGTGGTCCTCGTGCCGGGCGATCGCAAGGCCGACACCGGCAAGGTGGCGCGCCTCGTCGACGCGCGCCGTGTGACCGTGGCGCGGGCTCACGAGGTCGTCGAGGCGACCGGATTCGAGCCGGGCGGCGTGGCGCCCTTCCCCCTCGAGCGCGTCGCCGTCGTGCTCGTCGAGCGGACGCTGCTCCGCCACGGCACGGTTTGGGCCGGCGCCGGCTCCGCCCGCCACGTCGTCGCGATCGCGCCCGCGGAGCTCGTCCGGCTGACGCGGGGCCGCGTCGAGGACGTTGTGCTGGAATCCCGGTAACACCGCTTTCGTCAAAGCCCGCGATCGGAGGACGTGATGGAGGAGACCGCGAAGATCTGGATGAACGGCGAGCTCGTCGACTGGGCGGACGCGACCGTTCACGTCGGAGTCCACGGTCTCCACTACGGCACCGGCGTCTTCGAGGGGATCCGGGCATACGAGACGCCGAAGGGCCCGGCGGTGTTCCGCCTCGCGGAGCACATGCAGCGCCTCCACGACAGCGCGAAGCTCCTCTACATGGAGCTCCCGTACACGGTCGAGGAGCTCCGCAGCGCGACCCACGAGCTCGTCCGCGCGAACGGGCTTCCCGCGGCGTACATCCGGCCGATCGCCTTCTTCGGCTATGGCTCGCTCGGCGTCCATACCCGCGGGAACCCCGTGGAGACCGTGATCATGAGCTGGCCGTGGGGCGCGTACCTCGGCGAGGACGCGCTCGCGAAGGGGATCACCGCGAAGATCTCGTCCTGGAAGCGCGTCGGGCCGAACGTGATCCCGCACGTCTCGAAAGCGACGGGGATCTATCTCAACTCGATGCTCGCGACGACCGAGGCCCAGCGCGCCGGCTACGACGAGGGGATCCTGCTCACCGACAACGGCTTCGTCGCGGACGGGCCGGGGGAGAACATCTTCGTGGTCAAGAACGGGCGCATCCTGACGCCGCCCCTCTCGACGTCGATCCTCCCGGGCATCACGCGCGACGCGATCGTCCAGATCGCCCAGGATCTCGGCTACGTCGTCGAGGAGGCGGACCTGATCCGCGCCGATCTCATGCTCGCCGACGAGGTGTTCATGACCGGCACCGCGGCCGAGGTGACGCCGGTGCGCGCGGTCGACGACGTGGAGATCGGGGTCGGCGACGTCACTCTGGAGATCCAGAAGACCTACCTCGACGTCGTCAACGGCCGCTCCGAGCAGTGGAGCCACTGGCTCGACGTCGTCGAGACGGTGGCGGCGCCGGCGTAGGCAGCTCGAGCTTCGCCGCTACGTCATCCGCGCGGACAGCAACGTCGCGACCACGCGGTCCTGATCCTCGTCCGTGAGCGACGACCCGCTCGGGAGGCAGAGCCCCCGCTCGAAGAGGCGGCCCGAGACGTCTCCGCCGAACGAGACGTTCGACGCGAAGACCGGCTGCAGGTGCATCGGCTTCCAGAGCGGCCGCGCCTCGATGTCCTCGGCTTCGAGCACGAGCCGCACGGTTTCGCGGTCGGCCCCGAATGCTTCCGGGTCGACGACGATGCACGTCAGCCACGCGTTCGTCGTCCCGTAGGGCGCCTCGGGCATGAACGAGATCCCCGGCACGCCGTCGAGCAGGTCGCGGTACCGCTCACGGATCCGCCTCCGCGCCGCGACTCGCTCGCCGAGTGTCTCGAGCTGCGCCCGTCCGAGCGCGGCCAGGAGGTTGCTCATTCGGTAGTTGAACCCGATCTCCACGTGCTCGTAGTGCGGGACCGGCTCGCGCGCCTGGGTCGAGAGCTTGCGCGCGTGCTCGATCCACTCGCGGCTCCGCGAGACGAGCATCCCGCCGCCGCTCGTCGTGATGATCTTGTTCCCGTTGAAGGAGAACGCCGCGAGCGCACCCTGGCCTCCGGCCGGCGCGCCGCGGTAGGTCGCGCCGAGCGACTCGGTCGAGTCCTGGATCAGCACCACGTCGTGGCGCGCGCTCACTTCCTCCAGCGCGTCGTAGTCGCAGCACTGGCCGTAGAGGTCGACGGCGATCACCGCGCGGACCGACGCGCCTGCCCCGCGGCGCTCGGCGAGAGCGCGGTCGAGCAGACCGGGGTCGATCGTCCACGTCTCGTCGCAGTCGACGAAGACGGGCGTCGCGCCCGTGTAGACGATCGGGTTGGCGCTGGCGGCGAACGTGAAGTCGGAACACGCGACCTCGTCGCCCGGACCGATCCCCAGGAGGACGAGCGCCAGGTGGAGCGCCGCGGTTCCGCTCGAGAGCGCGACAGCGTGCTCGACGCCCACGACGTCGCCGAGCTCCGCCTCGAACGCGTCGACCTGCGGCCCGAGCGGCGCGATCCAGTTCGACGCGATCGCCTCGGAGACGAGCTCGGCCTCCCGACCGGTGAGGTGGGGAGGGGAGAGGTAGACCCGTGTCATCGCGCCCGAGCCTAGCCGGGCGGCGATACTACGGCCGTGTCCTCGCACGGCATGATCTTTCTCGGCTTCGGCAAGTACGTCCGGGCCGACCGGATCTACGCGCTCGAGCCGATCACGGGCGCCGAGCGTGGGAGCGGCAGACGGACGCTCGTCTGGGTGGAGGGGATCCCGGAGCCGGTCGTCGCCTCCCGGACGCAGGAGACGATCCTCGCCGAGATCGAGGACGCCGCCGAGCCTGCTGCGCGAAGCCGCCGTGGCCGGCGCACGGCGCTCCGGCAGCACCCGCAGCTGTTCGAGCAGGCGGAGTGACGTTCGCGGAGCTCGTCGCGGGCAGCGTCCACGACGCCGCGCCGTCGCTGATCGGCTGGACGCTGCTCCTCGACGGCGTGGGCGGGCGGATCGTGGAGGTGGAGGCGTACGAGGAGAGCGACCCCGCGAGTCACTCCTTCGGCGGGCCGAGGGGGCGCAACGTCGTGATGTTCGGCCCGCCGGGCCATCTCTACGTCTACCGCTCGTACGGGATCCACTGGTGCGCGAACATCGTCTGCGGGCCGGCCGGTCACGGCTCCGCGGTGTTGCTGCGCGCGCTCGAGCCGACGCACGGGCTCGACACCATGCGCGCGCGACGTGGGACGACGCAGGACAGGCTGCTGTGCGCGGGGCCGGGGCGCCTGACCCAGGCGCTCGGGATCACGAACGCCGACAACGGGGCGGATCTCCGCGACGCGCCGTTCGAGCTCCTCCCGCCGGACCATCCTGCGACGGTCGCCCGCACGACCCGCATCGGGATCACGAAGGCCACGGAGAAGGAGTGGCGCTACCTGGATGCGGAGTCGGCGGCGGTGTCACGGAGGGCTGTCTCGAGGGCCTAGATCATCCAGGCAGGGGCGCCGTCAGGCGCCACTGCCCCGGCCGACGAGCAGCGTGAGCGGCAGCCCGGGACGCACCGCGATCCCGGCGTCGAGGCTCTGCTTCAGCACCGTCCCCTCGGGCCCGTCGCCGTACTGGATCTTGAGCCGGAGCTTCAGCTTGCGGCTCTGCTCGCGCGCGGCCGGGAGGCTCGAGCCGATCAGGTTGGGGACGAGGCCGTTCTGGGCAGCGGAGACCCAGAGACGCACCCGGCCGTTGGCCGAGAGGAACCCGCCGCGCGGGGTCTGCTTCACCACCTCGCCCGGCCGCGTGCGCGGCTTGGCCGGGACGTAGATCACGTCGGGGCTCAACGGGACCGACTCGAGCGCCACGCGCGCGGACTCGACCGAACGGCCGACCAGCACAGGGACGGAGACCTCGTTCGCGTAACAGGTCGCCGTCGAGGTGGGGAGCCGTCCCGCGTAGTACGACATGACGCGCGTCGCGGGGCAGAACCCGTTGTCGAGCCGCCACTGACCGCCGCGGTACACCACTCTGACGTCGTACTGGGGAAGATACGGCGGCGACTTGAAGGACGTCGCGGGCCTGTCGGCCAGCGCTCGGGTCATGAAGCCCTTCCAGATCAAGGCGGGCAGCGTGCCGCCGGCGACCGGCTCTCCGTGGAACTCGGTCTCCATCGGTCGGAGCTCGTTCGGGTAGCCGACCCACACCGCGGTCACGAGATCGGGCGTGTAGCCGACGAACCAGGCGTCGGCGTAGTCGTCGTTCGTGCCCGTCTTGCCCGCCGCAGCCTGACCAACGAGCTGCGCCCGCTTGCCGGTGCCCTGCTCGACGACCTTCTCGAGGATCGCGGTCATCGTCTCCGCCTCGGCCGGTGAGAGGACGGGCCGGTCGACGACCTTGTTCTCCGTCACCTTGCCGGTCTTCCGGAAGCGGACGGCGTTCACGACACGGGGGCGGTCGCCCATCATCGAGCCGTCGACGCGCTTGCCGTCGTTCGCGATCGTCGCGTAGGCACGCGCCATGTCGAGTGGGTTGACGGCGACGAAGCCGAGCCCGATGGAGAAGTACGCGGGGAGCTTCGTGCGGATGCCGAGCCGGTGCGCTGTCTGCACGATCGCCTTCGGCCCGACGATGTTCGTGAGCTGCGCGTAGACCGAGTTGTCGGAATGGACCATCGCCGTCGTCAGGTCGACGCTCCCGAGGTAGCTGCCCTCGTAGTTCTTGACCGGCCACACCCGGTCGCCGGCGTCGATCTCGATCGGCTTCGACGTGATGTGGGTCCCGGGCGCGATGCCCCGGTGCAGCGCGCTCGCGAGCACGATCGGCTTGAACGACGATCCGGGTTGGCGCTCGGCCTGGGTCGCGAGGTTGAACTGGCTGCGCCGGAAGTTCGTGCCGCCGAACATTGCCTTCACGGCGCCCGTCCGCGGATCGATCGCGACGAGCGCCGCCGCCGGCCCGCTCGGGTCCTTGAGGACCTTCTGGATCGCGTCCCGGGCCTTCTCCTGCAGATCGAGGTCGATCGTCGTCGTCACCTCGAGCCCGCCGCCGAACACGCGCTCCCCGCCGTAGCGCGCGACGAGCTGGTCGGTGACGTAGTTGACGAAGTACGGCGCCGGCCCCCGGGTGCCCGGCAGGCGGACGTCCTCCGGCTTTGGCAGTGGCGTCGCGTTCGCCTTCTCGAGCTCGGCGGTCGTGATCCGCCCCTGGTCGTAGAGCTGCTGGAGCACGTAGGCACGCCGCTGCCGCGCGGCGGCGGGGTGCTGCACCGGGTCGTACAGCGACGGGCTGGCCGGTATCCCTGCGAGGAGGGCGGCCTCCGGGAGCGTCAGCTCCGCGGCGCTCTTGCCGCCGAAGTACGTCCGCGACGCCTGCAGGATGCCGTAGGCGCCGTTGCCGAAGTAGATCGTGTTGAGGTAGGCGGTGAGGATCCGGTCCTTCGACCACCGCTGCGTGAGCTGCCAGGCGAGCGCGGCTTCGCGCACCTTGCGCGCAATCGTCTTGTCGTTGCGGCTGTAGGCGTTCTTCACGTACTGCTGCGTGATGGTCGAGCCGCCCTCGACGACCGCCTTGTTGCGGATGTCCTCCCAGGCGGCACGGAGGATGCCGCGGACGTCGACGCCGTTGTGCTCGAAGAACCGCTTGTCCTCGGTGGCGACGATCGCCTGCTTCATGATCGGCGCGATCTCGTCGGACCTCACGAGCACGCGGCTCTCGTCGCCGCGCAGGATCGCGAGCACGCGTCGCTGGCCGGACTTGTTCGGCGCCGAGTAGACGACCGTGTCGACGTCGCCCCTCGGGTTCGAGGGGTCGAGGGCGCCGAGCTCGCTGCGGATCGCCGTCACGAGGCCGTAGCTGAACGCCACGGCCGACAGCGCGAAGAGCACGAGCACGAGCGCCAAGAGCCGCGGCTTCCGGATCCGGCCGCGCTTCGGCGCCGCCTCCGTACGTCGTCGAAGCCGCACTGCGCGCAGCATTGTAGCCCCGGACGGGCCCGTTCAGGCCGCTTCAGCCGGTGGCGAGGACGTCGAGCAGCTCGTCGCCGTACCGCTCGATCTTCGTCGGCCCGAGCCCCTTGACGGCCGCGAGCTCCGCCGCCGATCCGGGCCGCCGCGCGGCGAGCTCGCTGAGCGTCGTGTCGTGCAACACGACGTAGGCCGGGACGCCGTCCTCGCGAGCGCGCCGCGTGCGCCATGCCTTGAGCTCGGCGACGAGCGGGGCCGCTTCGCCGTTGGTCGCCGTCGGCACCCGGAGCGAGGGTAGCGTCGTGCTCGAGCCGACGCGGAGCACGCGGAAGCCGTCGCTCTCGACCTCGACGAGCGCGCCTGCGACCTCGAGCGCCCGAACCCAGCGCGTGACCTCGGCCTCCGAGGCGGCCGAGAGCGAGCCGTACGCCGGCGAGCGGCGCGCAGACGGCGGCGCCTTCACCGAGCCGCGGAGCATCGCGACGAGGCTTCGCCGTCCGAGGGGCCAGGCGAGGCCGCGGACGGCTTCGACGATCGCGGTTGCGGGGTCGTCCGGGAGCGGTGCCGCGCGAGCCGGCTCCGCGGCCGGCGCAGTGCGCGGTGCGCACACGTCGCAGGCGCCGCAGAGCCCGTCGAGCGTCTCGCCGAAGTGCTCCGCCACCTGGAGGTGGCGACAGCGCTCGACGTCGGCGAAGTCGACGATGCGCTCGACTCGCGCAGCCGACTCGCGCGCATAGCGGTGGAGGAGCGCATCGACCTCTTCGCCCGCGCCCGCGGACAGCGGCAGCAGCTCGACGCGCATCGCGCGCCCTGCGTCGTAGCCGCGGCGGAGGATCCCGGCCTGCTCGAGCATCCCGACGACGACGCGGGGGTCGTGGGCGCCGCCGAGGACTCCGTCGAGCGCCTCGGGACGGATGGTCCCGCCCGCATCGCGCAGCGCGCGGTACAGGGTCCGGAGCAGCTCCGGCGTGGGCACGCCGCCGCGGGCGAACCGCCGCAGCGCCGTCGCATCGGCGTCGCCGGCGAAAAGTACGGTGTCGCTCGGGCGGCCGTCGCGACCGGCACGTCCGACCATCTGCACGTAGCTCTCGAGCGAGTCGGGGAGGTTCACGAGCGCGACGAGTCGCACGTTCGCCTTGTCGATGCCCATGCCGAAGGCCGTCGTCGCGACGACGACCGGCGTGCGGCCGGCCACGAAGTCCTCCTGCACACGCGTCCGCTCCGCTGCGTCGAGACCGGCGTGGTAGTGCTCGGCGCGGATCCCGTGACCGCTGAGCGTCCGTGCGATCTCCTCGCACGAGCGCCGCGAGCGCGCGTAGACGATCGCGACCCCGTCCGTGACGCCGCGGAGCCGTCTGAGCAGGCCGCGCAGGCGTTCCTCCGCATTCTCGGCCCGCTCGACGTCGTAGCGCAGGTTGGGGCGGTGGACACTCGTCCGCACGAGCTGGAAGCGCCGCCCGAGGGACTCGGCGATCGACTCGGCGTTCGCGGGCGTCGCGGTGGCCGTCATCCCGAGTACGGAGGGCTCGCCGAGCTCCTCGAGCGCCCGACGGATGAAGAGGTAGTCGGGTCGGAAGTCGTGGCCCCACATCGAGACGCAGTGCACCTCGTCGATCACGACGAGGCCGACGCCGATCGAGCGGAGCGTCCGCACGAACGACTCCTGGCGCAGCCGCTCCGGCGCCGCGTAGAGGATCCGCGTCTCGCCCGCGGCCACGGATGCGAGTCGCCCGGCCGCCTCGTCCGCGTCCAGCGACGAGTTGACGAACGTCGCGGTCGCACCGATCTCGGGCGGAAGCTTGTCGACCTGGTCCTTCATCAGCGCGATGAGCGGCGACAGGACGAGCGTCGGCGAGGGCCGCAGCATCGCCGCCAGCTGGTACGTGAGCGACTTGCCGGCGCCGGTCGGCATCACCGCGAGCGTGTCGATGCCCTCGAGCGCGGCGCGAACCACCGCCTCCTGTCCCGGGCGGAAGTCGTCGAAGCCGAAGAGCTCCCGGAGCGCGGGGCGCAGGTCGGTCACACGAACGAGTGTACGGTTGGGGTCGGAGCGCCTCAGTGCCGGGTTCGTGCCCGAAGCGTCACGAGAGCGTGACGGGCGACGATGCGATCACCGGCTCGCCGGTCGGCGCCGAGGCACCGCCCTCGTCCTCGATCGTCACCGCTACGACCGAGCCGTCGCGCACCCGGCCGTCGACGGGGACGGCAACAGTGCCGCTGCGCGGCGAGAAGAGGCCGCCCGACACCGGACGGCCACCGTCGATCACCCACACCTGATACGTCTTGCCCGCGGGTGCATCCGGCACGTTCGACGCGACCAGCACCGCGTCGCCGTTCTCGCCGACGACGAGTCGTCCGGACGCGCCGGTCAGAGACGCCTCGGACGAGGGGTGTGCCAGCACGGCTGCGGCGGCACGCTCTCGCGCGAGAGCGGAGCGAGCCTCGTCGCGCTCGGACGAGACCGACGCGCCCCAGATCCCGAGCGCGACCGCGGCGCAGGCGGCGACCGCCGCCACGACCGCCAGCGCCGGCGCGAGGCGCGAGTGGCGCCGTTCGTCGAGCGAGACGACGTTCTGCGGCTCCGCACGCGCGGCGTCGAGGATCCGATCGCGGAGAGCCGGTCGCGGCGCCGGCCCCACCGCGGCCGTCGCCATGGTGGCCGCAACCTCGGTGAGCGAGCGCAGCTCCTCACGGGCCTCCTCGGACGTCGCGAGAACCTCCTTCGCACGCGCGCGCTCGTCCTCGTCGAGAGCGTCCAGGGCGTAGGCGGCGATCAGCTCGTGAGTCTCGGCGTCCACGATCCCTCTGATCCGGCTTCGTCCAGGACCTCGCGCAGCCGCGCGAGGCCGGCGAACATCCTGCTCTTGATCGTACCCAGGGGCACGCCGAGCCTCTCGGCGACCTCCGTCTGCGAATAGCCCCCGTAGTAGGCGAGCTCGAGCGCCTCGCGCTGCGCGTCCGGCAGCGACCGCAGCGCCGCGTGGATGCGGTCGCGCTCGAAGCCGAGCCACGCCGCGTCCTCGGCGGAGCCAGCAGGATCGGGAGCGTCGGGGCGCTCCGCGACGTCCAGCGGCTCTGCGCGCCGGCGCTCCTCGCGTCGGACGATGTCCACGGCCCGGCGGTGGACGAGCGTGACGATCCAGGTGCTCGCTTTCGCCCGTTCGGGACGGAACGCGGCGGCGGCGCGCCACACCGCGAGGAACCCCTCCTGCACCGCGTCCTCGGCGAGCCGCTCGTCACGCAGGATCCGGTAGGCGATCCCGTAGGCGACGCGCCCGACCCGGTCGTAGAGCGCGCCGAGCGCGGTCTCGTCGCCCCGCGCAACGAGCGCGACCAGCGCCTCGTCGGAGAGGTGGGTGTGCCTCGGCAAGGCCAGGCCATCTTGGCGCATTCCGGCAGCCGTACGGGTCGCGTGCGAGAGCACGTCCCTTGTTCGCAGCGGGGAGCGCGACCGGTTCGGTCGCGGCCGAACCGGCCCGAGCGCCGAGGCGAACAACGCCCGATGACACCCTCACAGGAAGGAGCCTGACGATGCGAAAGGGCATCGCGATCGCGGCACTCGCTGCCGCGATCACCACCGCCGCGGTGGGCGCGGCCGTCGCGCTCGGGCCGGGCGACGGGAGCGCATCCAGCCACCGCGAGGCGCCGCTGATCGCCGACGACCCGTCGGCCGACCTGACGGACGTCTACGCGTTCCGCAGCCCGGACAAGCCGAGCACGGTGACGATCCTCGCCAACGTGATCCCGGGAGAGGATCCCGCGGCCGGGCCGAACTGGTACACGTTCTCGCCCGGCGCCCGCTACAACCTGAAGCTCGACACGACCGGCGACGTGAAGCCGGACGTGATCTACCGGTTCGAGTTCCAGCGCAAGACCGGCCCGTTCTTCCTCGGCGACACCGCGCAGCCGTACACGGTGACGCGGATCGCGAAGGGGAAGTCGACGGTCGTCGTGCGGGGAACGACGCCGCCGAACAACATCGGCAAGCGCTCGACCCCGGACTACCGGAGCCTCGTCACGAAGTCGATCGCCTCGTTCGACGGCGGCGCCTCGAAGGCGTTCGCGGGTCAGCGGGACGATCCGTTCTTCGGTGACGTCGGCGCGATCTTCGACCTCGTCGCGATCCGCAAGGGGACGGGGAACATGGGCGGCGGCAAGGACTTCTTCGCCGGCTACGGCGTGCACACGTTCGCCGTCCAGGTCCCGATCGCGGGCCTCGCGGCGAAGAACGGGACGATCGGCGTGTGGGCCTCCGTCGACCGGCGGAAGGTCACGACCCGCGGCCCAGTGACGCGCGACGCCGGCGCCTGGGTGCAGGTCGACCGGCTCGGGAATCCCCTCGTCAACGAGGTGATCATCCCGACGGGGATGAAGGACCGCTGGAACGCCTTGCAGCCGTGGAACGAGTCGCAGTTCCGCACGTACTACACGGAGCCGATCCTCGCGGCCGTGATCAACAAGCTGTACAAGCTCGGGGCACCGGAAAAGGGCCGCGACGACCTCGTCGCAGTCCTCCTCACGGGTGTGCCGAAGCTCAACTACACGGGGCCGAAGCTCGCCGACGTCCTCCGGCTCAACCTCGGCATCCCCGTCACCGCCAAGCCGAACCGGCTCGGCGTGCTCGGCGGGGACACCCAGGGGTGGCCGAACGGCCGCCGCCTCGGCGACGACGTGATCGACATCGCCGAGCAGGCGGTCGGCGGCTTCCTGAAGGACGTGAAGCTGCCGCTCGGCGACGGCGTCAACGCCGACGACGCGGACGCGTCCGACGCGTTCCCCTACGTCGCCGACCCGAAGTCCGGGTTCGACAACACGAAGGGTCTTCAGAAGCCCTGATGAGCGTCACCGGCCGGAGTGTCCTCGGGGCGCTCCGGCCGGGACCGAACCGGGGCACGACGCCGGGCGAAGCAGAGGCATGACGAGGCGCACGACCGCTCTGATCACCGCCACGATGCTCGTCGGCGCGCTCTCCCTCGGCGCGCTCTTCGGCGGCGCGCTCGGCGAGCTTCGCCCGTCCGCCGCCGCGTTCCCTGCGTCGTCGCGTCTCGAGGCCGACCCGCTGCTCTCGGGGCTCGGAACCGCTCGCAGCACGACAGCGATCATCGCGGCGCTCGAGCGGGATCTCGCATCGCGGCCCCCGGACGCCGACCGCCTGGGAACGCTCGGACTCGCCTACCAGGTGCGCTGGCGCGAGACGGGGGATCCGACGTTCCTCCCGCTCTCCGGGCGCGCGCTTCGGCAAGCGCTCGAGGAGAAGCCGGACAACGCGACGGCGATACTCGGGCTCGGGAACCTCGCGCTGATCCGGCACCGCTTCCGGGAGGCGCTCGGCCTCGGTCGCGACGCGCGGCGGCTGGCGCCGTTCGCGGCGAGGCCTTACGGGGTCGTCGGCGACGCTCTGCTCGAGCTCGGCCGCTACCGGGAGGCGTTCGCGACGTTCGACCGCATGGCGGCGATGAAGCCGTCCGTCGCCTCCTATGCGCGGGTCGCGTACGCGCGTGAGCTGCGAGGCGACCGGTCGGGTGCCGTCGTCGCGATGCAGCTCGCGCTCGACGCGGCGGGCGGAGTCCCCGAGCCGACGGCCTGGGCGCACGTGGAGCTCGCCAAGCTCGCGCTCGGCGACGGGCGCCTCGGCGACGCGGCGCGACACGTGGCTGCGGCGCTCGCCGTCTCGCCGGGCTACGTCCAGGCGCTCGAGCAGCGAGCGCGGATCGAGGCCGCCCGCGGCCGGCTCGGCCCGGCCGTCGCGACCGCCCGACGCGCTGCGACCGCGGTGCCGCTTCCCCAGCTCGTCGGCCTCCTCGGCGATCTCCTCGAGCGCGAGGGCCGCTCCCGGGCCGCTGCGAGGCAACGCGCGACCGTGGCTGCGGTCGACCGGCTGCTGGCCGCGAACGGCCTCCGCGTCGACCTCGAGTCGGCCGTGTACCGCGCCGACCACGGGATTCGGCCGGCCGAGACCGTGCGACTCGCCCGCGCCGCGCGGGCCGACCGGCCCTCGATCTACGGGGACGACGCGCTCGGCTGGGCACTTTCGCGCGCCGGCCGCTGCTCCGAGGGAGAGCGGTGGCTCGACCGCGCGCTCCGCCTCGGGACGAAGGACGCGCTCCTCTTCTTCCACCGTGGCTACGCCGCGGGCTGCGCGGGAGATCGCAACGAGATGCTGCGCTGGTACCGCAAGGCGCTCGCGCAGAGTCCGGCCTTCTCGGTGCGGTGGGCACCGGTCGCGCGGAAGGCCGTGTCGTGAGGCGCCGCCTCGCGGTCGCCGCCATTCTCGTCCTCGCGCCGGCGGCTCTGGCGCTGCCAGGCGGTGCCGGCGCGCACCCGCTCGGCAACTTCACCGTGAACCACTACGCGGGCATCGAGCTGGCGGGGAACCGGGCCTATGTCCATCTCGTGCTCGACCTCGCCGAGATCCCGACCTTCCAGACGGGCGACCGCGTGCGCGCGCCCGGCTACGCCGCCGCGTTCGCACGGGAGCTCGAGCTGCGACTCGACGGCGCCCGGGTCGCCCTGCGCCCCGTCTCGCACGGGATCAGCACGCGGAAGGGCGCGGCCGGCCTGCCGACGCTGCGCTTCGAGGCCGTGTACGCGGCACCGCTCGCCGGCTCGCGGCTCGAGTTCTCCGACCGGAGCTATGCGAGCCGGATCGGCTGGCGGGAGATCACGCTCGTCGCGCGGGACGGCGCCCGCATCGCCAACGCCTCCGTGCCCGCCGTGAGCCGCTCCGACGAGCTCCGCGCCTATCCGCGCGAGCTGCTCCGCTCGCCGCTCGACGTCCGTACCGCGACATCCGGCTTCGTGCCCGGCGACGCTCCAGGCACACCGCCGCCGCTCGGCCGCGTCTCGGCGCCGCCCCATAGCGGCGGCGGGTTCGAGACACTGATCGAGGACGGCGACCTCTCTCCCGGCGTCGTCCTCGTCTCGCTTCTCGTCGCGGCCTTCTGGGGAGCGGCACACGCGCTGACGCCCGGCCACGGCAAGGCGCTCGTCGCCGGGTACCTCGTCGGCGCCCGAGGCCGGCCGCGGCACGCATTCCTCCTCGGCGGCACGGTGACGGTCACGCACACCGCGGGAGTGTTCGGCCTCGGCCTCGTGACGCTCCTCCTCTCGCGGTTCGTGGTTCCCGAGCAGCTCTATCCGTGGCTGACGCTCGTCTCGGGCGTGCTCGTCGTGGTCGTCGGCCTCGGAGTGCTCCGCGGGCGCCTCGCGCAGCGCCGCCGCCACGCGCAAGCTCACGGGCACGACCACCACCGCGATTCACATCCCCACGGGCACGAGCACGCGCACGACCTCGGCCCGCGAAGCCTGGTTGGCGTCGGAGTCGCCGCGGGCCTGCTTCCGTGCCCGTCCGCGCTCGTCGTCCTTCTGAGCGCGATTGCGCTCCATCGGCTCGCGTTCGGGCTCATCCTGATCGTGGCGTTCAGCGTCGGTCTCGCGGTGACGATCACGGGAATCGGGCTCGTGGCCGTCCTTGCGCGACGCGTCTTCGCGCGTGCTCGGTTCGACGGGCCGCTCGTGCGGGCGCTTCCTGCGGTGTCCGCGGCCGTGATCGTCGTCGCCGGCGTCGCGATCACAGCGCGGGCGCTTCCGCGCGTGTTCTGACCGAACCGCACACCGTCGGGTTGCGAATCAGGCATGTTCACGACGAGAGGAGTGCGGTGATGTTCGGGCTCGACGACTGGATCGCAGGACTGTCGCAGGGAGGCTCTTTCGCCGTCGTCGTGCTGGTCGCTGCGCTGCTGGGGCTTCGGCATGCGACCGACCCGGACCACATCGCCGCGGTCTCGACGCTCGTCGCCTCCGGCCGCGAGCGCGCGACCGGCGCGGCGGCGCGTCTCGGCGCATGGTGGGGCGCGGGACATGCGCTGACGCTGCTCGTGTTCGGCGTTCCGATTCTCCTGGCCGACCGTTTCCTTCCCGACGCGCTGCAACGTGGGGCCGAGACGGGTGTCGCGGCGCTGATCGTCTTCCTCGCGGTGCGCCTGCTCGTGCGCTGGCACCACGGGGCCTTCGCACTGGGCGATGCGGCGGGCGACAGTCACCGGCATCCCGTCCGCTCGCCGCTCGGCGCGTTCGGGATCGGCCTCGTCCACGGAATGGGCGGCAGCGCGGGTGTCGGCGTGCTGCTTCTCGCCGCGATTCCCTCGCAGGAGCTCGCGCTCGTCGCGCTCGTCGTGCTCGCCGTGTTCACTGCCGTCTCGATGACGATCGTGACCACCGGGTTCGGCGCAGTGCTCTCCGTGCGCCCTGTTGCCGGCTCGCTCGCCGCGGCCGCGCCGGTGCTCGGCACGACGAGCCTCGCCTTCGGCCTCTGGTACGCAGCGGCGGCGTGGAGCCTGGCACCGTACCCGGTCTGACGCGAGCTTCGTAGACGGCCGCCGAACGAGGGGGGATACTCGCTCGATGGAGGCCGGTGGGATCGCGCGCGAGCGAGACCTCCGTGTGTTGTCGGCCGCGATCGGGCTCTCGGCGCTCGGCGACGGCGTGGCGCTCGTGGCGCTCGCCCTCCAGGCGAAGAACCTCGCCGGGGAGGGAATGGGCGGCGGGCTCGCGATCTCCGCGATGTTCATCTGCCTCTGGGCGCCCGTCGTCCTGCTCTCCGGCCACGTCGGGCTGCTCGTCGACCGGGTCGAGACACGGAAGCTGCTCGTGGTCGTATCGCTCGGCCAGGCGGCAGTCGCCGTCGCGCTCGCGCTCGTCGGGTCCCTGGTGCCGCTGCTCGCGCTCGCCGCCGTCCTCGGTGCGGGGATCGCCGTGGCGCAGGCCGCCGAGTTCGCGCTCGTCCCCGTCGTTGCCGGCGACCGCGCGCTGCAACGCGCCAACGGGCTCGTCGAGACGGCACGCTCGCTCGGCTTCACCCTCGGCCCGGTCTGCGGCAGCCTGCTCGTCGCAGCGGGCGGCACGTCGCTTGCGATGACCGTCGACGCTGCCTCGTTCGTCGTCGTCGCGGCCGCCGGCGTGTCGCTTGCGGTGAGACGGCAGCCGGAGCCGCACCTGCCGGGCGAGCGGCGTCGCGCGCGCGACGGGCTGGCGTTTCTGCTGAGTGACCGGCTCGTCGCGCTGATGGTGGTCGTGGTGTTCGTCTCGCTGCTCTTCATGTCCGCGTCCATCCCCGCCGACCTCGTCTACGTCGAGGACGTGCTCGGGATCCAGGACATCGGGATCGGCGTCGTGCTCAGCGCGTGGACGCTCGGGATGCTCGTGGGGGCGAACGTCGTCGCGCGCCGAGTGGCGCTCGCCGGGCTGGCGGCCGCGGCGTTCGCCGGCGTGATCGTCCAGGGTCTCGGGAAGTTCCTCGCGCCGTTCTGGCTCGTATTCGGGTTCATGATCGCCTGCTACTTCGTCGGGGGCATCGGTCACGGCGTCAAGAACGTCGCCTCGCGGACCCTGATCCATGCGCGCATCCCGTCCGAGCGCCACGGGCGCGCGTTCGCCGCCTGGAACGGCGTGCGCAACGCGGCGGAGCTCGGCGCCCTTGCCGTCGGCGGGGCCGTGGTCGGTGCGATCGGTGCACGACCGACGCTCTGGCTGGCCGGGGGTCTGTCGGCGATCGCCGGCCTCGGCGGACTGGCGGTGCTCGCCGCCGGGCGCGGCCGCGTGCCGCGCCCGGAGCCCGAGGCGGGCATGGGTACGATCGGCTCCCCGTGACGACCGATGCCGCGCTCTCCGACCTCGCCCGCAACGCGGTGCACCTCCTGCCCGAGGACGGCCTCTCGGAGAAGCTGAAGCTCGGCCGGCCGCTGCGCGTCAAGCTCGGCATCGACGTCACCGCGCCGCAGGTGACGATCGGCAACGGAGTCCCGCTGCAGCGGATGCGGGCGTTTCAGGATGCCGGGCACCTCGGCGTGCTCATCGTCGGCGACTACACGACCCGGATCGGCGACCCGTCGGGTCGGTCGGCCGAGCGACCGATGATCGACCCGGACGAGATCGACCGCATGGCCAAGACGTTCTTCGACGCGGCCAGCCGCGTCATCGACCCCGAGCGCACCGAGATCCGTTTCAACAGCGAGTGGCTCGGCGAGCTCGACTTCGCCGCGCTGCTGCGGTTGACCCGCACGACGACGGTCGCGCAGCTCCTCGAGCGGGACGACTTCTCGAACCGCTTTGCGGCACACGAGCCGATCTCCGTGTCGGAGCTTCTCTACCCGCTCATGCAGGCGTACGACTCGGTCGCGATCGAGGCGGACGTCGAGCTCGGTGGCACGGATCAGCTCTACAACCTCTTGACCGGCCGGGAAGTGATGTCGGCCTACGGCCTCGAGCCCCAGGTCGTTCTCACGGTGCCGCTCCTGCTCTCCTGGGACGGGACGAAGATGAGCGGCTCGAAGGGCAACTACATCGGCCTCACAGAGGCGCCCGAGGAGCAGTTCGGGAAGACGATGCGCATCCCTGACGAGCTGCTCCCGGACTGGTGGGCACTCGTCGCCGATGGGCCGATGCCGGACGTCGAGCCGATGGAGGCGAAGCTCGAGCTTGCGCGGTTCGTCGTCCGACGCTCGCACGGGGAGGAGGCGGTCCGAGACGCCGAGGCCCACTTCACGCGCGTCGTTCGTGAAGGCGGAGCCCCCGAGGAGATACGGGAGCATGCGCTTCCGGAGGGGGCCACGGTGCATCTTCCCGCTCTGCTCGCGGCCGCCTTCGGCGTCTCGACGAGCGACGCGCGGCGGATGATCGCGCAGGGCGGCGTCCGGATCGACGGCGAGCCGGTCGACGATCTCGACCTACCCCGAGAGCGCCTCGAGGACACCGTCCTGCAGGCGGGCAAGAGGCGCTTCGCACGGCTTGTTTCCTCGGCTTGACAGCCTTTTTCCCTCTGCTACACTCCGTCGGCCGCCCGTGAGGGAGGCAAGGAAAGCCCTGCGACTCCAGGAGCGCCTTCGCTCGATTCGGATACGACCGTTGTTGTAGCCCGTCGAATGGAGGCCTCTGGCGCGAGCCGAGGCCTTTTCGTTGCCAGCCCTCTTCGGCATCGGTCCTTGAAAACTCAACAGCGTGCGTGTGCGACGAGAAGCGATGTCGCTCGACTCCGTCCGGTCCGCCGGAAGGAGGAGACGACGTCGTCATCCCGTCATGATCGTCCTGCCTTCTCGGCAGGACGAGAACTGACGCCTTTGAGCTGGGCGCTCCGCTTCGCGGATCGCCTAGTTGTTGAGCTCGAAGGGAGACAACAAGTTCGCCTGGCTCTGCCCATGCCGATCCGCTTCGCGGCTCGCGTGACATCCAGGCAGCCTGTTTCTTCACGGAGAGTTTGATCCTGGCTCAGGACGAACGCTGGCGGCGCGCCTAACACATGCAAGTCGAGCGAGAACCAGGGCTTCGGCCCTGGGGACAGCGGCGAACGGGTGAGTAACACGTGGATAACCTGCCCTC
>NZ_DATMBZ010000073.1:0-9060 GCF_035558935.1 Gaiella sp. | reverse complement strand
GCCGACGGCGCGAGGTCGTCGCGCCGTCCCTCCGCGAGCACCTCGAAGTGGTCGAGATGCGCGTGCCCCTCCGCGGGGACGAGGAAGAACCGTCGTCGCGTGGCGTCCTCGAGCGCGGCGAGTCGGCTGCCGCCCGGCCCTGCGAGGAGCGCGAGCGTCCTTGGATGCACGGCGATCCGATAGGCCTGGACGCGCGAGCCCGCACCCGCCGCGGCGAGCGCCTTGAGCCGCCGTTCGACCTGGAGCGCGACGGTCGCCTCCGAGACGACGATCCCGTCCCCGGCACAGGTCGGGCACTTCCGGGTCATCACCTCACGCGGGCCGTCGGTCACCTTCTGACGGGTCATCTCGACGAGCCCGAGCGGCGAGATCTCGACGACGTACGTCTTCGTCCGGTCTCGCTCGAGCTCCGTGCGGAACGCCTCCTCGACGGCCTGCCGGTTCTTCGGGTTCGCCATGTCGATGAAGTCGATGACCACGATCCCGCCGATGTCGCGCAGGCGGAGCTGGCGGACGACCTCCTTCACCGCCTCGAGGTTGTTCTTGACGATCGTGTCCTCGAGCCGTTGGGTCGAGCTCTTCGAGCGCGAGCCGACGAAGCTGCCCGTGTTGACGTCGACGACCGTGAACGCCTCGGCGTAGTCGAAGACGAGGTAGCCGCCCGAGGGAAGGTCGACGCGACGGTCGAGCGTCGAGGCGATCTCCTTCTCGACCCCGAAACGCTCGAAGAGCGGCTCCTTGTCCTTCGTGCGGTGGACGCGCTCCACCATGCCCGGGGAGGTCTTCTTCAGGTACCCGACGATGCGCTTGTACGTCCGTTCGCTGTCGACGTGCGCCGCGAGGAAGTCACCCGCGAAGAGGTCGCGCACGATGCGAAGCGGCAGCTCGGCCTCCTGGTAGACGAGCTCGTGGCCCGTCGCGACCTTGGCGCGAGCCTGGATCGTCTTCCAGAGGCGTTGGAGGAACACGAGGTCGCGCTCGACGTCCTCCGCGGACGCGCCTTCGGCGGCGGTGCGGACGATGACGCCACCCGTGGGCGGGGCGATTCCCTTGAGGATCTCCTTCAGACGCGTGCGCTCGGAGTCCTCGAGGCGGCGCGAGACCCCGAGCCCTTCGCCGTTCGGGACGTAGACGAGGAACCGCCCGGGAAGCGAGATCTCCGTCGTGAGCCGCGCGCCCTTCGTCTTCATCGGGTCCTTGACGGCCTGGACGAGGATCTGCTGGCCGCGCTGGATGAGATCGGTGATCTTCTTCCCGTGCCGCTTTCCCTCGAGCTCGGGAACGACGATCTCGTCGACGTAGAGGAACCCGTTCTTCTCGAGGCCGATCTCGACGAACGCCGCCTCCATGCCGGGAAGCACGTTGTCGACGGTGCCGACATAGATGTTCCCCGTGATCGAGCGCCGCTCGGGCCGCTCGAGGTAGACCTCGGCCACACGATCGTCCTCGAGCAGCGCGACGCGCTGCTCACCGACGTCGACCGAGATCAGGAGCTCGCGCTTCGCCTCGGGGAGCGGTGCGCGGCGGGCCGGTTGCCGGCGCCGCTCGCGGCCACTCGATCGCTGGCCCGAGCGTCCGCGTCCCGAACGGTCGCCGCGGTCGGCGGGCGCCGCCTTCTGCGTCGGCGCGGGCTCTTCGGCGGCGGTGCCGTCGCCCGCACTGCCGTCCGTCGTGCCGGTCGGCTTGCGCCGACTGCGACCACCCCTCGAACCACGGCGCCGACGCTTGCGCTCGGCCCCGTCGGTCGGGGCGGAGCCGTCCGTCGCGCTCTCGTCTGGCTGCTCGGCAGCCTGCTCCTCAGGCGGAGCCGGTGCCTCCTCCACTTCCGTGGCGGCTGTCGCCGCCTCGTCGTCCTTGCGTCGTCGAAACCGGAACCAGGGCAATCCTCTTATCTCCTCGTGTCAGCGCGCGCGGGCGCAGGACCGCCGGAACGGAGCGCGTCGCGCAGCGCGGGATGTCGAAACCTGTGGCCATGAGCCTGGAGGAAGGCTATCAGTGACGCGGTTGCGCCAGTGACCGCGTCGTCCGATGTGGCGACGGCGAGAGGCTCGACGCGAAATGGGCGCTCTAGGCGGCTGCGGGCCGGAGCCGCGCACGGCGCGCGCGAACGGCCCTGAGGCGCTGGGTGAGACGCGCCCAGGCCCAGGGCTCGAGCTCCTGGTACCGGCCATGGCCCTGCCCCCGCGTGGACTCGAGGTACTCGAACCAGGCGTCGGCCTCCTCGATCTGCAGCAGTTCCTCTGCGAGCTCCGTGTCCGGCACCGCCGACCTCCCCGTCACTGGGACCGTGATGGTGAGCGATGGTAGGACCCGGACCGGACGGAGCCGGGCCGGCGCCGAGCTAGCGGCTGCGCACGAGCCGGAACGCCGCCGCGAGACCGTACGTGACGCCTGCCGCGACCACGCTGTCGAGCAGGCGATTGCGGACCGGCAGCCGCCGCACCAGCGTCCGGGCAGCGAGCCCCGTCGCGAGCGCCGCGACGAGCGGCGGACCGATCGCCTCGGCCGTCTGGCGGGCCTCGCGAGGCGCGGGGCGACCGCTCGCCGAGTCGAGCTCGGAGAGCATCCGGGTCTGCGCGAGCGCGAGCACCGGAAGCCTCGGCGCCGCATCGCCGGCGAACGCGAGCGCTGCGGCGGCGAGTGCGCCGTCGGCCGCCCGCCGCCGCTCGACGGCGTCCCGGAGGACCGGGAGCTGACCGGCGAGCGCCGCCCCGTCGCGACCGAGGGCTGCTGCGAGGGTGTCCGCGATCCCGGAGACCGGGAACCCCTTGCCCGGCTCGCATTCGACGACGTCGGTTGCGAGCACGTACGGGATTCGCACGGATGCGGGACCGGTCTGGATCGCGACGACGGGGACGAGCGCCCGCGTCGCGGTGCGCAGGGCCTCCTCCTCGGCCGCTGTGGCGGCGCCTGCGACGACGCAGACGAGCGCCGCCGCGTCGGCGGGGTTGCCGCGCGTCCGGACGAGCGCCGGGTCGCCGCCGGCGGCGAGCTCGCGCGCGAGCTGCTCGGCGAGGACGCCTGTCACGAGGATCGGGCCCGTCGGCGCGACGTCTCTTGCCTGGCGGGCGAGTGAGAGGACCTCGCGCGGGCCGATCCCGAGCGGGCTCACCGAAGGAGGTCCCCGGCCCGGCCGCGGGCGTGGATGCCCTGCAGGATCCCGATCGCGACGAGGTTCGCGACCATCGACGAGCCACCCACCGTGACGAACGGGAGGGGGATCCCGGTGACGGGCGCGATGCCCATCGTCATGCCGACGTTGACGAACACCTGGAAGAGGAATGCGAAGACGACGCCCCCGGCGACGACGGCGCCGTAGAGGTCGCCTGCGACCGTGACGACCCGCAAGCCTCGCCAGACGACCAGGAGGTAGAGCAGGAGCAGGATCGCCGTGCCGAAGAAGCCCCGCTGCTCGGAGAACGAGGCGAACACGAAGTCGGTCGCGTGCTCGGGCAGGTAGTCGAAGCGCGTCTGGCTCGCCTCGCTCACGCCACGCCCGTCGAGCCCGCCGGAGCCGACCGCGGTGATCGACTGCTTCACGTTGTAGGTGAGCCCGCTCGGGTCGGCATCCGGGTTCGCGAACCCGGTCAGGCGGGCGGTCTGGTAGGGCTTGAGCACCTCGATCCCCGACGCGGGGAGAAACCACAGCACTGCCAGCGCCAGCGTCACCGCCAGGCCGGCCAGCAGCGCGAGGTGCAGCCACCGGACGCCCGCCACGAAGAGGACCGCCGAGAGCGCGGCCACGTAGACGAGCGCCGTGCCGAGGTCGGGCTGGAGGAAGACGAGCAGCATCGGCGCCACGCCGAGCGCGATCGCCGTGGCGACCGTCGTCAGCCGGCCCAGCTCTCGCTGGCGCTCGACGAGGAAACCGGCGATCGCGAGGACGAAGAGCACCTTCCCGAACTCCGACGGCTGGAACTGGATCGGCCCGAGGTCGATCCACCGCTTCGAGCCGCGGATCGCCTCGGCGAAGGCGAACACGACGACCATCAGGCCGATCGCGCCGACGTAGATCGCCCGCCAGTGGCGGCGGTAGAGCGACGTCGGGATCACGGCCGCGAGGACGAGGCCGGCACCGCCCACGGCCGCTGCGATCGCCTGCCGGACGACGAAGTAGTTGGGGTCGCCGGGCACGTCGAACCGCGTGATCCCGGACACGGCCCACAGCCCGTAGCCGACGAGCGCACCGGCCGCGAGCAGCAGCACGAGGTCGAGGCGACGGACGAGCGCGGCCAGATCGACCGTGTCGCGGCGGAGCGGGATCCTCTGGCGTCCGGCGTCGACGATCATCAGTCGGTGTTCACCAGGGTCTGAGAGCCGCCCTTCACGCCGAAGAACTTCTCGAACACGCGGAGGGCCGCGGGTGCCGCCGCGGTCGAGCCGTGGCCGCCGTTCTCGATCACCGCGCACACGACGATGCGCGCGACGTCCGTCTGGGCGGGCCCGTAGCCGCACCACCACGACTGATCCTCGAGATGCCCCGGCGGATAGCCGGGGAGCGGGACGACCTTCTCCGCCGTGCCGGTCTTGCCGGCGATCGGGACGGGGAAGCTCGCGAAGACGCCGGACGAGGTGCCATACGTGCTGTGCGTCGCCGAATAGAGGCCGTCGCGAATCACCTGGAGCGCGGCCGGGTCCACACCGGCCGACACGGGCGGGTCGGGCGTGTAGCGCCGCTGCACGAGCGGCGCCTGGCCGTTCGGCGCCGCCGTCTCCACCTGCGAGACGACGTACGGCGTGACCAGCTTGCCGCCGTTCGCGATCATCGCGTAGAAGCGCGCCATCTGGAGCGGGGTCACCTGGATGTCCTGCTGCCCGATCGCCAGCTGGATCGAGTTACCCGGGTTCCAGGCGCGATCCCAGTCGCTTCGGAACGCCTTCTTGCGCCAGGCCGGGGTGGGGACGAGGCCGGGCTGCTCGCCGCCGAGATCGAAGCCGGTCGGAGCTCCGAAACCGAACTTCCGGGCCCACTGCTGCATCCTCGTCCGGCCCTTGTCGCCCTCGAGGTAGAACTGGTAGCCCAGCTGGTAGAAGTAGGTGTCGCACGACCGCGCGAGCGCCTCGGGCAGCGTCATGGCGTGGTTGACGTAGGGGTCCCAGTTCTTGAAGACCTGCTTGTCGAGGCCGTAGGTGGCGCTCGGTGTGCACTGCAGCGACTGGTACGGCTCGAGCTGGTGCTCCTGCATCGCCGCGAGAGCGGTTACGGGCTTCCACGTCGACCCGGGCGGGTAGACGCCGCTCGTGACGCGGTTGATTCCCGGGTAGTTCGCGCGCTTCGCGGCGGCGTCGACCAACAGCGGCTGGATCTTCTTCGGGTCGACGCGACCGACGTAGACGGACGGCTTGTAGGTCGGCGTCGAGGCCATGGCCAGGACGGCGCCGTCGACCGGGTCGAGCGCGACCAGGGCGCCACCGTCGGCGTTCCAGGACTTGTTCGCGCGGGCCGTCTGGATCCCGAACCGCAGCGCCCGCTCGGCGGCGCGCTGGAGACCGATGTCGATGGTCAGGCGGACCGCGTTGCCCGGGCGTGCCTCGCGGCGAGGCTCGAGCGGGCCCTGGGGGCGACCCATCGAGTCGACGCGGATCTGCGCCTGTCCCGCTTCGCCGCGGAGGAACTCGTCGAGCTTTGCCTCGACGCCGGCCTTGCCGACCTTGTCGCCCGGCTTGTAGACCTTCGGACGCCGATCGAGGTTCTCCTGCGAGACCTCGCCGACGTAGCCGAGCACCTGCGCCGCAAGCGACTGGTACGGATAGTGCCGCAGGTACGTCTGCTGGATCCTGACGCCCGGGAACTCCGAGGAGTGCTCGTAGAGGTATGCGACCTGGTCCTCTCCGACGGCGGTCCTCACCGTGATCGGGTTGATCGGGTCGGCGGCACGCTCGTCGACCTCCTTCGCAAGGGCGAGCGGAGAGACCCGCAGGACTCCCGCGAGCCGCTGGATGACGGCGTAGCGGCGGTTTGCGGGCAGATCGCCGACCCACAGCTTGACGGCCGTGCCCGCGACGTTGTCGACGATCACCCGGCCGTGACGGTCGAGGATCGTCCCGCGCGGCGCCTCGATCCTGATCGTGCGGAGCTGGTTGCCCTGCGCCTCCGCGAGGTAGGTGTCGCCCGACAGCACCTGGAGCGACCACAGGCGGAAGAAGAGCACCGCGAAGACTGCGAGCGCGACGATGCCGAGGATCCCCACGCGGAAGGCGAGCCCCGGCGTGAGGCGGTACGGTGCCTCGACGCTCGGGTCGGGCGGCAGGAACCGCGTGGACGAGGCGCGCGGCTCGCCGTACGGCGCGTGCGAGCTCATACGATCTCTACCTGCCGCGCACCTTCGAGCCGGTCGGGCACCGCGAGGAAGGCACGGCAGAGGCGATGGACGCCGAGCGCCAGCAGTGCGGAGAGCACGGCGCTCGGCACGGCGACGACCAGCGCCTCCCGTGCCGAGACGGGCTGGCCGATGAGGAAGTGGAGCGCGACGCCGCCGATCCCTGCGAGCAGCGAGATCGCGAACGCGGCGAGCGGCGGGGCGTACGCACGGCCGCGGCCGGTCGTCTCGCCGTACCGGCCGGCCCAGTAGCCGGCCAGGGTGAGCACGATCGAGGTCGTGCCGAGCGTTCCGAGCGTCATCACGTCGACGACGAGGCCGCCCGCGAACCCTGCGATCGCGCCGGGCAACGACCCCGCGACGAGCGCGACGCACACGATCGTGACGAGCAGGAGGTCGGGCTCCGCCCCGAGCACGCGGATGCCGGTGATCACGGTCACCTGCACCACCGCGGCGAGGAGGACGAGCACGCCGATGCGAATTCCCGTGCTCAGGGTGTTCCCCGGTCCTGCGGGATGAGCACGAGCACGGACTCGAGCGAGGTGAGGTCGGCGAACGGCGTCACCTGGACCTGCGTGTACAGGTCCGTGTCGGTCCGCCCCACGCTCGTGACGCGGCCGATGCGGATGCCTCTGGGATAGAGCGACGACAGCCGCGGCGAGCTCCAGCCCGACGTGACGATCGTGTCGCCGTAGCGAACGCGAGCCTCCTTGGGGACGCGGTCGAGGCGGAGCGGCGCCCTCGGCCCGTTGCCGGGACGCACGATCCCGAACGCGTCCGTCTCGACGTCGAGCGCCGAGGCCGCGCTCTGGTCGTCCGTCAGCAGCGTCACGCGCGCGGTCCGGGAGCTCGTTCGGCTCACCTTGCCGACGAGCCCGTCCTGTGTCACGACGGGGTCGTCGACCCGCACGCCGTCGTTCCGCCCGGCTGCGATCACGATCGACTGCGCGTACGCTCCGGCCGGCCGGGAGAGGACGGCGGTCGCGAGCCCGCGGTAGCCCTCGGGGAAACGGGGCCCGTTCAGGTAGTGGAGAAGCCGGCGCAGCCGCTCGTTCTCGCGCTCTGCGAGGCGGCTCTCGACGACCTGCTGACGCAGTGTCTCGTTCTCTTTCTCGAGGCGAGCGGCGTCGGAGCGCGCGCCGAACAGGCCGTCGGCCCACCGATACGCGTCGCGGAACGGCTCGGCGACACGATCGGCCGCGACCTGGAAGGGGCGTAACACGGAGGCTGCGGCGTTCTGCGTGCTCGCGACCGGTCCGTCGCCGTCTTCGCGAAACGAGATCGTCAGGAGAACGAGCGAGAGCACGATGAGCCCCCCCACGACGAGTCTCCGCCGGGCCGCGGCGGTGGTTCGTGTCGAGGGCTTGCCTTCCGCGGGACGCCGGACGCTCACGCCCAGCACCGCCGTGCGTGCGGTGCGGTTCCGGGGCACCGGGCAATGGTACCGGCGTGTCGCGACGCCTCATGCCTCATCCCCAGGGGACTGGCCGCGCAGGGGCCTGTCCCCGCGCGACGCTTACGCGCGGGCCCCGCTTCACGGGGTCATTCCCCTCTCAGGGGACAGACCCCTATCGGCGGTTGCCGTTGCGGCGGGGGCGCGCCCGGTTCGAGCGGTGGATCGCCTCGAACTCCTCGAGGCTGCGGCCCGAGCCGACGGCGACGCACGTGAGCGGGCTCTCGGCGAGGTGCACCGGCATCTGCGTCTCGTGGCGGAGCCGCTCGTCGAGCCCCTGCAGGAGGGCGCCCCCGCCGGCGAGCACGATCCCGCGGTCCATGATGTCCGCGGCGAGCTCCGGCGGCGTCTTGTCGAGCGTCGACTTGATCGCGTCCACGATCTGGGAGACGGGCTCGTCGAGTGCGCGCCGGATCTCCTCGGAGGTGATGATCACCGTCTTGGGCAGGCCCGTGAGCATGTCGCGGCCGCGCACCTCCGCCTGCACCTCCTCGGTCATCGGGTGCGCCGAGCCGACCTCGAGCTTGATCTCCTCCGCCGTCTGCTGGCCGACGAGCAGCTTGTAGTCCTTCTTGATGTGGTTGACGATCGCCTCGTCCATCTCGTCGCCGCCGACGCGCAGCGACTGCGAGACGACGATCCCGCCGAGCGAGATGACGGCGACCTCGGTGGTGCCGCCGCCGATGTCGACGATCATGTTCCCCGTCGGCTCGGCGACCGGGAGCCCGGCGCCGATCGCCGCGGCCATCGGCTCCTCGATCAGGTACGCCTGCCGCGCTCCGGCGGAGAGCGTCGCCTCTTCGACGGCGCGCTTCTCGACGCCCGTCACACCCGAGGGGACGCAGACCACGACGCGCGGGTGCGCGAAGCGGTGCTGGTGGACCTTCTGGATGAAGTGACGCAGCATCTGCTCCGTGACGTCGAAGTCGGCGATCACGCCGTCCTTGAGCGGCCGGATCGCGGAGATCGAACCGGGCGTCCGGCCCAGCATCCGCTTCGCCTCGACGCCGACCGCGTGGACGTCGCCGGTGCGCTGGTCGATCGCGACGACCGAGGGCTCGGAGAGCACGATGCCCCGCCCGCGAACGTAGACGAGGGTGTTGGCGGTGCCGAGGTCGACGGCCATGTCGCGGCCGCCGAAGCCGGTCATCGAGCGGAACATCCCCATGGGAGGCGCAGTGTAGCTCCGACGGGATTTGCAGCCGTTTTCAGCGGTCAGCCGAGAAGCGCGGGAGCGTTCTCCTCGAGCATGTCGATCAGCAACGCCCCGGGAAGGCCGACGACGTT
>NZ_DATMBZ010000072.1:0-2846 GCF_035558935.1 Gaiella sp. | reverse complement strand
GCCCCCCCGAGCGTGGTGCCTCTGAACGTTCCCCCCGTGTGGGAGGCCCACGGATGGTGCTTTGCGGCAGGGGATGCTGGTACTCCCTGTGGGTCTAGTCCTCGCTAGACCTGGGGACGAACCGTCTGACGATCGGCGCTGCGGTTGCGCGACACGTCGAGTCCCTCGAGGCGCGCGCCGATCGCGGACCGCGAAAACGCCGGCCCGCCGCAATCCGTGATCGCGGCCGGCCGGCGTGGACGGACGGTGCTACGAGACGGGGTTCGTGACGGAGCTGCCGGTTGCGCGGAAGAGCTCGTCGATCTTGCCGCCGAGGAAGACGATTGCGAGGATCACGACGATCGCGATGCCGCCGAGGATGAGCGCGTACTCAGCCATGGTCTGGCCCTCCTGGCGCTCGCGAAGCCTCGCGACGGTGTTCTGCAGGTAAACGAAGAGTGCCGCCATGCTGTGTTGCTCCCCTCTTGGTCGCGGGAGACCGCTTCTCCCGTCTGCGCATTGTGTCGGCGCCCGCCGGCGGGATCCGACGCCCCTTCGGTCGGACCTGACCTAGACCATCGGCGCGTTCTCGGGCTGCTGGACCAGCCGATCGACAGCCGTATGAACCTGCACCATTGCGGCGATGGGCGCGGAACTCCACGCTGAGCATCTGCGCGTCCTCCGCGATCGGCGACGACCGGACGGCGGCTTCTCGACGGGCCGGGGCGCGGCTTCCGAGCTCGAGCCCACCGTTCTCGCCGGACTCGCGCTCGGAGGCGACGTCCAGGCCCGTTCGTGGGTGTCCGCACGACAGAGACGCGACGGCGGCTTCGGTGAGCTGAGCGGCCGTCACGACGGCCCCACGACGGCCGCGCTCGCGTCGCTGCTCCTCGAGGGCGGCGCCGCCCGGCGAGCGCTCGCGTTCGCCGTCGCCCATCGTGGCCTCCCGCTACCCGGCGAGGGTGACGAGCGCCAGGGATGGGGCTGGACCGCCGATACACGCTCCTTCGTCGAGCCGACCTCGCGCGTCCTGATAGCGGCGAATCGCCTGACGCCTTCCGACACGGCTGTGATCGACGAGGCGGAGCGCCTGCTTCGGACATGGCAGTGCGCCGACCACGGCTGGAACCACGGCGTCGCGACGGTCCTCGGCGACGACCTGACGGGCTACGCTCAGACCACCGCCGTGGCGTTGATCGCTCTGCGTCCTCAAGCGACCGAGGGCTTCGTCCGTCGTGGTCTCACGTTCCTTCGCGACCGCTGGTATCGCGAAGCGGGGCGGCTCACGACGGCCCAGGCGCAGATCGCCTTCCGCTTCCACGCCGTCGAGGACGACGTCGCGAGGACCACGGCCCTGCTGGAGCGGCTCCGCCCGCGCGCCGCGCGCGCATCGACGGTGGCGCTCGCGTGGTCGGCTCTCGCAACAGGGCCCGACGAGCTCCTCGAGCCGCTGCGGGGCGCGGCGTGACGCTCACCCGCCGCGAGCTGCTCATCCGCACCGGAGCTGTCGCGGCCTGGGCGACCGTCGGCGGTGCCGTCTACGCGAAGCACAGGGGCGTCTTCGACGGGCCTCCGCAGTTCGACCGGTCGGCGTTCCCCGAGCCCGAGCGCTCGGCTGCGGCGGTGCTTCGCGCGGAGCGATACAGCGGCGACCTGGAGGGCCTCGTCGCCGACGGCCTCCGGTTGGTCGAGGCACGGGTTCGGGGGCGGTCGGTCGTCCTCAAGCCCAACTTCGTGGAGTTCCTCGACGACCACCCGATCAACACGCAGCCGGCGCTCGTCGTCGCGGCTGCGAACGCATTCCGGCGCCTTGGCGCACGATCCGTGGTCGTCGCCGAGGGGCCGGGCCACCGGCGCGATGCAGAAGCCGTCGCCGAGCAGGCAGGCCTGCTCGAGGCGCTCGACGACGCCCGACTCCCGTTCGTGGATCTCAACGAGGCGCCTGTGGTACGGGTCCCGCTCCGGAGTCGGTACACGGGACTGCCGGCGCTCTGGGTGCCCACGGTGCTCCACGAGGCGGATCTCGTGGTCTCGATGCCGAAGCTCAAGACTCATCACTGGGTTGCCGTCACGCTCTCGCTCAAGAACTGCTTCGGCTGCATGCCGGGGCGCGTCTACGGCTGGCCGAAGGACGTCTTCCACGTCCGAAGCGTCCCGAACTCGATCCTCGACATCGCCGGGGTGATCAAGCCGTCGCTCGCGATCATCGACGGGATCGTCGGGATGGAGGGGAACGGACCGTTGCTCGGGGACGCCGTGCACTCGGGAGTCGTCGTCATCTCGCGCGACCCGGTCGCCGCCGACGTGACCGGCGCGCGCCTCATGGGTATGGAGCCGGAGAAGATCGAGTATCTGATGGAGGCGGGCCGCTTCCTCGGCCAGGCGCGCTCGGAGCTCATCGAGCAGCGCGGGGAGGACCCGGAGCGGCTGGCGAAGCAGTTCGCGCCCGCGCCCGGGTTCGAGCACGTCGTCGCGTGAGGCGCTGCTACAGGGCGGTGTCCGACTTCAAGTCGGACACCAGCCGTGCTGCGCGAGGCTCTGCGGGGTTCCCTACGGTGGCCGGGCTGTGGCTCTCGGCATCCCCATGGTGCTCGCCGCGGACGATCACGGCGAACACGAGCCCGAACACGAGCAGGACTCGAGCACTCCCCCAGCCGTTGCCTGCGCCGATTCCCGCGCTCAGCAGGCCCCACGTTGCCAGCGGGGCGAGCCAGATCCACGTCAGGCGCGGCAGGACGACGGCGAGCGGGATCGCGGCGACGGCGTAGTAGTCGAGCCAGACGATCGGAGACAACACCAGGGCCGCCGCGACGGCGAAGCCGAAGCTCTGACGGCGCCAGCACGCGACGAGAAGCGCCGCCCCCAGG
>NZ_DATMBZ010000071.1:0-4622 GCF_035558935.1 Gaiella sp. | reverse complement strand
CCCGCGCCGTTTCCCGACGGGCGGGCGCCGGGTACGTCGCCTGCACCGTGAACGATGCCCTGCTGCTCGTCGACGTCGTCAACGACTTTCGCCACGAAGACGGCGGCGTGCTGCTCGCGTCCTTCAGCGTCCGGCACGGCGGCTGGTGGCCGAGCTCGAGCGAGCACGCGGCTCGATGCCCGTCGTCTACGTGAACGACGACTGGGGCAGGTGGGACGGGAACGCGCCGCGCTCGAGTACCTGCGCGACGTCGTCGGCGTGTACCTCGAGCCGTAGGAAGACTCAGCCGCTCGTACGCTGGAGGGCAAGCAGGGCGACGTCGTCCTGGAGCACGCGATCGCCGATCAGGTCGTCGAGGAGCCCGTCGAGGAGCTCCTCCGGACTGCAGCCGTGGAACCGCACGACAGCCTCGCACAGGCGCCCGAGCGCGTCGTCGATCCCGAGGCCGCGCCGCTCGACGAGCCCATCGGTGTAGAAGAGGACGACGTCGCCCTCCTCGAGGATCGTGCGCGCCTCCTCGTACGGCGTGTCGTCGCCGACGCCGAGCGGCAGCGACTCCCCTCCCGAGAGGAAGTCGCAGCGGCCGTCCACGGTGAGCAGCACGGGCGGGAGGTGGCCGGCGGAGCAGTGCCGGAGCTCACCGCTCTCCTGATCGAGGTCGAAGGCGACCATCGTCGCGAGGAACGAGTCGGTCGCCTCGACGAGCCCGTTCAGGCGCGAGACGACGCCTGACGGCGAGAGGCCGTCGAGGCTGTGGGCGCGCTGAACCGTGCGGAGCTGGCCCATGCGCGACGCCGCGAGGACTCCCTTGCCCGCGACGTCCCCGACGCTGCCGCCGAGACGCCCGTCGGGCCGGAGCGCGAGGTCGTACCAGTCGCCGCCCACGTCGGCCTCGGTGCTCCCGGAGAGGTAGCGGACGGCGACGCAGCCCTGGTACGGGACGTCGAGCGACCGCGGGAGGAGCGCGCGCTGGAGCTGCTCGGCGATCCGGTGGTCGCGCTCGAAGACCCTCGCGTTCGCGACGGCCTGGGCGCACTGACGCCCGAGCGTCAGCAGCAGCTGCCGCTCGTCGCGGCCGAGCGGCCGAGCGCCCTCGAAGCTGATCATCAGCACGCCGAGCGTCCCACCCGCCAGCGTGAGTGGGACGAACGCCTCTGACTCGATGTGCGCGTCGAGCATCAGCTCGTGCGCCGGGTAACCGGCCTCCATCTGCTCGAGCGACTCGATCCAGAGCGGCCGGCCCTCACGGTAGACGCGTGCCGCAACCACCGGGTCGGTCGGCGAGAAGCGGCGGTACAGCTCGAGCACATCGTCGGAGTACCCGACCGCGCTGACCGTCTCGAGCGTCCCGTCGTCGAGCGCGAGAACCAGCGCCCCTGCCGCGGCGTCGACTGCGGCGACACCCTCGTGGACGACGATGCGCGCCACCTCGTCGACCGTCATGGCGCTGCCGAGCAAGGCGGTCACGGCCTGAAGCCGCTCGAGGCGCTCGGAGGTGACGCGCTCGGCCTCGAGAAGCCGCGCCCGCTCGAGCGCCTGCGCGCAGAGCCGGCCGACGGCCTGGACGAACACGACGTCGTCGTCCTCGACCTCGTGACCCGGCGCGAAGCCCGTGCAGAGGACTCCCGCGGTGGGGTTGCCGCCGATCGGCACGAGGATGGACGGCCGCGCGCCGTGCCGTTCCGGGATCCGCGCCAGGATCGGATAGCGCCGCTTGGCCTCGTCCGGCGAGCTGAAGATGACCGTCTCACCCGACTCGAGCACGTCGTTGACCGGGACCGGGGCGTGTGCCGGGATCGAGGCCCAGCCGGCCGAGATCTCGTCGTCGTATCCGACGGACGCCACCAGCCTGACCTCGTCTCCCTCGCGTAGGTAGACGAGAACGCCGTCCGCGCCTATCGCCTCCATGCCGCCCGAGAGGACCGCGGCGCACACGTCGTCGGGAGTCGCCGCCGCCGAGAGCGCCGCCGTCAGGACCTGCAGCCTGCGGGCGACGTCCCGGGCGTGCGCCGTCTCGTCCAGGAGGCGGGCACGTTCGAGAGCCTGGGCGCAGAGGGTGACGATCGCCTCGGTGAAGGCCCTGTCGTCGGGGCCGAACTCCCGCGGGTGGTCGAAGAACGCGACGAAGAAGCCGCGCCGCACGCCGACCGGGAGCGCCAGTGCGCACATCGAGCCCCACGGCGTGTGGGCGAAGACCTCACGGAGGAGCGGGAACTGCCGCTCCGCGTCCGCGCGGTCGGCGAGCCAGACCGCCGCTCCCGTCCGCGCGGCCTCCGGGCCCGGGAGATCGGCGTCCAAGGGCACCGTCTCCCACGTGCCCGCCGCATCGAGCGGCGAGTAGCCCGCCGTCACGCGTCGCATCGCCGCCGCCCCGCGCTGCGGATAGGCGATCGAGCCGCCGGAGGCGCCGATCGTCGCCAGACCGGCCTCGATCGCGACCCGGAGGACGTCTTCCGCGGTCGCGGCCGCCGAGAGCAGCGCGCCCACGCGTTGCAGCGCCTCGGTGCGGCGCGCGGCGCCGCGCTCGGCCTCGAGGAGGCGCAGCCGCTCCAGTGCGACCGCCGTCCGCCGACCGAGCGCCTCGGCGAGTGCGACGTCGTACTCGTCGAGCCGACGGCTCCCGGGCGCGTTTCCGAGCACGAGCAGGGCCGTGACGTTCCCGCCCTCGGAGAGCACCGGGGCGACGAGCTCCGTGCCGACCTCGGGCAGGACGACGTGAGCGGTGGTCCCGGTCCTGATCACCGACGCGCGCGACTCCTCGGCGCCGTTCTCGGGGAGCCGTTCGCCTTCATGGAGGGCGCGGACGCCAGGCATCAGAGCAGGGTCCCGATGGGCAACGGCAAGAACGTCTGCCGGATGCGTCTTCGACACCTGCTGCACGAGGCACCAGTCGGCGACCTCGGCGACGGCGAGCTCGCAGAGCTGCTGGAGGGCCGCATCGGCCGACGTCGTCGCCAGGAGCACCTGCGACGCGCCGGCGATGAAGCGCTCGGAGTCGTCGCGCCTGCGCCGGTCGGTGACGTCCCGCGTGACCCCGACGAGCCGTCCCTCGCCGTTGCGCACGACCTCGGCCCGGGTCCAGAGCCAGCGGAGGGAGCCGTCGGGAACGGTCGCACGGAACTCGAGCTCGTAGCCCGCTCCGGTCGAGCGGGCACGCCGCGCCGCCTCCTCGAGGGCAGGGACGTCCTCCGGATGGATGAGCGCTCTCCACTCCTCGTAGTTGCCGGGCGCCCAGCCGCGCGGCTTGCCGTGCAGCGGACCGAGCGTCGGCGACCAGGTGATCTCCCCGGTCGCGAAGTCCCACTCCCATTCGCCGGTCTCGGTTGCGTCGAGGAGCGCGTCGAGGCGCGCTGTCGTGTCAGGGGCCTGGCTCATCTGAGGGTGGACGGGTCTGGTCGGCCGGGACCGCAGCCGACCCCTGCGTGCATGCGGCGTGCCATCGGGTCTCAGAGTGTGCTCCATGCGACTCCGTCACGGCAACCACTGAGGGTCGGAGTTTTGCGCTTCTCCGTGGGTGGTACCCGAGTGTCATGCAGGCGCCGCGTGAGCAAGGGCGCGACGAGCGGCCCGTGCTGCTGTTCTTCTCGAACCGGCGCTCCGGGCCGGCGCGCCGGATGTCGAGCCTCGTCGCCTGGGTCGGCGTGACCGAGAAGAAGCGGTTGCGCGTCGTCGAGGTCGATGCGGACGACCACCGTGAGCTCGCGAAGGCGCTCGACGTCTCTGTCGTGCCGACGCTGGTGCTGCTCCGCGGTCGTAAGGTGCTCGGCCGCCTCGACGGGCGCGTCACCGGCAATGACATCACGCGGCTGATCAGGCCGTACCTCGGAACGGGCGCACGCGCCCACACCTGACCCGGCACGGCGGCAACGCCCCCTGAACGCGCGTCGCGGGCGCCGGAACGCCCGCGAAAATGCCGCACGGAAAACGGGCCCGGAGGCCCGTTCTCGATCAGAGCAGGATGATCAGCAGGATGATGATCAGGATGACGACCAGCGTTCCGACACCGATGTACACGTCCAGCTCTCCTTTCTCACGTGAGCCACCAGATCAAGAGCAGCACGACGACGAGAACCGCGAGAACGCCCCAGATGAGGAGCCCGACGCTGCCGAGAAGGGCGAACATTCCTCCCGCATCGCGTCCACGCGCGACGGATGCCTCGAGCTGCCCGGTACCGGCGTGCCCGCCGTCGACGCCCCGCGTCCGGTCGTTTCTGGTCTCGTCGGCCATGGTTCTCGGCCTACCCGACCAGGCATCCGCTGAAACTGCAGCGACGGGCGCAGCGTCGGCGTGAGGCGAAGATCCGCCTCAGAGACCGGTTTTCGTCAACCCCTGCGCCGTGCCAGATGTGTGCCGACTCGTCCACAGCCTGGAACCCCAGGAGCTACCTGGGTTCGCGCGGTTCGGCGCCTCCTCCGCAGAGGGCAGAGAACTGAGCGCCTGGTTATGGAGCGCGGCGCGAGGATGAGGATGTCTTGTCGACTCGAGTCGACAGCGATCCCGGCGCGAAGGCCGAGGACGCCGGCTGGCGCCCTCGGCCCGGCCGCCGCTCGCTCGCTAGCGCCGGCCGTAGCCGACGCCGCCCGTGACGAGCAGGACGAGCAGCACGATGATCAAGATCCAT
>NZ_DATMBZ010000070.1:0-9565 GCF_035558935.1 Gaiella sp. | reverse complement strand
TCGAGCCGGAAGAGGACGGATGCCGTGTCCCGGCCCGGCACCCCGGGCGCGATCGTCGTGAACATCGGCCGGTCGCCCGCGAACGGCTTCGCCGCGCCGCGTACTGCGATCTCCGCCGCATGGGGTGCCGTGTCGCGGGCGAGTGCCCGCCTCGGAAGGAGCCCGACTGCGACGAGCCCTGCAATGCCGGCACGCAGGAAGCTCCTGCGTGTGCGCCGGCCGACCACCTCGGGGATGCTAGTCCGCCGCCAGGAGGGTGCGGACGGCGAAGACGCGATCCGGTCGAGGAGCCTCCCCACGCGGCTCCTCGACCGGACGCTCCCCCTGTCAGCAGGTCATCGAACCGCCGTCGGAGGCCGACGCACCACCGGCGTCCGACGCGGTCACGCCGAATGCGACCGGTCCCGTGTACGCCCCGCCGAAGTCGCAGTTCTCGGCGTACGTGTACGACCACGAGCCGCTCGCGTCACTCGTCGTGGCTCCCGGGAGCAGAAGGAACCAGCCTCCCGGCGGTGTCGACCACTCGAAGTCGAGCGAGATCGAGCTGCTCGGGTTGTATCCCGTGCCGGTCAACGTCGCAGTCAGGCCGTTCGTCGTCACCGTGAGCGACGGGTTGAGTGCCACGGGCGGCCCCGGCGGCGCCGGCGGCTTCGGCGGCGTGGGCGGGACGAACTGCCCCTCGAGCACCGCGGTCACGTCCATCGCCCCGGACACCTTGATGGTGCACGGGTTGCCCTGTCCGGCGCACGCGCCCTCCCAGGCCTTGAACGTGTGGCCCGGGGTCATGTACGCGGTGAGCTTCACCTCGCGGTTCGGCTCGAACGCGCGGATACAGGCCATCGGGCAGTCGATCAGGTACGGATCGCTGCGCACGTAGCCGCCGCCCCACGGCTTCACGTCGACCGTCAACGTCGCGGCCCCCGTCCACGTGTAGGTGGAGCCGTCGCTCTCGGGCGGCCTCGACTGACCCGCCCCGGGGAGCAGCGCCGCAGCTGCCGTCACCGAGAGCGCGAGCAGCACCCACTTCACGTGCCTGCGTCTCATTGCAGAACCCCCTTCCTGGGCGAGGCGTGTCGCCTCGCCGTGAGAGGAGGGTGCGTCCGGCCGCTAACGGCGCGCTAACCGCCGGGTGCCGTCACGCGCGCAGCTCGGCGCGCACGACGAGACGGCCTTCGAGCGACTCGGACGTCCCGACCTGGGCGAGCAGCGTCTCGCCGTCCTCGACCAGGACCTCGAGCGACAGCTGCGCGTTCCAGAGCGGGCTCGCGCAGCCGAGGAAGATGCTCGCGGCGGGGTGGAGGCCGATCTGCCGGTAGAGGCGGACGAGTGGGTCGAGCGGCGTCGAGCCGGCGAGGTCGACGACGAGCCTTCCCGCGCTCGGCGGCCGCAGGGCGTACCACACGGATCTGGCGGTGGGAAGGCACGGAGACGGCTCGTCCGGATCGGACCCCGCGTCGGAGAGGTCGATCGTCTGGGCGAAAGGCAAGCTCGTCATCGGGACGGGGTCCCCGAGCCTTCCGCTCTGCAGCGCCTCGAGTCGTGTCATCGCCTCATCCTCCCTCGTCGTCGGTACGCCCACGGTGTCGTGTCACGCCAACGATTCGCTAATCGGGGTCTGGTGAACGGTCGTGGCGGGTGGTAGGGTCGCCGCCCCAGTCGACCACGGAGGGCGAGGCAGTGGAGTTCCTCCTGCTAGGGCCGCTCGAGGCGCGCATCGCGAGCGCGAGCCCCCAGCTGGGCGGCCCGAGGCAGCGCGCCGTGCTCGCCGACCTCCTGCTCCATGCCGGATCGGTCGTCTCGATGGACACGCTGATCGACGACCTCTGGGGCGCGGAGCCGCCGCCGACGGCCGACGCGGTCGTGCAGAACGCCGTCTCTCGGCTTCGGCAGGCGCTGGGCAAGGAAGTGATCGAGACCCGTCCTCCCGGCTACCTGTTGCGCGTCGACCCCGGCGCGATCGACGCTCGCCGGTTCGAGCGGCTCGTGCACGACGCGAAGCCGCTCCCGCCGGCCGAGCGCTCGGCGGCTCTTCGCGACGCGCTCGCGCTCTGGCGCGGCCCCGCGTTCGGCGACCTCGCCTTCGAGAGCTTCCTCCAGGCGGAGATTGCGCGCCTCGACGAGCTCCGGCTCACCGCGCTCGAGGACCGGATCGAGGCGGAGATCGAGCTCGGCCGCCACGACGGCGCGATCCCCGACGCGGCGACGCTCGCCGCGCGGCACCCCGATCGCGAGCGGCTCTGTCGTCTCCTGATGCTCGCTCTCGCCCGTGCGGGACGCCAGCAGGAGGCGCTCGACGCCTACGCGTCGACGCGCCGCGCGCTCGATGCGCAATGGGGCCTCGAGCCCTCCCCGGAGACCCGCGCGCTGCACCAGATGATCCTCACCCAGGACCCCGCGATCGCGCCCGCGCGGCCGGTCCCGCAGGCGGTCGGCCCCGTGCGTCGGCCCGTCTCGCTGCTCCTCGTCGAGCCGCTCGTCGACGACGACGTCGAGCTCGAGGCGGCCGGGAAGATCTTTCGGGACGTCCGCCGGACAGTCGCCGACGTCGTGTCCCGGCACGGGGGCGCCCTGTCGCCGGAGTCCGGGGTCGAGCTGATCGCGGCCTTCGGCGTCGACGGAGCGCACGAGGACGGCGTCGTCCGCGCCGCGCGCGCGGCCGTCGAGCTGCGCGAGATCCTCCGCGCGCGCGAGGTCGACGCGAGGTACGCGGTCGGGACGGGACGGATCCTCGTCGAGGACGCCCGCCCCGTGCTCGTCGGCGCCGTCGTCGGCCGCAGCCGCCGCGCGCTCCACGATGCCGACGCGAACGAGATCCAGCTGACGGAGGTCGCTGCCCGGCTCGGCGGCGAGGCCTTCGAGCTCGATGCCGACGGCAGGCTGCTCGGCGTACGCTCGAGCCGGCCCGCGGCGCGGGGTGCTCGGGGACCGCTGGTCGGCCGCTCGGCCGAGCTCGCGCTGCTCCAGGCTGCGTTCGACGGCGTCGTCGAGCACGGAAGCACGCAACACGTGGTGATCGTCGGCGAGGCGGGAATCGGCAAGAGCCGCCTCGTGGGCGCATTCGTCGAGGACGTGCCGGCCGTCCTGCTCCAGGCCGCCTGCGTCCCGTACGGCGAGGGGATCTCGTTCCTCCCGCTGCGGGAGCTGGCGGAGTGCGCCGCGGCGCTCGACGCCGGCGCCCCGGAGCTGGGCGAGCTTTCGAGCGCGGATGCCGCCCTCGCGGCCGCCCGCGGGCTGGTCGAGCACTTCACCGCCGACTGCCCGGTCGTCGTCGTGCTCGACGACCTGCACTGGGCCGTGCCGACGTTCCTCGACGTGGTCGAGTACGTCGTGCGGGCGGCGCGCGGCCCGCTGCTCGTGATCTCGATGACCCGTCCGGAGCTCCTCGAGCGGCGTTCCGCGTGGGGCGAGGGCGCCATGGTGCTCGAGCCGCTCGCCGGAGACGACGCCCGGCTCCTCGTCGACGCGCTCCCCGAGCGCGACGCGCTCGACGAGAAGCTCGCGGCGGCGATCCTCGAGACGGCCGAGGGCGTGCCGCTCTTCCTCGAGCAGCTCGCCGCGCACGCTGTGGAGTCCGAGCTCGCCGTCGACCACGTCCCGGCGACCCTCGACGCGCTGCTCGCGAGCCGCATCGACGCGCTCGAGCCCGGCGAGCGCGCCGTCCTCTCGCGCGCGGCGGTCGTCGGGCGCGTGTTCTCGCGGGAGTCGCTGGGCGCCTTGACGCCGAGTACCGAAGCGCGCGAGCTCGCCGGACGCCTCGGGTCGCTAGAGCGGCGGCGGCTCGTCCGTCCGCGCGGGCCGGAACACGAGTTCGTCCACCCGCTCGTCCGTGAGGCCGCCTACGACGCGATCGGCCGGCTGGAACGGGCAGCGATGCATGAGGCGTTCGCCCGCTGGCTCGACGCTCATGGCGCGGCCGACGAGCTCGTCGGCCTCCATCTCGAGCGATCCGTCGTCAGCCGGCGAGCCATGGGGGACGACGCGCCTGACGTCGCTGTCGAGGCTGGCGAACGGCTTGGCCGGGCAGGGGAACGGGCGGCGTGGAGCATGGATCACGCGGCGGCCATCAGCCTGCTGACGCGAGCTGCAAGCCTGCTCCCGGAAGCCGACGTGCTTCGACTGGACCTCGAATGCGTCCTGAGTCATCCGCTCAAGATGACGGGAGAGTGGCGGCGTGCGCTCAGCCTGCTGGAGGATGTCGTGCGTCGCGCGGACGAGATCGAGAATCGCCGAGTTGCTGCACGCGCACGGGTGGAGATGGTCTGGCCGCTCCATCTGATGGGGGTCTCGGACGCTGACGCGTTGATCGCCGGTATCGAGGAGGCGATTGCCGAGTGCGAAGCCGCGTCCGACACGATCGGCCTGGCCCGCGCGTGGGACGCGCGGTACGCGGTGGAGAGCCTCATGTGTCGTCGCTTCGAGGCCGCCTACGACGCGTTGCGCAGAGCCAACGACTTCTACCGCGAGCTCGGGTTGGTTGGCATGAAGGACTCCGCCTTGGTCTCTGCAGCGGTGGACGGGCCGATGCCGCTGTCGGACGTCATCGCGCTGGCCGAGCGCTTGCTCGCGGAGTCGGAGTCGCACCCATGGACGGAGCCGTACCTGATGCTCGACCTCGCGCGGCACCAGGCGTTGATGGCAGGATTCGACTCCGCCCAGGACCTCGTCGTCCGCTCGCGTACCAAACTCGTCGAGATCGGCGACGACCTCGCCATGACGACGCGCTGGCCGGAGGCCGCCGCCCTCGTGGCGGTGCTCGGAGGCGATGGTCGGAGCGCCGAGGAGATCCTCGTGCCGGCGATCGAAGCCGCTGCCGCGCGCGAGGACACTGCCTGGTACGCGTACCTCGAGGTTCATCGTGCGGAGGCTGCGCTCGTCGCAGGCGAGATCGATCGGGCACTAGAGTTCGCGAAGGAAGCCGAACAGGAGTCCCTGCCGGGGCAGTCCTGGATCGAGTTGTATTGGCAGGCAGCACGCGCCAAGGGGCTCGCGCGCAGTGGCCGCGCAATCGAGGCCGAGGAATGCGTGCGTGAGCCCCTCGAGCTCTACGAGACCACGGACAACCTTCTCGTGAAGGGGCAGCTTCGCCTCATCCTCTCCGAGGCCCTCGCCCTCCAGGGCAAGCTGGTCGACGCTGAACGAGCGGCCTCCGAAGCGGCCTCGATCCTGACGGCGAAGGGCGCCACGCTCTTCGTCGAGCGTGCCAAGACGATGCTCTCCGGCATCCGAAATGGGGGCACCGCGGTTACGGCGCCCCCATTCGCGGGCTAGTCAGCAGTTGGGCGGACACAGAGGCGGCGGCATGAGAGCCGGGTCGCCGGCCGCGAGGCCGAGGGCCACGAGAACCAGGGCCGCTGCCGCGAGAACGATGAACACCACGGGTGTCCGTGTGATCGCCGCATGCATGTGAGTCACCTCCTTTCGCTGCATGCGGCGAGGCTCGGAGGCGGCCCAAACGGCCCGGTCACGGGCTCCAAACGGCTCGCTAACGCCCACGACGACGGAGCCCGGACGGTGTCCGGGCTCCGTGGGCTACCAGCGCGAAGAGGGATTCAGACGGCGGGGCGGTTCGCGATGCGGATCGGGAACCGCGCAACCGTCGTGTTCCCGCACACGTCGGAGGCGGCGACCTCGACGACGTAGCGTCCGTCCGCGACCGTGCGGCTGTCCCAGCCGGCCCGGAGGACGAAACGGTAGCGGCCGATCCGGTTCTTCTTGTTCTGTCGCGTCCAGCGGGCGTACTGCGTCAGGTACCGGTCGTTCGACGGGATCCGGAGGCGATGGTCGATCGTCGTGCTCCAGGGGAGCACGACGCGGCCGCCTGCGCCCGTGACGCGCCAGCGCACGAGCGCGGGCGTCACCGGCTTGCCGCCCCAGCGGCCCGGGACCGGGATCGGCGTCGTGTCGTACGCTTCGACGACCAGGTCGACTACACCGTGCGTCGCCCGGACAGGCACCGGCCGACCGTCGGTGTCGGCGCTCAGGTGCTTGATCCACGGCCGCGTCGTGTCGGCGAACGGCCCGAGCGCGCCGGCGCGCAGCGGGTTCAGATAGGCGCCGTTGCGGCTCTCGGCGAAGTGGACGTGCTCCCAGGGCGGCGCCGCGTGGCCGACGACGGTGCGGTAGGCGGTGACGCGCTGCCCGTTCCGCACGGCGGGGACGATGTGCCAGTACTGGAACTCGGTGTGGCCGTCGTACGCGACGACCGCGACGGTTTCCGGCCGGAAGGACTCGAGGCGGACGACACCGTCGAGCGTCGCGTAGACGGGCGTGCCGTTCGGGCAGGAGACGTCGATGCCGAAGTGGAAGCTCTGCTCCCAGCCCTTCGGCGTCATCCCGATGCGCGGGTCGCCGAAGAACCCGCGGACGGGGTGCTGGCGGTGGAACGGCTTGACGGGCCAGCCGTAACCGGTGACGGTCGAGTCGGCGGCCGTCGCGTCGGGGACGAAGACAGCGCTCGAGAGAACTGTTGCGAGTGCGGCGACGACCGCCGCGAGCGCCCACGACCAGGGGCCGCGTGCTGTGAGATGTGGGTGCGTGGTAGCCATGCCCCCACGGTCGATCCGGCCCGAAACGGGTCGAAAACGGTCGCCTCACGGCGCGATAACGATCCCGAGCCGCGCCGGAAGCTGATTAGGAGACCGTTGGCGGACGGTGGTACAAACCGCGTGAATGCAGGAATTTCGGATCCTCGGCCCGCTCGAGGCGTCGGGTGAGGACGGGCCGATCGCCCTCGGCGGTCCGCGCCAGCGCGCGCTCCTGGCCGCGCTGCTCCTCCGCGCGGGCCGGGTCGTCCCGACCGACCAGCTCGTCGACGAGCTCTACGGCGTCGAGCCGCCGAAGACGGCGACGGCGTCGCTCCACAACTGCGTCGTCGGGTTGCGCAAGGCACTCGGTCCCGACGTGTTGGTCACGCGTCCGCCCGGATACGTGCTCCGGATCGACCGCGAGCACGTCGACGCTCACCGGTTCGAGCGCCTGCTCGCCGACGCGCGGCGGGCCTCTCCGGTCGAGCGCCGGCAGCTGCTCGGGCGCGCGCTCGAGTTGTGGCGCGGCCCGGCGCTGGCCGAGTTCGCGTTCGAGGACTGGGCGCAGACCGAGATCAGGCGTCTCGAGGAGCTTCGCCTCGTCGCGCTCGAGGAGCGTCTCGCGGCCGACATCGAGCTCGGCCACCCCTCGGATGTCGTGCCCGAGCTCGAGGCGCTCGTCACCGAGCATCCGCTCCGCGAGCGGCTCTGGTACCTGCTGATGCTCGCCTGCCACCGCGCGGGCCGCTCCGCCGAGGCGCTGCAGGCCTACACGGACGCGCGCGCCGCCCTCGACGAGCTCGGGATCGAGCCTGGAGAGAACCTCCGGCGGCTCCAGGGCGAGATCCTGCGCGGCGAGGCGCGCGGGTCGCGCGGAGCAAACGGCCACGCCGACCGCGACGCCGACGCGGAGGTCGTCAAGGCACTGCTCGCCGGGCGCGTCGTCCCGGTGCTCGGGTTGGACGGCGGCGACGACCTCGCGGCGCAGCTCGCCCGCGCGTTCGGGTATCCGGAAGACCGCCCGCCCGACCTTGCGCGCGTGTCGCAGTACGTGGCGACGATGAACGGCTCGGGGCCTCTCTACGACGAGCTCCACAGGCGCTTCGAGGAGGCCACCGAGCCGCAGGCGGTGCATCGGTTCCTCGCGTCTCTGCCGGAGGTGCTGCGGTCACGGGGCGCGCCACACCAGCTCGTCATCTCCACGCGGTACGACCTTGCGCTCGAGCGGGCGTTCGAGGCGGCCGGGGAGGAGCTCGACGTCGTCACCTACGTCGCCTCCGGCCCGTACCGCGGGAAGTTCTGGCACCGGCCGCCGGGGGAGGAGCCGCGGCCGATCGATGTGCCCAACACGTACGCGACCGAGCTGTCGCTCGACCGGCGAACCGTGCTGCTCAAGCTGCACGGCGCGGTCGATCCCTTCCCGGACCGCGAGTGGGAGAGCTTCGTCATCACCGAGGACGACTACATCGACTACCTCGGCCGCTCCGATCTCGTCTCCGCCGTACCCGTCGCGCTGGCCGCCCACCTGCGCCGCAGCCACTTCCTCTTCATCGGATACGAGATGGTCGACTGGAACCTGCGCCTCGTGATGCACCGCGTGTGGGGCGACCGCCCGCTCGCGTACCGGTCGTGGGCGCTCGACCCGGAGCCCAGCGCGCTCGAGCAGGCGTTCTGGCGCCGGTTCGACGTCGACGTCCTCGACGTGGACCCCGATGAGTACGTGGGTCTGCTCGAGCGGCGTCTCGAGGGCGTCCCGTGAACCTGAAGTCGCCGTACCGGGGGCTCGCGGCGTTCGCCGACTCGGACCTCGACGCGCTCTACTTCTTCGGCCGGGAGCGCGACTCCGAGATCGTCGTCGCCAACCTGATCGCGTCGCGGCTGACGGTGCTCTACGGACCGAGCGGCGTGGGGAAGTCGTCGCTGCTCCTCGCGAGCGTCGCGCGGGCCTTGCGGCGGCTTCCCGAGCAGCCGCTCGTCCTCGTCTTCTCGAGCTGGAGCGAGCTGCCCGAGTCGGCGCTGGCAAGAGCGATCGCGGAGGCGGCGGGCATCGAGCCCGGCTCGCTCGTCGACGTCGCTACGCGTACGCAGGCCGAGCGCGATGTCTATCTCGTGCTCGACCAGGCCGAGGAGTACTTCACGTACCACGACACCGACGACGGCTTCGACGAGGCGCTCGCCGCGCTGGTCGACGGCCCGCTCCGCGTCAACGTCCTGCTCTCGCTGCGGGAGGACACGCTTGCGCGGCTCGACCGGCTGAAGGGCGCGATCCCGAACCTGTTCGGCAACGTGCTGCGGCTCGACCGGCTCGATCGTACGGCCGGCCGCGCGGCGATCGTGAGGCCGCTCGAGCGCTGGAGCGAGCTCGAGGGCGAGACGGTGACGATCGAGGACGAGCTCGTAGGCGCCGTGCTCGACGGCGTCGGCGCAGGGCAGATCGAGCTCGGCCCAGGCCAGGCCGTCCCGGAGACCAACGGTCGTGCGCCGGGGATCGAGGCGCCGTACCTGCAGCTCGTCATGCAGCGGCTCTGGGACGTCGAGCGCTCGGGCGGCTCGTCGACGCTTCGCGCCGCAACGCTGAGTGAGCTCGGCGGCGCCGGCCAGGTCGTTGCCGACCACCTCGAGCGCGCGATCGAGGCGCTGACCCCGCCGCAGCGCGAGATCGCGTCACGGCTCTTCGACCACCTCGTCACGCCGTCCGGCACGAAGATCGCGCACGAGGCCGCGGACCTCGCGCAGTTCGCCCGGTGCTCGGAGGACGAGGTGCGAGCCGTCACGGGCGTTCTCGCCGACCACCGGATCCTGCGCACCGACGAGGCCGGCCGCTGGGAGATCTTCCACGACGTCCTCGCCGGCGCCGTGCTCGGCTGGAAGAGCCGCTTCGATGCCGAACGGGCGGTCGAGCGAGCGCGGGCCGAGGCGCGCCGGCGCCACCGCCGGCTCGCGTTCCTGGCCTTTGGCGCGCTCGTCGCCCTCGCGGGCATGACGGCGCTCGCGGTCTTCGCGTTCTCGCAGCGCGGCGAGGCGCGCGACCAGGCGCGCTC
>NZ_DATMBZ010000069.1:0-10754 GCF_035558935.1 Gaiella sp. | reverse complement strand
GCGCTCGACGCGCTCCGGCCCGAGCCGGCTCACGTGCCCTCCGCCCGGGACGCGGGCCGGGGCCGCAGGCGCCGCGCAGATGTCCTTCTTGCCCGGCTGGCGCTCCTCGGTCGTGCGTTCAGGCCCGTCTCCCCGGCGCAGGGCGGTCGGCGGCGGACGGTCCAGGGAGGAGGCCAGCAATGATGCGCATGTCGAAACGCTTCGCGATCCTCGTCGCCGCCGTTGCAGCGGCCACGGGCTTCGTGGCGCTCCACACCGCGGCGGGAGCACGGACGACGGCGAGGGACTTCCAGGCGCGGTTCACCGAGACCAACGCCTCGATCACGAACCGAGCCGCCGATCTCGGCGTCTTCCAGCTGATCAATACGGCGGCGGGGACAGTCGACGGGTATGGCCCGGCGACCATGGTGCTCGCGATGAGCCAGGACCGCTCGGTGCAGCCGTGTGGCCCTGGAAGCTGGACGAACGCGGGGATCCGCCGGATCGTCGTGGAGCGCGGTGTCCTCGTCCTCCGCGAGGTTGCCGAGGTCTGCGAGACGGAGATCGGCCTCGTCGGACGGGGCACCTGGACAGTCGACGGCACCTCGAGCACCGGCATGTTCGCCGGCGCCCACGGGAGCGGACGCGACGCCGTCTACCTCGAGGCACGCGAGTCGACCCTCACGGGCAAGCTGAGACTCCGGCACGACGACCGGTGAGCAAGATGCTGCGCTTCGCCGCACTCGTCGCGCTCGCGGCGACCGCAACGGTGATCGCCGGCCGGGGCATGACCGCGCTGGCGGTGACCGAAACGGCCGAGCACGGGGTCGCGAGGTCGTGGCCGACCACGTGCACGGTGTCGATCCAGGTGGCCGGTGTCCCCACGGACGTCGAGGCTTCCCACAGCGCCGTCTGGGTCGCGACGGGGCTGGGTGGGATCGTCCGCGTCGATCCCTCGACGAACGACATCGTCGCGAGGATCCGGCCGGGCGGCTCGGTCACCCGGCTCGCGCGCGGGCTCGGCGCCGTCTGGGCGCTCGACCTCTTCGGCGAACGCCTGCTGCGCATCGACCCGCGCACGAACCGCGTCGTGCAGAGCATCGCCGTCGACCCGCTGCCGAGCGCAGTGGAGGTTGGTCACGGTCTCGTCTGGGTGGCGAGCCAACTCGCATCGACCGTCTCCGGCATCGATCCGCGAACAGGGCAGGTCGTCAAGCTTGCGCGCTTCGCACGGGGGGAGCTGTGGCCCGGCGCGCTTGCCGTCGGCCGCAGTGGAGTCTGGGTCGTCACCGCTGCAGGCAACGAGGTGAGCGTTTTCGATCCCGGGACGATGACGTTTCGCCATCGCCTGGCCCTCCCGGGCGCGCGCACCTTGGCCGCGGCGGGGCAAGAGGCCTGGGTCGGGATCGCCGGTGGCACCCTCCTGCGTGTCCGCAACGACACCATCGCGCGCGTCGCCCTCGGTACGCGCGGTGACGGGTACGGGCCCTCGCTCGCGGCGGGGGGACGCATCTGGGTCGGGGACCGGAGCGAGGTCGTGGCGCTCGATCCCTCGACCGGCGCCGTCGTCCTCAGGGCCCGCCTGCCGCGGGGTACGGACGCCGGACCGATCGCCGGCGGTCGCGAGCTCTGGATCGTCGACGGCGCCCGGCACGCGCTCGTGCGCCTGCGGCAGTGCGAGCGACGACAGGGGGCGACTCGGTAGGCCCGACTAGAGGCTTGTTGCGGGTTGGAGGTGCGTGCCGGGAGGGCATGCGCCAAGCAGCGGCGTCGGCTCGGGCGGCGTGCAGGCTGGACGCCTGGATGCCGACCGAGACGACGGCGATGCGCCGCGCGCAGGCCCCCGTCCGTGCGTGTCTACAACCCGCATCGAGCCTCTAGGCCTTGCCGGCTGCGCGGGCGAGGAGGTAGGCCTGCACGAAGCCGTCGAGGGCGCCGTCGAGGACGCCCTGGGCGTTGCCCACCTCGAAGTCGGTGCGGTGGTCCTTGACCATCTGGTACGGGTGGAGGACGTAGGAGCGGATCTGGCTCCCGAACCCGACGTCGACCTTTGCCCCGCGCTCCCTGGCGAGCTCGGCCTCGCGCTCCTCCTCCGCGAGCTCGGCGAGACGAGACCGAAGCATCCGCATCGCCGTCGCCTTGTTCGAGGTCTGCGAGCGCTCGTTCTGGCACTGCACGACGATCCCGGTCGGAAGGTGGGTGATGCGCACGGCCGAGTCGGTCTTGTTGACGTGCTGCCCACCCGCGCCGCTGGCGCGGTAGGTGTCGATCCGGAGGTCGCCCTCGTCGATCTCGACGTCCTCGCTGTCGGGGAGCAGCGGCGCGACGACGACCTGGGCGAACGCGGTGTGGCGCCGGTGCGCCGAGTCGAACGGCGACAGCCGGACGAGTCGGTGCACGCCGCGCTCGGCCCTGAACAGCCCGTACGCGTTCTCCCCGCGGACGAAGAACGTCGCGGACTTCAGGCCCGCCTCCTCGCCGGGGCTCGCCTCGACGAGCTCCGTCTGGAACCCGCGGTCGGCGGTCCACCGCAGGTACATGCGAAGCAGCATCTCGGCCCAGTCCTGCGCGTCGGTGCCGCCCGTGCCGGCGGTGATCGTCACGACGGCGTCGCCGGCGTCGTACTCCCCGTTGAAGAGCGCCTCCTCCTGGAGGCGGGCAAGCTCGTCTCGAACGGGGACGACCTGTTCGGCGACCTCGTGCTCGAGCGCGGGGTCGAGCTCCAGCAGCTCGGTCGCGTCGTCCACTTCGCGCTGGAGAGACTCGTAGCGCTCGAGCTTCCGCGTGACCCGCGCGTGCTCGGTGGAGATGCGCGCCGCCTCGGCCTGGTCGTCCCAGAACCCGGGAGCCCCCATCGTGTCCTCGAGCTCCGTCCGGCGGCGGCTCAGCGCGTCCGGGTCAAAGGTAGTCACGGACCCAGGCGAGCTGGGCCCCGAGCTCCGCGAGCTGGTCGGCGACGGGTCTGTCGTCGGTGACTGCCATGCGCGCGATCGTAGCCGAGCGGGCTCCGGGTTCGGCTCCCCGTGCACAATCCGGCGAGGACGGGGGCCGGGTCCTCCGGCCGGGAGGCCAGACCTGGGTTACCCGCGCGCCGCGCTGAAGGAGGGGACCCGTCGGGGAACCATGGGGTTCCCCCACGATCACGCGCCGTGGCAGCGCTTGAACTTCTTGCCGCTCCCGCACCAGCACGGATCGTTGCGGCCGATGTCGCGGTGCTCGTTGACGACCGGCTTCGGCGTTCCCATGGCCGTCGTCTCCGGCGGGGGCGCGAGCGCCGTCGCAAGACCGCCACCCGCGGCGGCGATCGCGTCGGCGCCCTGCAGCTGCTCGTGCTCGTACGCCAGCGCCTGCGGCGCGGCGGCCGGCTGGAGCTGCTCCTCCGCCTCCTCGCGCTGCACCTCGACGTGGTAGAGCGTCAGCACGACCTCCTCGCGAATCGTCCGGCCGAGCTCCTCGAACATCGCGTGCCCCTCGCCGCGGTACTCGACGAGTGGGTCCTTCTGGGCCATCGCCCGGAGGTGGACGCCCTCGCGGAGGTAGTCCATCGAGTCGAGATGCTCGCGCCAGCGGGTGTCGACGATCTGCAGGATCACGTAGCGCTCGATCTCGCGCATGAGCTCGGGACCGAACGACTCCTCGCGCTCCGCGTACGTGTCGAGCGCGTCACCCACGAATTCCTCGACGAGCGCGTCCCGGCTGGTGACGTCGACCTCCTCGCTGAGCTCCTCGACCGTGATGTCGGTGCCATAGAGCGCGTGCATCTGCGTCACGAGACCGGCGAGGTCCCACTCGTCGGTCGTCTCTGCGTCCGTGAACTGCGAGACGTTCGCGCCGATGACCTCCTCGATCCACCCTTCGATCTCGTCGGAGAGGTCGTCACCCTCGAGCACGCGGCGCCGCTGGTCGTAGATGACGACGCGCTGGCTGTTCATCACGTCGTCGTACTTGAGGACGTTCTTACGCGAGACGAAGTTCTGCTCCTCGACCTTCTTCTGCGCGTTCTCGATCTGGCGCGAGAGGATCGACGCCTCCATCGGCTGGTCGTCCGGGATCTTGAACCGCTCCATGATCCCGTGGATGCGGTCGCCGGCGAACAGGCGGACGAGGTCGTCCTGCGCCGAGAGGTAGAAGCGCGTCTCGCCGGGGTCGCCCTGACGACCCGAGCGGCCGCGCAGCTGGTTGTCGATCCGGCGCGACTCGTGCCGTTCCGTGCCGAGCACGTAGAGCCCGCCGACCTCGCGCACACCCTCGCCGAGCTTGATGTCGACGCCGCGGCCCGCCATGTTCGTCGCGATCGTGACCGCACCCGGCTGGCCCGCGTCCTTGATGATCTCGCCCTCGCGCTCGTGCTCCTTCGCGTTGAGCACGTTGTGCGTGACCCCGCGTCGCGTGAGGAGCTCCGAGAGGTACTCGGAGGTCTCGACCGCGATCGTCCCGACGAGCACCGGCTGCCCGATTTCGTGGCGCTCGACGATGTCCTCGGCCACGGCCGCCCACTTGGCGTCCTTCGTCTTGAAGATGAAGTCGTTCTCGTCCGCACGTGCGACGGGGACGTTCGTCGGGATCTCGACGACGTGCAGGTTGTAGATCTCGACGAACTCCTTTTCTTCCGTCTTCGCCGTTCCGGTCATCCCGGCGAGCTTCTCGTAGAGCCGGAAGTAGTTCTGCAGCGTGATCGTCGCGAGGGTGACGTTCTCCTCGCGGATCGGCACCCCCTCCTTCGCCTCGATCGCCTGGTGCAGGCCCTCGCTCCAGCGGCGACCCTCCATGATGCGGCCGGTGAACTCGTCGACGATCTTCACCTCGCCGTCCTGCACGACGTAGTCGACGTCGCGCCTGTACAGCGACTGCGCCTTGAGCGCCTGCGTCAGGTGGTTGACGAGCTGGACGTTGCGCGGGTCGTAGAGGTTGTCGATCCCGAGCGCGCGCTCGACCTTGTCGAGGGCGGTCTGCGCGGGCGACACGGTCTTGAACTTCTCGTCGTAGAGGAAGTCGGCGCCCGAGAGCTCCGTCTCGTCCTCACCCTTCATCGCCTTCCGCGTGAGCGGCGCGCCCTCGAGCTCGCGGACGACGCGCGCGAAGTCGTAGTACGTCTTGGCCGCGGTCTCGGGCTCGCCCGAGATGATCAGCGGCGTCCGAGCCTCGTCGATCAGGATCGAGTCGACCTCGTCGACGATCGCGTACACATGGCCGCGCTGCACGGTGCCCTCGAGCGCGACGGCCATGTTGTCGCGGAGGTAGTCGAACCCGAACTCCGAGTTCGTCCCGTAGGTGATGTCGGCCGCGTAGGCTTCGCGCCGCTCCGCGAACGGCATCATGTTCTCGATCGAGGAGACGGTGACGCCCAGCCGGTCGTACACCGGCCGGTTCCACTCGGCGTCGCGCTTCGCGAGATAGTCGTTCACCGTGACGAGGTGGACGTTGTCGCCGGCGAGCGCGTTCAGGTAGAGGGGCGCGCTCGCGACGAAGGTCTTTCCCTCACCGGTCTTCATCTCGGCGATGTCGCCTTCGTGGAGCGCGATGCCGCCCATCAGCTGGACGTCGAAGAGCCGCTGCCCGGATTCCCGCTTCCGCGCCTCGCGGACGGCGGCGAACGCCTCGTAGAGGACGTCGTCGAGGCTCTCGCCGTTCTCGATCCTCTGCCTGAACTCTGCGGTCTTCGCGAGGAGGTCCGCGTCCGAGAGCGTCTCGAAGTCGGGCTCCAGGGAGGTGATGTACGCCGCCTGCTCGGCGAGGCGCTTGAGGCGCCGGCCCTCGCCGATGCGGAGGACCTTCTCGAAGCGACCGAAGCTCTGGCTGGGCATGGTCAGAGGGTACCGTGTGCCCGGCGCCCCGACCGCCGCGCACATTCTCCGAACGGTCTCCTCACCGCGCCGTCACGCACCGGGAACATGATTCCGCTGTGCGCCGAATCGTCATCGTTGCGTCGTTGGCCTCCCTCCTCGTGCCGGCGACGGCCGCGGCGCTCCTCACGCCCGGCAGGACGGTGACGAACGCCGCGCCTGTGACCGCGCTCTCGGTCACGCACCGCTCCGTCGTGTACGCCGTCGGGCGGACGAAGGCGGCCTGCGGCCAGGTCCGGCTCTGGGACACCGGTACGCGCGGCCTCTGGTCGTTCGGCGAGCGCACGATCGTCGCGTGCGAGCAGAACCCGAGCGGCGGCTACGGGATCGCCCAGGTCGCGACGACCGGTCGACGGGTCTTCTGGGTGACGAATATAGGCGGCAACTTCACGGACTACCAGCTGTGGACCGCCACCGCGACCCGCCGGTCGGCCCGGCGCCTGGCGTTCGCCTCGAGCGAGACGGGCGGTCCGCCGGCGATCGTGCTGGGCGCCGGCACCACCGAGGGAGTGCCATACGCCGTCGGCGAGACCATTACGTACGTGAGCGCCTCGGGGGCCCGCCTCTTCCGCACGACCGTCGACAGCCCGGTCCGGCTGCTCACGTCCGCGAGGGGCGTCGGCACGGCGCGCGTCCTGGCGGCGCTCGCTGACGGGAGGGTCGTCCTGCTCTCGAAAGCGGGAAGCGTGCTCCGCACGGACGACTATCCCTCTTCTGCCGTGCGAGCGATCGCCTTCGCGCTCGTCGGGCCGCTCGTCCAGGTGGGAGACACGGTGAACGTCGGCCCCTTCACCGGCGGGACGAAGGTCACGCTGCCGGCCGGAGCGCTCATGCTCGACTACCGGCAGGGGTCGATCTTCTACAGGCAGGGGACGCAGGCGCGCGCCCGGCGGATCGCCACCGAGGACGACACGCTGCTTCGGACGATGCCGCTCGAGCGGTGGGAGCCGATGCTCTTCTCCACCGACTGGGGCTCCGGGTGGGCGAGCGGGCGGACGGTCAGCTGGCGCTCCGGCCCGCCCGTCTGAGATCAGAGCGGCGCGACCGCGACCTCCCAGTCCGATCCCGTCAGGCGCGTCGCTGTCACGACATAGGTGCGGTGCCGCGACGCGCCGAGCTGCTCGAGCTCGGGCACGCCGGCGAGCGTCGGCTCCCCGTCGATCCGCACCGTGCGCTCGCCGCCGTCCCAGGCCAGCTCGACGGCGTCTCCACCGGGGTCGTCGGCGAGCGTGGCCGTCTCGATGCGTCGTGCTCCCACGACCCAGAGACCCCCGTCGCGGCGTACCGCACGTGCCCGGAAGGGCGGCGCCAGCCCCACGGCATCCCTGAGCACGGAGGGGTCCGAGAGTCCGTCCTCGACCACGACGCGGTCGTCTTCGAGCACGACGAACCAGGCCTCCTCGCCCGCGAGGTGCGGCGCGTCGACCGTCGCCACGAGGTCCCACTCACGGTGGCGGTGAAGCCCGTGGATCCCGACCTCGCCCCAGTGAGGCCCGGGATCGTGCGGCGGCCGCGGCATCGATCATCTAACCCTCGGCCCGGAGCGTCTGCTCGATCTCCTCGACGGGGACCGGCTCGGGCGGAGCGACACCTTGTGCGCGGCGTCGCGGTTCGTGCACCTTCTTGTCCCGCTCGCGCTCGACGAGCCGCTCCAGCTTGTCGACGAGGAGATCGGTCGCTGCCTCGAAGCTCGCCGCCGCTTCGCGGCCACGCAGATGCGAGCCCTTCAGGTGCAGCGCGGCCTCGACGACGTGGTCGTCGGCGATCCTCGGATTCCGCTCGCGGTCGAGCACGACCTCGACGAGGGTCGATTCGTGGAGGCGCTTGCCGAGCTTGGCGAACTTCGACTCCACGTAGCTCCGGACCCCGTCGTTGACGTGCCCGCGTCGCACCGTGACCTGCAGTCGCATGGCGCCTCCTCTGGTTGCTCACCTCCAACGGTAGATGATCGACGCCACGATCTGACGCGTCCGGCTGCGCGACCTGACGCGTCTGGGCCGCTTCCCGGGCCGGCAGCCCGCGCCCCGGCGCGTGCGATCCGGCGGCATCGATCGTCTAGCGCACCGCGCGGGCCAGGCACACGACGTCGACGCGCCTCGCTCCGGCGCGCCGGAGGGCCGTCGCGCACGCCGACGCGGTCGCTCCGGTCGTGTAGACGTCGTCCACGAGGACAACCCTCGGCGGAGCCTCGGAGCGGGCTGCGAAGGCGCCGCGGACGTTCTTGCGGCGCTCCGCCCGCGGAAGCCCTGCCTGGCGTCGCGAGCCCGCGGCGCGGACGAGCAACGGCGTCGCGGGCAGCCCCCAGAGGGCCCCGAGCGCGCGTCCGAGCTGCCGCGCGGGGAGGTGCCCGCGCTCACGGCCCCGCTCCCGATCCCCCGGGACGAACGTCACGACGTCGGCGTCCGGGCGCATCACCACCTCGTCGACCACGGAGGCGAAGACGCCGGCGAGGTCGCGCCTGCCGCGCTCCTTCCAGGCCGAGACGAGCGGCCGTGCATGGGCGTCGTAGACGACGGCACCGCGCGCCCGCGCGAAGGCGAGCCTCCTCCCGGCGCACTCGACGCACCTCCGGACCGGCCAGGCGCCCGGACAGCCACATCGCTCGCAGACGGGTGGGGCGATCCGGACGAGGCCCGTGAGGCACTTCTCGCAGAGCGCCGCGCCGGGGACGCCGCAGCCGGCGCAGCGGGACGGGAGGACGACACCGAGCAGGCCCATGCCCCGACCGTACGGCCGAGCCCGTGACAGGAGCGTGCCCATTTCGTGCCGACTTGGTGACGGTTCGAGCTACGGCTCGAGCACGGAGGCGGAGAGCATCTCCCGGAGGGCAGGTCGCTCCGCCTCGAGATCGGCAGGTTCCTTGACGGGGAAGAACCGCCCCCGCGGCCCCGAGCGCGGGACGACGAGATACGTCGTCTCGAGCTCCCAGCTGATCTGGTGGTACAGGCGCTCGAGCTGGACGGCCGCACGGCCGTCGACCGACTTGCGGACGTAGAGCCACGGCAGGTCGAAGTCACGGTCGAGCGCGTCGAGCGCGAGCGTGGTCGTGTTCGTGTTGAAGACCTCGATGCGGTCCTGGTCGAAGTCGGACGGGAACTGCGGCCCTTCGAGCAGCCCCAGCCGCCCCTCGACGCGCGCCGGCGCGCCGCCCATGTCTCCCTCCTTGCGGGCCACCTCCGCGGTCATCGGGCGACCCGCCCGGAGATGCGCGCCGACGACGACGGGATCGAGGCGCGCGCCGAGGTTGTCGACGTTCGAGACGGCGATGTGCTCGACCCCCCGCCGCCGGAGCTCGTCGAGCGTCCCAGAGCTGCGGAGCGCGGACAGCAGGTCGCCATGGCCCGGGGCGTAGAGCGACGGCATCCCGTCGTCGAGGAACAACTCGCCGTCCTCGGTGAGCCGAAGCGAGACGAACTGTGAGAACCAGAGCGGCTCGGGCACGCCCAGTGTCGCGACGTGCGCGCGGGTCGCGTCCGCCGTCTGGAAGCTCGTCATGAGAGCGACGGGGATCTCGACTCCGAGCGCCCCGCCGAGGCGGGCCGTCTCGCCGAGCTTCCAGGAGAGGAAGCTGCGGCCGTCCAGCGCCTCCACGGCGCCCTTGACGACGCCGCCGAACCGGGTCGCCATGCCTCCGGCAAGGACGACCTGCGCGACCTTGCCCGCCGTGAGCGCGTCGACGCCGGCGGCGCGCGCCTGCGCCCACTCGACGGAGCCGGGCTCCGGAAGCGGCGTCAGGTCGCCGCTCTCGGGCGGCTCGACCGTCCCGCCGGGGACGTTCGTGGCCGGCGAGAGCTCACCCGACGCCACGGCCCCCCGAAGCCGCTCGAACGTCTGCGCGTCGAACCCGTAGCGCACGAGCACCGCGCGCGTCGCTGGATCGAGCTCCTCGAGGATCATCGGGCCGCCGCCGCCTCGCGCGGGAGCGTCTCCGCATAGGGCGCGCGGTGGACGCCGCGCTCGGTGACGATCGCCGCCACGAGCGCCGCCGGGGTGACGTCGAAGGCTGGATTGCGTGCGGCGAAGCGTGGGGTGATCTCCGCCCCGTCGCGCTCCTCGATCGGGATCGCCTCGCCGGTGGCCGCCGACGGGTCGAGCGTCGACGTCGGTGCGACGACGACGAGCGGGATGTCGTGATGGGCCGAGGCAACCGCGAGGCCATAGGTGCCGATCTTGTTCGCGATGTCGCCGTTCGCCGCGATCCGGTCGGCTCCCGTGACCACGAGATCGACCTCGCCGCGGGCCATGAACGACGCCGCCGCTGCGTCGGCGATGACGGCGTGAGGGATCCCGAGCCGCTCGAGCTCCCACGCGGTGAGCCGGGACCCCTGGAGGAGCGGCCTGGTCTCGTCGACCCAGACGCGCTCGACGAGCCCCGCGTCCCATGCGGCGCGGATCGCACCGAGCGCGGTGCCGTACCCCCCGGTCGCGAGCCCGCCCGCATTGCAGTGCGTCAGCACGCGAGCCCTGGCCGGGAAGAGCGCGACGGCGTGCGCGCCCATCGCCCGGCACCGCTCGACCTCGTCCTCGTGCATTCGCTCAGCCCGCTCCCGGGTCGGCTCGTCGCGCATCGCCTCGAGCGCCCAGCGCAGGTTCACGGCGGTCGGGCGCGAGCCGGCGAGAACGTCGTACGCCGCGTCGAGGTCGTCTCCTCGCTCGGCGGCGAGCGCCAGGCCGTATGCGGCGGCGACCCCGATCGCGGGGGCGCCACGCACCGCGAGCACGCGGATCGCCTCGGCGACCTCGGTGGCGGTGCCACAGCGGAGCTCGATCTCCTCGTCAGGCAGGTGCCGCTGGTCGAGCACGACGACGGCGTCGCCCTCGAGACGGACGATCTCGTGGGGTGTGAGCTCGGCCACGGCCGGCGTACTCTAGGTGCCTCGCTCCGCGAGGCACCTAGAACCGCATGCGCCTACGTCCCCTCGTCCCACGAGG
>NZ_DATMBZ010000068.1:0-32208 GCF_035558935.1 Gaiella sp. | reverse complement strand
CCGCGCGATCTCGTCGTCGATCTCCTGCGGGACGTCGTAGACCTTCCGCTCGAGCGATGCCGCGTTGGAGATCACGAACTCGGCGGCGAGCGCCTGGTTCGCGAACGACATGTCCATCACCTGGGCGGGATGGCCCTCGGCGGCGGCGAGGTTGACGAGCCGGCCCTCCGCGAGGAGGTACACCTTGCGACCGTCGGCGAGGGTGAACTCCTCGACGAACGCGCGCGCCTCACGGGTCTCGGTCGCGAGCGACCGAAGCGCCGGGATGTCGATCTCGACGTTGAAGTGGCCCGTGTTCGCGAGGATCGCGCCGTCCTTGAGCCGGTCGATGTGCTCCCTGGCGATCACGTGCTTGTCGCCGGTGGCGGTGACGAAGACGTCGCCGACCTCGGCGGCCTTCTCCATCGGCATCACCTGGAAGCCGTCCATCACTGCCTCGAGCGCCTTCATCGCGTCGACCTCGGTGACGATCACGTGCGCGCCGTGGCCCTTCGCCCGCATCGCGACGCCGCGGCCGCACCAGCCGTAGCCGGCGACGACGAACGAGCGCCCGGCGAGCAGGACGTTCGTCGAGCGGATGATCCCGTCGATCGTCGACTGCCCGGTGCCGTAGCGGTTGTCGAAGAGGTGCTTCGTCTTCGCCTCGTTGACGGCGATCACCGGGAACCCGAGCTTGCCGTCCCGGTCGAGCGCGCGGAGCCTGATGACGCCGGTCGTCGTCTCCTCCGTGCCGGCGATCACGTCGCCGAGCTGCTCGCGACGGGCCGAGTGGAGGATCCCGATCACGTCCGCGCCGTCGTCCATCGTCACGTGCGGCCGGTGGTCGATCGCTGCCTCGAGATGGGCGTAGTACGTGTCGTGGTCCTCGCCCTTGATCGCGAACGTGCCGATGCCGTACTCCTCCACGAGCGCCGCCGCGACGTCGTCCTGCGTCGAGAGCGGGTTCGAGGCGCAGAGGACGACCTCCGCGCCGCCGGCCTTCAGCGTGCGCATCAGGTTCGCCGTCTCCGTGGTCACGTGCAGGCACGCGGAGACGCGGTAGCCGGCCAGAGGCTGCTCCCGCTCGAAGCGGTCGCGGATGGCCGCGAGCACCGGCATCTGCCGGTCGGCCCACTCGATCCGGCGCACGCCCTCGGGCGCGAGCGCGAGATCCTTCACGTCGTGCTTGATGGTCGTTGCCATGTGTTCCTCTCTCGTTGTCCTTCTAGGCTATGAGCAGCCGTTCGTGCTTTCGCTGCTCCCAGGCGATCCAGTCGGCCTCGCTCGCCCCCTCCGCGGGGACGGTCGCGCCGGCCAGCCAGCGCTCGACCGCCTCGCGGAGCTCCGGCTCGCGCCGGAGCCGGACGACGAACGCGACGTCGTCGAGCTCGACGTCGAAGCGGGTGCGCAGCTCTGCCAGGTCGCGCAGGAGCTCGAGCTCCGACTCGCCGTAGCGGCGGTAGCCCGACGGGCTCCGTTCCGGGACGACGAGCCCCGTGGACTCGAGGTACCGGAGCATCCGCGGCGACCACCCGGTGCGCCCCGCGGCCTGGCTGACGGTGTACGTCACGCGCGCGACCTTACCACAACCTTGTCAACCTCTGGCAGTACGCTCTCCGCCGGCGATGCGCGTCCACGTGATCAGCGACATGGAAGGCGTCTCCGGGATCGTCAAGGGAGCGCAGACGGCGGGCGGCAAGCCCCTCTACGACGAGGGGCGCAGGCTTTACACGGAGGAGATCAACGCCGCGGTGCGCGGCGCGAAGGCGGCCGGCGCAACGGAGATCGTCGTGATGGACTGCCACGGCGCCGGCGAGGAGTGGTCGTTCAACTCCCTCGTTCCCGACCTGCTCGACCCCGCGTGCGAGTTCGTCGTGCAGGAGGACTGGACGGAGTACACGGCGTTCCTCGAGCAGGGCTGCGATGCGGCTCTCCTCGTCGGCATGCACGCGCGCGCCGGGTTGCGCTACGGGGTGATGAATCACACCGTGTCGGGCAGGGACTACTTCAACCTCTCGTTCAACGGCACTCTCGTCGGTGAGACGGGGATCCACGCGGCGCTCTGCGGCACCTGGGGCTGCCCCGTGCTGCTCGTCACCGGCGACGACGTGGCCTGTGCCGAAGGACGCGCGTTGCTCGGCGACGGCCTGACGACGGTTGCGGTGAAGACAGGACTCGGCGCGACGTCGGCCCGGCAGATCCCGCCGCTCCGCGTGCGCGAGCTGATCGAGGACGGCGCGAGACGAGCGCTCTCCGACCTCGGGGCCGTCGCGCCGTGGAGCCCGGGAAGCCCGTGCGAGATCCGGGTCGAGTTCAAGCACACGCTCGCCGCCGACAAGCTCCGCTTCCGTCACGGCGTCGAGCGCGTCGACGACCGCACGATCTCGGTCACGGCCGACACGTGGTGGGAAGCCTGGAAGGCGTTCTACTTCTAGAGGCTTGATGCGGGTTGGAGGCACGCAGGCCTCTAGGGCGCGCTCGTCCCCTCGCGGCCGTAGCGGTCCTCGAGGCGGACGACGTCGTCGAGATGCGGCGTCGAGACCTCGACGATCAGCGTGTCCTCGATCGCGGTCACGCGGTGCACGGTGCCGGGGCGGTAGCGGAACGCGTCGCCCGGGCCGATCTCCGTCGACTCGAGCGGGCCGTCGACCTCACCGAGCTCGAGCGACGCCTTCCCCTCCTGGACCAGCCACGACTCGTCCTTCACCTCGTGGTACTGGAGGCTCAAGGAGTGGCCCGCCCGCACGAAGAGCAGCTTCCCGACATACGCGTCGGCCTCGGCCCAGACGAGCTCCCAGCCCCACGGCTTGTCGACCCGGCGCGGCGTAACTCCGTACCGGCTGCTCACCCGAGCCACTCCGGGTGCTCCGCGACGTACTCGTCGGCTCGACGGAGCTCCTTCGGCGTGTTCACCGTCAGCCAGACGCCCGTGTGCCGGAAGGCGCGCAGCTTGCCGTCGGCCGCGAGCTCGGGGAACGCGGTCGTCTCGTGGTCGCCCTGCTCGGGGAAGCGCGCAAGCGCCTCCTCGGAGAGGACGTAGATCCCGCAGTTGACCCAGTACGGGACGCGCGAGACCTCGTGGAAGCCGGTCACGACGTCGTCGTCGGTCAGCTCGACCTGCCCGAACTGCGACGGCGGCTGCGCGACGGTCACGGTCGCCGCCGCGCCCGTGGAGCGATGGCGCTCCAGAAGTGCCGGGAAGTCGACGTCGACGAGCTCGTCGCCGTTCATCGCGAGCACGTCGCCCGTCTCGTCGCGCATCGCGGAGGCGTAGCGGATTCCCCCGCCGCGGCCGAGCCGCTCGGGCTCGCCGGCGCAGACGAGCTCGACGTCGAGGTCGCCGAGACGGTCGTGGAAGACCTGCTCGTCGCCACCGAAGCAGCTCACGATCACCCGCCGGACGCCCGCCTGCGCGAGCCGCCCGATCTGCCAGGCGAGGAGGGGCCGTCCGCCGACGGGAACGAGCGACTTCGGCAGCCCGCCCGCAGCGTCGCCGAGCCGCTCCGCCTTGCCGCCCGCGAGGACGATCGCCTCCATCAGCTGTTCGCAGGCGAGCCGTTCGGCGGTGCGGCGCGGCCGACCGCGTCGTACGCAAAGCCGGCGGCGCGCATCGCATCGGGATCGAGCATGTTGCGCCCGTCGACGAAGATCGGCCGCCGCATCGCCGCGGCGACCGCCGGCCAGTCGACGTCGCGGAGCTGCGGCCACTCCGTCACGAGGACGACCGCGTCCGCCCCCCGGACGGCGTCGTCCACGGTCTCGACCTGCTCGACGCCGTGCAGCCCGTCCGCGTGTGCGACCGGGTCCCAGGCGACGACGTCCGCGCCCTCGGCGAGGAGTCGCCCGGCGAGCACGAACGCCGGAGCCTCGCGCGTGTCGTCGGTGTTCGGCTTGAACGCGAGCCCCAGGAGGGCCACGCGCTTGCCGCGGAGCGAACCGAGCATCTGCGTGAGCTTTCCGATGACACGCCGTTTCTGCAGCTCGTTGACCTCGATCACGGCGTTCAACACCTGGAAGTGGTAGCCGGAGTTCGCCGCGAGCTGCTTGAGCGCGAGCGAGTCTTTCGGAAAACACGAGCCGCCGAAGCCGACCCCCGCGCGGAGGAAGCTCTTGCCGATGCGGCGGTCGTGGCCTATGCCCTCGGCGACCTTCACCACGTCCGCGCCCGTTGCCTCGCACACGTTCGCGATCTCGTTGATGAACGAGATGCGCGTCATCAGCGCGGCATTCGCCGCGAGCTTGATCATCTCCGCGGAGGCGACGTCCGCGCGCACGACCGGCGCGTCGATCCCGCGGTGGAGCTCCTCGACCGCGTCACCGTCCGCCTCGTCGAACGCGCCGATCACGATCCGGTCGGGCTCCATGAAGTCCTTGACAGCAGTGCCCTCGGCGGTGAACTCCGGGTTGGAGACGTAGCCGACGTGGCCGAGCCCGCGCTGGTCGAGGCGGTGCCGAACCTTTTCACCGGTCCCGACCGGGACGGTGCTCTTCATCGCGATCACGATCCTGCGGTCGATCGCGGGTAGCTCGTCGACCACCGTCCAGACCGCGGAGAGGTCGGCGTCGCCCGAAAAGGTCGGGGGCGTGCCAACCGCGACGTAGACGAACTCGGCGCCGTCGATCGCCTCGGCGACGTCGAGTGTGAAGCCGATGCGGTCGCGGTTTCCGGCGAGCAGCTCGTCGAGCCCCGGCTCGTAGATCGGAACCTCGCCGCGCCGGAGCGCCGCGATCCTCTCGGGGACGACATCGCGCACCATGACCGTGTGACCGAGCTCGGCGAAGCATGCCCCGGTGACGAGCCCGACGTAGCCCGCCCCGAAGACGGCGATGCGCTTCCCCTGGTCGCTCATGCTCGCGCGGACGATAGTCGCGCCGGCGGCGTTACGACTTGCCGACCTTCGCGAGCGGCTGGAGCCCCTTCGCGATCGCGATCATCGTCTCGTTCGAAAGACGGTCGAGCAACGTGTTGACGACCCAGTACGTCGCGCCGTCGGTCTGGAGCACCACCATGTGCAGCCGTGGGCCGTTGTAGTAGAGCTCGTAGCGCCGGCCGCCGATCTTGCGCACGAAGTTGCGGCCGGAGAGAACGGGCGCGTCCGCCCAGTCGGTCATCTGCACACCCCAGTACTCGTTGCCGAGCCGGTATGTCAGACGGACCGCGCGGTGCTTCTTCTCGGGGTCGATCCAGTAGGTGCGGATCGGCATCTCGCGGTCGACCCACGAGGAGCGCTCGATCCTCGTCGGCACCATCAGCGGGAAGTCGATCTCATTGCGGTACTGCCGCAGCAGATCGACCGCTGCGCTCGCCCCCGAGACGACGTTCGCGGGCTCGCGCTGCGGGGTCTGGTCGATCGGCGCCGAGGCAAGCCGCCCGTGGAACGTCTGGCCCAGGACGACGACGAGCATCGCGCCGTTTCCGAGCGCGCGGATCTTCGGCACGAGCTTTCCGACGTCGGCGGAGCCGAACAGCGCGGCCACCTTCTTCGCGGCGGGCTTCGCTCCCTTGACGCGCGGGTCGAAATAGACCTGCGTGCGGAAGTAGTCGTAGCTCGGGGCGTCGGCGCGCAGGCCGTTGGCGGGCACCAGCATCTGGTAGCCCCTCTGCGAGAGGAGGTAGCTCGCGGAGGACGCGGCACCCTCGACGCCGTTGCCGTTCAGCACGAGCACGCTCGTCTCCCGCGGCGCGGGGGCGTGCTCCTTGAGCTTCTCGCCGAGCGCGACCGCCGTCGCCTTGCGCGGCGACTCGACGTCCGGGTTGCGGAACTCGCGCACGGCGCGCTGGATGTTCTCGGGCGATGTCGTCAGATCGTTCAGGCCGGAGAGCCCGTCGATCCGCGCCTGGAAGGTGTGGCCCGCCGGCAGCGAGTACGCGAGCAGGGCATACCGGAGCACGGTCCGCGCGCTCACGTCCTTGCCGCCCCCCTGCCCCACCTCCACGTTGGACGTGACGACCTTGATCACCTGCGGCAGCTTCGTGACGGAGAACGCAGACTCGATCTGATCCTTGAACGCGCGGACGAAGAGCTGCTGGCGCGCCGTCCGGTACACGTCGGAGTCGGTATGGCGAAAGCGGACGAAGTCGAGCGCCTTCGTGCCGTTCATGTGCTGGTAGCCGGGGCGCAGGTTGATCTTCGCGTAGCCCGTCGGCCCTCCGTGGTCGTTGAAGTACCGACGGTCGACGTCGAGCCACACGCCGCCGAGCTTGTCGACGAGCTGCCGGAAGCCCCGGAAGTTGACGGTCACGATGTAGTTGATCGGGACGCCCGTGAGATCCCTGACGGTCTGGACCGCGCCGGTCGGTCCGCACGTCGCATACGCGGCGTTGATCTTCGAGACGAACGGCGTGTGACCGGGGCAGTGGATCTCGACGCTCAGGTCGCGGGGGAACGAGAGGAGCGAGATCGTCTTCTCGCCGGGATCGGCGCGCACGAGCATCAGCGTGTCCGAGCGCGAGGGTGTGTTCTTCGCTTCGTCGGCGCGATGGTCGTAGCCGATCATGAGGGCGGTTGCGGGCTCGCCGGGCAGGGCGATGTCGAGCTTCTCGAGCGCCTTCTTCACCTCGGCGGTCTTCGGCGCGACCGCTGCCACGGACTCGTGCAGGTACAGGTACGCGCCGCCCGTCGTGCCCCCGACGAGCACGGCCAGGACGAGTGCGGCCCAGCCGAGGATCTGGAACGCGAGCGACCGCCCGCTGCGCGGCGGCGGGGGCGGCTGGCGGTAGACGGTGACCGACCCGAGAGGCGACGGGGGGACGGCGACCCGGCCGTTGCCGTTCAGGGTGGCGCCGCGGCCGACTCCTCTCTTCAGCGTGGTTCGCATGTGGACGAGGGCGCCCGCGCGCCCGAGACGTGAACGGTAGCCCACGCCCCGGCGGGCCTCGTGTTGCGCCTTCGCTAACCCGGGTCCCGCGCCGCGCTCAGCTCACGGGGATCCGACCGGCCTCGGGCACCAGGACCGCGTCGAGCTGTTCGGCGAGGAACGCGATCTCCTCGGGCGTGCCGGCGGTGATTCGAAGCGCAGACGGGGCGCCGAACGACCCCATCGGGCGCACGATCACGCCGCGGCGGAGGAGCCGCTGGTAGAGCGCAGCAGCGTCTTCGCCGACGTCGACGAAGAGGAAGTTCCCGACTGCCGGCGAGATCGGGTCGAACCCGTGCTCACGGAGCACCGCCTCGAGCGCCGCCATCGCGTCGCGGTTGACTGCGCGCCGCCGCTCGAGCTCGGCATCGTCGTCGAGGCTCGCGAGCGCCGCCTCCTGCGCGGGCGTCGTCACGTCGAACGCGCGCTGCACCTTCCGCATCGCGGAGACGACTCCGGCAGGCCCGACGCCGTACCCGATCCGGAGCCCTGCGAGGCCGAAGATCTTCGAGAAGGTGCGGAGCGCAAGCACGTTGCGGCCGCGCTTCGCGGCCTCCTCGATCGCGTCCGGGAACGACGGGTCCTCGACGTACTGGAAGTACGCCTCGTCGATCACTGTGAGGACGTGCTCCGGCACGGCGTCGAGGAAGCGGAGCAGGTCCTCGCGCCGTGTCATCGTCCCGGTCGGGTTGTTCACCGTCGGGACGAAGGCGAGCTTCGTCCGGGACGTCACCGCGGCGAGGAGCGCGTCGACGTCGACCCTGCCGACGTCGAGCGGCACGCGCACCGTGACGGCAGCGGCCTTGAGCGGGTCGAGCACGTAGCTCGGGAACGAGGGCCACGGCGTGACGATCTCGTCGCCGGGATCGAGCGTCGACTGGCAGACGTAGCCGATCACGGCATCGGCGCCCGCGGCGACGATCACCTCCTCGAAACGGACGCCGTGTCGCTCGGCGAGCGTCTCGCGCAGGCGGTAGCAGCCGCCGTCGGGGTAGCGGTTCGACTCGGGCAGCGCGCGTCGGATCGCCTCGATCGCCACAGGGAAGGGGCCGAACGGCCCTTCGTTCGACGCTAGCTTGACGACGTGGTCGAGCCCGAGCTCGCGCTGCACCACCTCGACCGGCTTGCCGGGCTCGTAGGGGACGAGGCCGTCGAGCGCCGGGCGGATCAGCTCCGACCGGGGTTCGACGGACGGGCTCACGTCGGGACGGTGTCCGGGACGGTCGCGACGGAAGGCGCGACCGTCTCCGGGCCGACCCACTCGGGCTCGCCGCCGCCGGCGAGGCGCCGCCAGACGACGAAGCCCGCCGCGAGGGCACCGACGAGCGCGAGCCCGCCGAGCACGGCCCGGATCTTGCCCCGCCGCGCGGCCGCACCGGTCGCGACGCCGGCGACGGCCATCGCCGCGCGGCGCTTCAGCCAGCGCCGGCCGAACCACCAGGCGACGGCCCACATGAGTGCGCTCTTGCGGTCGCGCATGACGAGAGCCTACTCCGTCTCCCGCTTCCGTCGCTTCGCGACGAGGTGGATCGGCCGACCGAGCGCGACGAGCGCCGCCTCCTTGAGCCCCTCCGCGAGCGTCGGATGCGGCGCGACGCCGTCGCCCACCGTCTCGATCGTCGACTCCGCATCGAGCGCGACGACAGCCTCGCCGATCAGGTCGGTTGCACGCGTACCGACGATCACGACGCCGAGGAGCTCGCCGTACTTCGCCTCGTGGATCGTCTTCACCCAGCCTGTCGTATCGCCCGACATCACCGCGCGCGCGATCGCCGCCCACGGGGCGCGGCCGACGACCACGTCGTCGCCGTACTGCTCGCGCGCCTGCGCCTCCGTGAGGCCGACGCCGGCGATCTCGGGGTCGGTGTAGATCGGCCGCGGCACCGCGGGCTCACCGATCCTGGACTCGTGGCCCATCGCGTTCTCCGCGGCGACCTCGCCCTCGCGAAAGCCCGTGTGGGCCAGCTGCCAGTACCCCGCGACGTCGCCTGCCGCGTAGATGTGCGGGACGTTCGTGCGGCGGTGGTCGTCGGTGGCGATCCGCGTCCGATCGAAGGTGACCCCCGCGGCCTCGAGCCCGAGGCCCTCGACGAGCGCCGCGCGGCCGACCGAGACGAGCATGAGGTCGCAGTCGACGGTCTCGCCCTCGCCGAAGTGGACGGTGAGGTGCTCCCCGTGGTCGTCCACCTGCGTGCACTGCTTCGACAGGTGCTGGGCGATCCCGCGCTTGCGGAACGCCTTCTCGAGCTCCTTCGAGGCGTCGGCGTCCTCGCCGGGGATCAGATTCGGCAGCATCTCGATGATCGTCACCTCGGTGCCGAAGCGGTTGAAGATCGAGGCGAACTCGCAGCCGATGATGCCGCCGCCGAGCACGACGAGCCGTGCCGGCACCTGAGTCTGACCGAGCAGCCCCGTCGAGTCGACGCAGCGCGGCGAGTCGAGGCCGGGGATCGGCGGGCGCAGCGGGAACGACCCGGTCGCGATGATCGCGCTCTTGAAGGTGACCTCCTCCGCGCCCTCCACAGCGATCGCGTTGGGGCCGGTGAACGTGCCCTTCCCCTTCACCCACTCGACGCCGTTCGCCTTGAAGAGCGACGCGATGCCGCCGGTCATCTGGTCGACGACGGCGTCCTTCCAGGAGGCGACGGTGCCGAACTCGAGCGTCGGCTCGGCCGTGACGACGCCGAGCTTCGCGAACGTCTCCTGCGCGTCGTGGTAGGCGTGCGCACTTTGCACCCAGGCCTTCGTGGGAATGCAGCCAACGCGGAGGCATGTCCCGCCCAGCGCGGGCGCCTCCTCGATGCAGGCGACCTTGCCGCCCAGCTGTGTTGCCCGGATCGCGGCCGTGTACCCGGCGGGGCCGCCTCCGAGGACGGCGACGTCGACGTTCATGCGGTTTCGGTCCCTTCGTTCGTCGGTTGCGAGGTCGAGGTGTCGAGCTGCGCGAGCATCGTGACAGAGTCCTCGTCCTCCGCGACCTGCTCGAAGCCGTGGCGACCGTAGAGCTCGATCGCGCCGGCGTTGGCGCGGTCGACGCTGAGCGAGATGGTCGGGTAGCCGGCCGCGCGGGCGTCGCGCAGGAGCGCCTCCAGCAGCGCGGTGCCGACGCCCTTGCCGCGCGCGTTCGGGACGACGGCGATCGCCAGCTCCGGCGTCCGCTCGTCGACGAACCCGTAGCCCGGCCGGTCGTTGTCGAACAACCGGTACCACGCGGCTCCGACGGGAAAGCCCTTGTCGATCGCGATCACGGCAGTGTCGCCCGGGCGGCCCCACGCCTTGACATACAGCGCCACAGGGCCCGGGCCGGTGTCGGGCGCGCGCTCCTTCCAGTAGTAGGCGTGGTGAAGCATGTCCCGGAGGAAGCGCACGTCCTGGGCGCCGCCGCGCCGGACGACGATCTTCGCGCTCTCGCCCGTCACAGCGCGAGCGTCGGCTGCTCGATGAGCGCGACGAGCGTCTGCAGAAACTCGGCGCCGTCGGCACCGTCGATCGCGCGGTGGTCGCACGTCAGCGTCAGGCGGACGATCGGCGCCACGCCCAGCTCGCCGTCCGTGACGACGGCCTCGTCCTTCACGGCCCCGACGGCGAGAATCGCCACCTGCGGCGGGTTGAGCACGGCCGTGAACGTCTCGACGCCGAACATCCCCAGGTTCGAGATCGTGAACGTGCCGCCCTCGAGATCGGGCAGCTTGAGCTTGTTGTCACGTGCCCGCCCGACGAGATCCGCCCGCACCCGCGCGATCTCCTGCACGGTCAGCCGCTCGGCGCCCCGGATCACCGGCACGACGAGGCCCTGCGGCGCGGCAACCGCGATCCCGACATGCGCGTTCGGATGACGCTGGATCTCCTCGCCGCTGAACGTCGCGTTGACCGGCGCGTGACGCATGAGCGCCACGGCGCTCAGCTTGACGAGCACGTCGTTGACGGTGGGCTTCACGTCGCCCTCGGCGAGCCGCTCGACGAGCTTCTCGCGGAGCGCGAGCGCCTCGCTCATGTCGGCCGAGATGCCGAGCTGGAAGACAGGCGCCGTCCATGCCTCGGTGAGCCGCCGCGCGATCGTCTTCCGAACGGACGACAGCTGAACGACCTCGACCTCCGCCTGAGGCATCGCGACGGGCGCGGGTGAGGGCGGGCCTGCAGCAGCCGCGCGCTCCACGTCCTCGGCGAGGATCCGCCCTTCCGGCCCCGTTCCCTGCAACGACTCGAGCTCGACACCGCGCTCCCGCGCGATCCGGCGCGCGAGGGGCGACGCCTTCACGCGGGCAGCCTGCGCCCGCCCTTCGGGCGGCCGAGGACTCGAAGTGCCGGCTGGCTCCTCGCCCGGACTCTTCACCTCGGCGACCGGCTCCGGTTCCTCGGGAACGCCGGTCTCCACGCTCTCTCTCGCGGAAGCGGCGTGAGCCGGTTCCGCCGCGCCGTCGCTCTCGATGACGGCGACCGTCGCGCCGACCTCGATCTCGCCCTCGGGGACGACGATCTGGACGAGCCTCCCGTCCACCTCCGCCTCGACCTCCTGGGTCACCTTGTCGGTGTCGAGCTCGTACAGCGGTTCGCCCTTCTTCACCGCGTCTCCTTCGGACTTCAGCCAGCGCACGATCACGCCTGACTCCATGCCCTGGCCGAGCCGCGGCAGCTTGAGATCGGTCGGCATCAGCTGACGGCGACGTCGTCGACGAGGACGGTCCCGGCGCGCGGCTCGGCTTCGACCCGGGTCACGCGCGTCATTATGCTGACCGCCGTGAAGCTGGTGGATCAGTGGGGCGCGCTCGAGCGGCGCCTCCCCGGCGACTGGGAGACGGTCGCCCTCCGGCTTCGCACCGAGCAGCCCGAGGAGCTTTCCGAGGCGGCCCGGATCCTCGGCCCGATGAACGTGGGCCTCGCCCGCGACGAGCTCGCCTTCACCGTCCGTCGCGCCGGCGGCGCGTCCGGCCCGGAGGCCGCCCGTCGCCTCTTCGGCCGACTCGACGACGCGCGCATCTGGTGCATCCTCGAGCAGCACGGCGTCGTCGAGACCGAGCCGACGTCGGCCGCCGAAGCGCCGTCCGAGCCCGCCGTCGACTCGTGGGACGCCGCGCTGGCGGAGCTGCCCGCGGGATGGAGCGACCTCCTCTGCCGACTCGAGCTCGGCTCGAGCGCGCTGCTGCCGCGCGCGGCGCTCCTCTGCGCTCCGCTGAACCCCACGCGCGAGCACGGCCAGGTTGCGTTCACGTTCCGCTGCGCGAGCCGGACCGGTTACGGCGTCTCCCCGGAGATGGCGCGGCGATGCTTCGAACGGCTCGACGAGGAGGCAATCGAGGGGCGCGTCTCGGTGCTCCGCGTGCTGTCGGACGCCCACAACGTCGCCACGCAGGGCGTCGTGTGGTACGTCGGCGGCAAGGCCCTCTGACGAAGGACAGAGCTCAGGCGACCTTGACGGTCGTCCGCATCGTCGTGCGATGCGGATCGCACTGGACGACGAGCGTGCCCTTCCGGAGCACGACGCGCCAGGTCTTGGTCCCGACGAACCCGACGCCGGTCGCCTGCGAGACCCCGGCGCCGCGGAGGCGTGCGTTGTGCGCCTTCGAGCGGTCCCGGACGACGACCGTGTAGGCGCCTGGGCGGAGCAACGTCACCCGCTTGCCCGCGAGGGTCTTCAGCGAGATCGTCGCCGTGGGCCCGACGGTGAGCGCGAGCCGCGACCCGACCTTCGCCGACGGGGCGGGTGGAGCAGGCGGAGGCGGCGGCGTCGTGGTGGGCGGCGGCGCGCCCGCGCCGACGGTGAACGTGCCGACCATTCTCGACGGGTGCACGTCACAGACGAACCGGTAGCTCCCGTCTCCCAGCGTGACGCGGAACGTCGTGTCGCCGGTCGTCTCCACGCCCGTGGTGACGTCGACACCGGGCCCGCTCAGGTGGAAGTTGTGCTCCTCCGAGAGGTCCTTCACCTCGATCTCGGCCGCGCCGGCCTGGAGCGTCTTCACGTCGGCGCCGTCCGGCGTCTTCAGCGTGATCGAGAAGCCGGGCCCGACGGTTCCCGCGAGCTTCGTCTCCTCCGCGCCTGCCGACGCGGCGACGACGAGAGCGGCGACCGCGATGCCGGCAATGCCGTGACGACGCTTCACTGTCCCTCCTTACGCAGCTCGGGCCGGATCGGATTGCGCGAATGCCGTCACGCGCGGAGCTCGGCGTCGAAGCGCTCGCGGAGCGCCTCGACGATCCGAGTCCGGGCGACCTCGGCCTCCTCGTCGGTCAGCGTCCTGTCCGGGGCCTGAAAGACGAGGTGGAGCGCCACGGACTTCCGCCCCTCCCCCACCTGGTCGCCGCGGTAGACGTCGAAGACGCGCACCTCCCGCAGCTCCGTGCCGCCCGTCTCGCGCGCCGCGGCGACGAGGGCGCCGGCCTCCACGTCCTCGCCGACCGCGACGGCGATGTCCTGGCGGTTCGCGGGGTACGTGACGACGTCCTCGTAGAGGATCCGCTCGGGAAGCCGCGAGGCGAGCGCCTCGACGTCGAGCTCGAAGACACCCCACGACCCCTCGAGGTATGTCGGATGGAGCTCCCCGAGCCAGCCGGCGTCGGAAGCGGCCGCCTTCCCTGGGTGAAGCGCGTCATGGGTCGTCCGGCGGAGCTCGAGCGGCAGGTGCGCCGAGGCATGGATCGCTTCGACGGCCCGTCGCGCCGCCTCGAAGCCGCCCTCGGCGATACCGGCCAGGAGCCAACGCTCCTCGGGCAGCGCGTCGCCGGAGGGCCGGTAGACGTGCGCCAGCTCGAAGAGACGGATCGACTGGTTTCCCGCGTCCACGTTCACCCGTGCCGCGTCGACGAGCCCGTGCAGCAGCGTCGTCCGGAGCACGGCCTGCTCGACGGTCATGGGGTCGAGAAGCCGGATCGCGTTGGGGTCCGGGTCGGACGCGACGAGGCTCCACGTGTAGGCCTCCGAGAAGCCGGCGCCGACGAGGACGTCCTCGAGCAGCCGGCGAAAGCGCTGGTCGGGCGTGAGGTGCCCTGCGACCGAGCGCCGGAGAGGGAGCGTGTGCGGGACCCGATCGAGCACCGCTCGCGCGACCTCTTCGATCAGGTCGACCTCGCGGGTCACGTCGCGCGCCCGGAAGGTCGGGACGGTCACGCGCCAGCCGTCGTCGAGCTCGAACCCGAGCCTGGTGAGGAGCGAGCGCTGCTCTTCCGGCGCGACGTCGAGCCCGATCAGCCGCGACGTGCGCTCGGGACGAACGAGCACGACGGGACGGTCGGGCAGGCCGTCGTTCACGTCGACCGAGCCGGTGAGCTCCGCGCCGGTGAGGTCGACGAGCAGACGGCTTGCGAGCACGGCCGCCGGCTCGGCGGCGTAGGGATCGACGCCCTTCTCCCACTTGTTCGAACCCTCAGTCCGGAGACCGAGCCGCTCCGAGGTTCTCAGGACGCCGATCGGCTCGAAGTTCGCGGCCTCGAGCAGCACCTCGGTGGTTGCATCGGAGACCTCCGACGCGAGGCCGCCCATGATCGCCGCGAGCGCGACGGGGCGTTCGCCGTCCGTGATGAGCAGATCGCTCGGCAGGAGCCGGCGCAGCGTGCCGTCGAGCGTGCGGAGCGTCTCTTCCTCGCGCGCGCGCCGCACGACGATGCGACCGTCCGTGAGGAGAGCGCGGTCGAATGCGTGTAACGGGCTCCCCCAGACGTGCATGACGTAGTTCGTGATGTCCACGACATTCGAGATGGAGCGCATCCCGGCGAGGTGGAGGCGGCTGCGCAGCCACTGTGGCGACGGGCCCACCGCGACGTTCGCGAAGCCTCGGCCGATGTACCGTGGGCAGCCCTCGAAGTCGTCCACGACGACGTCGACGGTCTGCATCCCGGTCACGGGCGGATCCTCCGGCTCGGGCAACCGCAGCTCCCCGTCCAGCAGGGCGGTGACTTCCCGGGCGATCCCGACCATCGACAGGAGATCGGGCCGGTTCATGGTCGGCAGGACGTCGAGCACGTGGTCGACGAGCGGCAGCACGTCGGCGAGCGGCGTCCCCGGCTCGAGCCCGTCGGGCAGCAGCATGATCCCGGCGTGGTCGGCGCCGAGGCCGATCTCGTCCTCGGCGAGGATCATCCCGCGCGAGACCTCGCCGCGGAGCGGCCGCTCCTCGAGCGGCCCGGGGAATCCGGGCAGCAGCGCGCCGGGGAGCCCGACGGCGACCGTCGCGCCCGCGCCGAAGTTCCAGGCACCGCAGACGATCTGCTGCGGGTCGGGGTTGCCGACGTCGACCTGGCAGAGCTGCAGGCGGTCCGCGTTCGGGTGCGGCTCGGCGGAGACGACGCGCCCGACCCGGAAGTGCGCCAGGTTCCCGGGCGTGTCGGCAACGCCGACGTCGATCACCCGCTCCACCTCGAGCGACGAGATCGCGAGCCGCCGCGCCATCTCGTGCGGCGTCGCCGTCGTCTCGACGTACTCGCGCAGCCAGGAGACGGGGACTCTCAAAACTGCCTCGAGAAGCGGAGGTCGTTGCGCCACAGCTCGCGGAGATCCGGGAACTCGTGGCGGAGCATCGCGATCCGCTCGAGGCCCCAGCCGAACGCGAAGCCCGTGTAGCGCTCGGGGTCGTACCCGACGAACTCGAACAGCTTCGGCTCGACCATCCCCGCCCCGCCGACCTCGATCCAGCCGGAGTGCCGGCAGACGGGGCAGCCGGCGCCGTCGCACACGTGGCAGGACACGTACGCCTCGATCGAGGGCTCCGTGAAGGGGAAGTAGTGCGTCCGGAACTCCGTGCGGCGCTCCTGCCCGAAGAGCGCCTTGAGCAGGAAGTCGAGCGTCCCCTCGAGGTCGGCGAGCGTGATCCCCTCGTCCACGGCGAGCCCCTCGACCTGGTGGAAGATCGGCGTGTGGGTCGCGTCGGGTGTGTCGCGGCGATAGACGCGGCCGAGCGTGACGATGTAGATCGGCGGCTGCTCGGCCTCCATCGTCCGGATCTGCGTGGGAGACGTCTCGGTGCGGAGCACCGTGTCGTCGTCGACGAACAGGGAGTGCAGACGCGACCGGGCGGGATGGCCGGGCGGGAAGTTGAGGCCGTCGAAGTTGTACCGCGTCGATTCGACCTCCCGGCCGTCGACGACCCGGTATCCGAGCCCGAGGAAGACATCCTCCACCTCGCGACGGATCTGGGTGATCAGGTGCAGGTGCCCGCGCTCGTAGCCGCCGACGGGAAGCGTCACGTCGACGCGCTCCTCGAGGAGGCGCCGGTCGAGCTCGGCCCGGGCGAGCTCGGCCTCGCGGTCGTCCACGGCGCTCTCGATCCGCTCGCGCACGGCGTTGAGCGTCATGCCCGTCTCACGGTCGCGCACCTCGCGGAGCGCGAGCTTGAGCTCGCTCTTGCGCCCCAGGTACTCGACGCGAGCGGACTCGATCTCGTCCGTGGACGACGCGGCGGCGACCGCCGCGAGGGCCGCCTGCTCGAGCGCCTCGACGTCCATGGGACGTCCGAGGCTAGCAAGTGACACATTGCAACTTGGTGCTTGAATCGGACGCATGAGCGAGTACGACGCCTTTGCCGCGGTCTACGACGAGTGGACGGGCCCGATCGGTGAGGACGATGTCGACTTCTACGTCTCGCTCGCGGCCGAGGCGGAAGGGCCCGTGGTCGAGCTGGCGGTGGGGAACGGTCGGGTCGCCGTCCCGATCGCCGTGCGGACGGGCCGACGGGTGATCGGGATCGACGTGTCGCCGGCGATGCTTGCCGGAGCGTCCGAGCGCGCCCGTGCGGCCGGCGTCGAGCTCGATCTGCGGCTCGGCGACATGCGGGAGCTGGCCCTCGAGGAGCGGACCGACCTCGTCATCTGCCCTTTTCGCTCGCTCCTCCACGTTCACGGGCACGACGAGCGGCTCCGCGTCTTCCGCGGTGTCTTCGACACGCTGAGCCCCGGCGGACGCTTTGCCTGGAACGCCTTCGTCTTCGACCCCGAGATCGCGGCCGAGCTCGACGGGCAGTGGCGTGAGCAGGGAGGCGTCCGTCACCGCGTCGACTACGACCACGACGAGCGTCGGATCGACCTCTCCCTCGAGGGAGGCCCGACGATCCCGCTCTGGTGGGCCGACCCCGCGGAGTGGGACCGGCTCGTCGAGGAGTCGGGCCTCGAAGTCGAGGCGCGCTACGGCTGGTTCGACCGCAGCCCCTTCGACGAGTCGAGCCGCGAGGCGGTCTACATGGCGCGGAAGCCGGCATGAGCACCGACGCGCTGTACGACAGGATCGCCACGATCTACGACCCGTGGTCGGTCTCCGTGACCGAGGACGTCGAGCTGTACGTCGCCGAGGCCGTCGCCTCGGGCGGGCCGGTGGTCGAGCTGGCGGTCGGAACGGGCCGGATCGCAGTGCCGGTCGCGAAGGCGGGTATTCGCGTGATCGGCGTCGACCAGTCCTCCGCGATGCTCGCCCGCGCACGCGAGTACGCGGAGCGGGAAGGCGTCTGGGAGCTCGTCGACCTCCGCCAGGGTGACCTGCGCGAGCCGCCGGTCGACGAGCGCGTCCCGCTCGTGACGGTCCCGTTCCGCTCCCTGCTGCACATGGTGGACGAGGAGCAGAAGCTGCGCGCGCTGCGGGCCGCGGCCTCGCTTCTCCTGCCCGGCGGCCGGCTCGTCTTCGACGTGTTCGCCCCGAGCCGGGAGGACATCGAGGAGACGGACGGCCTCTGGCTCGAGCGCGAGCCCGGGATCTTCGAGCGCGCGGACTGGGATCTCCGCACGCGAACGCTCGCGCTCTCCGTGCGCGGCAGCGAAGAGGCGACCACGTTCGAGCTCCACTGGCTCTCGGCTCCGGAGTGGCACCACCTGATCGAAGAAGCCGGCTTCGTCGTCGACGACCTCTACGGCTGGTTCGACCGCCGGCCCTACGAGGGCGGCGAGGACCAGATCTGGGTCTGCCGGCGTCCGCGCTGACGCGAGAAGGGCATGCACCCGCGTGGCTTCAGCCTCGCCCCGCTTGGGTTCAGAGCACCTCGACGTCGTCGCCGACGCGCACCGTGCCCGGCTCGAGCACCTCGGCGTAGACGCCGATACAGGCCTCGCCCTCCACGTCCCCGCGTGCGGCAACGAGCTCGCGGAGGACATCGCGGTCCCGGCAGCCCGTGTCCGGGCTCGCCGACGGGACCGCGCAGCGCGGGGTCGGCCTGCCCACGAGAAGGAGTGCCTCTCCCGCCCGCACCCGTCTGTCGGTCCACCGCTCCTCGCCGAGCGCGTCGGGGCCGTCGAGCTCGAGCAGCATCCGAAACCGGCGTCCGTCGCCGTCGATCAGCGCGACCGACGCGTGCGAGATCATGGTCGCCGGGCGCGAGTCCGTCGCCCAGGCGCCGTTCGTCCGCTCCACGAGCGTCAACGAGCGTCCGACGAGGTCCGACAACGCGTCCGCCCACGGGCCGACGACGACATGTCCGTGCACGTCGCGCCCGTAGACCGTCACCGTGACGTCTTTCCCGCGGACCACGTCTCCCTCGACCGCCTCACCGCCGGGGAGCGTCAAGCCGAGCACGCGCGACCCGGGATCCCACTCCGCCGAGGCCCGCACGAGGGAGGTGTCGCGCTTGCCGTTGTAGAGCCGCAGCCCGTCGTCCACCAACAGGAAGCGCCGATCCTCACGTGCGCCGTCCGGCCCGAGCTCGACCTCCTCCGGGTGGTGGAGGCGAAGGCTCTTCACCGGCGTGACGTTGATGCGGGCGACCTTCGCGATGGTCATACCGGCGGGCGATGCTACAGAGGCGGGTGGACGCGACCGCCGGCCGACGCATAGGATCGCCCGCGAATGGTCTGGATCATCGTTCTCCTCGTGATCGTCGCGCTGATCGTGATCGCGCTGATCGCGCTCTACAACCGCTTCGTCCGCTACCGCAATCGCGTCGACAACGCGTGGGCGCAGATCGAGGTCCAGCTCAAGCGCCGGTGGGATCTGATCCCGAACCTCGTCGAGACGGTCCGCGGCTACGCGGCGCACGAGCGCGGCACGTTCGAGGCCGTCACCGAGGCGCGGGCCAACGCCCAGCGGGCGCAGGGTCCGGCCGACACGGCCGCAGCCGAGGGCATCCTCGGCCAGGCGCTCGGCCGGCTGTTCGCGGTCGCAGAGGCGTACCCGGAGCTCCAGGCGGACGAGAACTTCCGTCAGCTGCAGAGCGAGCTCGCCGAGACGGAGAACCGGATCGCCGTCTCGCGGCAGGTCTACAACGACACGGTCCTCACCTACAACAACGCGATCCAGACGTTCCCGGGCGTGGTGCTCGCCGGGCCGTTCGGCTTCGCGAAGCGTGAGTTCTTCGAGACGGACGAGACGCAGCGCGAGGCGCCGCGCGTCGACTTCTCGCCGGGCGCCGGTCCGGCGGCCGCATCCGTGGAGCCGCCGCCGTCGACGACCCCCGTGCCTCCCGTCGCGCCCGCCGAGCCCGAGGCGGGCGGCTCGAGCGCGCCCGGTGGCACGAGCTAGGAAGGCGCTCGCGCTCGCGGCGGTCGCGGCCGCCGCGCTCACGCTCACCGGCGTCGCCCAGGCCCAGAGCTACGAGCTCGTCTCGAGCGACGTCCAGGCGACCGTCCGACCCGACGGCTCCGTCGCGGTCGACGAGGCGATCACGGTCGCCTTCTCGGGCTCCTTCACCTACGGATTCCGGGAGATCCCGCTGCGCTCCGGCGAGCGCATCGACGAGATCGGCGTCTCGGAGAACGGTAGGCCGTTCCAGCCCGGCGCGCCGACCGACCTCGAGCCGGGCGGCCCGGCCGGGACGTTCGGCGTCGCCGATCTCGGCAAGCGCATTCGGGTGGTGTGGCGCTTCCAGTCGGACGGCTTCCAGCAGCGGACCTTCAAGGTCCACTACCGCTTCACGGGCCTCGCGGTGGGTTACGACGACGTCGTCGACGTGAACCTCAAGGTCTGGGGCGACGAGTGGAAGCAGCGCCTCGGGCGCCTCACGGCGACCATGACCGGCCCAGGGGACGTCGTCAGGGCCTGGGGGCATCCCGTCTGGGTGCGCGGCGATGTCACGCTGAACGGGCACTCGGCCCTGCTCCGGGCGCTCGACGTCGACGCCGGCCAGTTCGTCGAGCTCCGGGCCCTCTATCCGCGCCAGTCGTTCACCTCGACGGCGGGCATGAAGGTGCAGCGGGGGAACGGGCTCGGCAAGATCACCGCGGAGGAGCGCGACGACGCGCGGGCCTACGAGCGCGACAAGGAGCGGATCGACTCTGCGATCGCTCACCCGTGGCGGACGGCTCTGATCCTCCTTGCGATCGGTGCGCTCCCCGCGCTCGCGATCTCGACGTTCGTGTTCTGGCGGTTCGGGCGCGAGGTCGAGACGGGCTACGACCGCGAGTACGAGCAGGAGCCGCCGACCGACACTGCACCCGCGCTCGTGCCGACACTGCTGCGGCAGGGCGGTGAAGCCGGCTCGTTCGAGTTCACGGCGACGCTCTTCGACCTCATCCGCCGCGGGCACTACTCCGCGGGGCAGGTGACGACGGAACGGAGCCTCTGGGGTGGGCTGCGCCAGGAGCACGTTGCGGATCTCGACCTGTCGCGCGGCACTCCGGTCGAGCTGACCACGTGGGAGAAGTCGGTCACCTCGGTCGTCGACCACGTGCTCGACGGCGGCAGCACGCGCCTGTCCGAGTTCCGCGGCAAGATCGAGGACGAACGCTCCTCGATGGCGCCTCGGTTCGAGGGGTTCAAGGCGGCCGTCGAAGGCGAGGTGACGAACCGCGGCTGGTTCCGGTCGATCGGCCTCGTGCCGCTGATCCTCGGCATCGTCGTGTTCGCGGCCATCGGGGCGCTGCTCGCGTACATCGCGATCGACGGCTGGCGTTCCGTGTACCCCCGGTGGAGCGACGTCGTGCTGCTCGCGCTCGGCGTCGCGGCCTTCGTCAACGCTGCGGTGCTGCTCGGCGCCACCACCCGCCGCAAGCTCTGGCGCCGCCGCTCCGGTCCTGCCGCGCTCGAGGCGGAGCGCTGGGACGCCTTCCGACGCTACCTCCAGGACTTCCCGCGGCTCCAGGAGGCGCCGCCCGCGACCCTCCAGCTCTGGGAGCGGCTGCTCGTCTACGGCATCGCCTTCGGGATCGCGGACCGCGTCCTCCAGGCCGCGCACATCGCGATGCCCGAGGCGATGGCCCAGGCGAGCTCCGTCTACTGGATCTCGGGCCAGGGCAACCTCGGCAGCGGCGCCTCGGCGATGTCGATCGGCGACCTCGCCTCCGGCTTCGGTTCGGCCCTCGCGCCGCCCTCGTCCGGCTCCGGCGGCTTCGGCGGCGGGTTCTCCGGTGGAGGGGGCGGCGGAGGCGGCGGAGGCGGCGGAGGGTTTGGCTGACCCAGGGGACTGGCCCCGAAGGGGCCCGTCCCCCGCGATGCATACGAGGGTCGGTTGCGCTCTGGGTCAAACGCGGCGCGACGCCTCGTACAAGGCAATCGCTCCCGCCGCAGCCACGTTCAGCGACTCGGCTTCGCCGCACAGCGGGATCGTCGCCCTCTCGCACTCCGCCACACGTTCGTCCGGCAACCCGGCGCGCTCTGCGCCGAGCAGAAACGTGACCGGCGGTGAGAGATCCACCTGCGCGACCGGCTCGCCGCCATGCGCGACGAGCGCCACGCACCGTCCGCGGCGGTCGTCCCAGTCGAGGAGCGGCACGCGGAAGATCGCACCTGCGGAGGCGCGCAGCGCCTTCGGGGACAGCGGATCGGCGCACCCGTCGGAGAGCGCGATGCAGGCGCCGAAGGCGTCCGCGGTGCGGACCAGGGTCCCGACGTTGCCGGGATCGGCCAGACGCCACAGCGCGAGACAGGTGTCGCGACCGCCGGCCGGGAGGTCGGCGCGCCGATAGACGCCGATCGCGCGGGCCGGGTGCGGCAGCGTCGAGACGCGCGCGAGCAGCTCCGCCTCTACCGTCTCGCCCGCGACGAGCAGATGGACCGGCTGGATCCCCGCCTCGCGGGCGGCGGCCACGAGATCCTCTCCCTCGACGGCGAAGAGGCCGGTCTCCTCACGATGCTTGCGTTGCCCGAGGAGCTTCCGCACGAGCTTGAGCGTCTCGTTGTCCCGCGAGGTGATCACAGGCGCCAGTCGAGGGTGTTCCCGTGCGGGTCGACGTGGGCGACGACCCGCGAGGCTCCGGGCCACACGCGCAGCTCGAGCTCGAACGCGGTGTCCGTCCCCGCGCCCAGCTCCCAGCGCCGCACCGAGACCCAGGCGAGCGGCCTGTCGTCGCCGCCCGCCGTCTCGAGCGCCTCGGCGAGCTGCCGCGCCGCCGCGTCGGGCAGGTAGACGGTCGAGAACGTCTCGAACACGAGCGTCAGGGCGTCGGCGGTTCGCTCGGCGAGGAGCCGGGGCAGCACCTCCGTGTAGTCGCCCTGGATCAGCTCCGGCCGCTCGGGCATCCGGCGCAGCGTTTCGACCGCGGCGTCGAGACGGGCGACGCGCTCGTCCAGGCCCGGCCAGACGAAGCTCCGCAAAAGGAGGTATCCGTCCGGGGTCGTCGCGTCGACCGGCGCGAGGTCGATCCCGCGGCGCCTGTGCACGACGAGCTCGCGCCCGAGAAGCGAGGCCGGGACTGTTCCTCCCGACTGCTCGTCCGTCGTCAGCTCGAGCAGCGCGTCCGCAGGGCCGTAGGAGCCGTTCGCGTAGCGGTAGCGGTAGCGGTCGACGAGGAGGTTGAGGCCGGCGCTCGGGCCGAGCTCGATCAGCTCGAGCGGAAGACCGGTTTCGGCCGCCGCGGCCAAGAACGTCGGCAGCAGCATCGTGCAGCGCTGCACCTCGTTCGTCTGAACGCCGTGTGTCTCGACGCGCCGCCGCAGCTCCTCCCCGTGCCCGGCCAGCGCGGCGGCGAAGTCCTCGAAGCGCCCGCTCAGAGCGTCGGGCGCGGCGCCCGAGAGGGCGAGATAGTGGACGGCCGCGAAGAGCCGCAGAGGGACGTCCCACCGCTCGTCGTCCCCGACGATCGGCGAGATCGGCGCGGGGTCGTCCGCGAGTCGCTCGGCAAGCCGGGCGTAGACCGGCGAGCCGAGGGCCTCGAAGTGCTCCGCCTGCCCGCGGAAGGCGTCGGCGAGCGCGCTCAGGCGGCGGCGGACTTCGCGTCGTCGCCCGACGCGAGCGCCGCCTTCGCCTGCTCGGCGACGGCCGTGAACGCGGCCGGATCGGCGACGGCGAGGTCGGCGAGCGACTTGCGGTCGAGCTCGATTCCCGCCTTGTGGACGCCGTTCATGAACTGGTTGTACGAGAGCCCGTTCGCCCGGGCTGCCGCGTTGATGCGCACGATCCAGAGCGAGCGAAAGTTCCGCTTCTTGTTGCGTCGGTCGCGGTAGGCGTACACGAGCGAGTGCTCGACCTGCTCCTTCGCGTACTTGTAGTGCGTGCTCTTGCGACCGTAATAGCCCTTGGCCTGCTCGAGAACCTTGCGGCGCTTCTTGCGCGCGTGGACGGATCGCTTGACGCGTGCCATTACCGGAGCCCCAGGAGCTTCTTCACGGCCTTCACGTCGACCTTCGCGACGGGATGGCTCTTGCCGAAGTCGCGCTTACGCTTCGACGACTTCTTCGTGAGGTTGTGGCTCTTCATCGCGTGGCGGCGCGTCACCTTTCCCGCCCCGCTCACCTTGAAGCGCTTCTTCGCTCCGCTCCCCGTCTTCACCTTCGGCATCGTGTTTCACTCCTGCGTTCTTCGTCGGCCCCAGCACCATGATCATGTTCCGGCCGTCGAGTGTCGGCTGCTGCTCGACCTGCCCGAGCTCCTTGACGTCCTCTGCGAGACGCTCGAGAAGCGTCCGACCGCGCTCCGGATGGAGGTTCTCCCGCCCCCGGAACATGATCGTGACCTTGACCTTCGCCCGCTGGTTCAGGAAGCGGACGACGTGGCCCTTCTTGGTCTCGTAGTCGTGGACGCCGATCTTCGGCCTGAACTTGATCTCCTTGATGTTGATCGTCGACTGGTGTTTCCGTGCCTGTTTCGCCCGCTGCTCCTGCTCGTAGCGCCACTTGCCGTAGTCCATGACCCGCGCTACGGGTGGGTCGGCGTCCTTGGCCACCTCCACGAGATCGAGGTTCTTCGAGTACGCGTACTCGAGCGCCTCCTTCGTGTCCTTGATCCCGATCTGCTCCCCGTCCTCACCGACGAGCCTGACCCGCGGCACGCGGATCTGCTCGTTGATCCGATCCTGCTGGACGACGGGACGCGTCCTGTCCTCGGGACGACGCCGCGGTCTCAAAGGCAGTTCACCAAGCCGAGTCGATCCTCCTCATTCGTTGAAACGCCACTGCATGCAGCGGCGGCATTCCCTCGTCGGATCCGACTCGGTTGAACCACGCGCGGCCCGTGGCCGGCGTGGTGAGGGGCGATGCCGCTCCTGCTTTGCAGAGGGGCAGCGTAGCACCCTGGCCACGTGCGCGGTGGAATCCGGCTTCGCCGGTTTCCGCTAGAGCGGGCTCTGCTCGGCGATCTCGGCGACGAGGCCGTCGAGCGACATCGTCGAGACGCCCTCGCCTCCTCGCTTGCGGACCGCCATTGCGTCGCGCGCCTCGCGGTCGCCCCAGACGACGACGTACGGGACCTTCTGCAACTCGGCGTCGCGGATGCGCTTGCCGAGCGTCTCGTCACGCTGGTCGAGCTCGGCCCGCACGCTCGCGCCGTGCAGCGCGTAGACGAGCTCGCCGGCCTCCTCGCGGTGGTCTTCCGCGACGGGGAGCACGCGCACCTGGACGGGGGCGAGCCAGGTCGGCAGCGCTCCGCGGAAGTGCTCGAGGACGAGCCCGATGAAGCGCTCGAACGAGCCGTAGAAGGCGCGGTGGACGACGAACACCGGATGCTCCCGGTTGTCGGCGCCCATGTACGTCAGGCCGAAGCGCGCGGGCATCTGGGCGTCGAGCTGGATCGTGCCGAGCTGCCACGAGCGCCCGAGCGAGTCGGTCGCGTGCAGGTCGATCTTCGGCCCGTAGAACGACCCCTCCCCTTCGCCCACGAAGTACTCGATCGCGTGCCGGTCGAGTGCCTCGACCAGCTTTCCCTCGGTGAAGTCCCACTCCGCGTCGGAGCCGAGCTTGTTGTCCGGGCGCGTCGAGAGCTCCGCCCGCGGCTCGATGTCGAACAGCCCGTACAGGTAGCGGAGATACGCCATCGAGCCGTCGAGCTCGGCGTCGATCTGATCCTCGGCGCAGAAGATGTGCGCGTCGTCCTGCGTCACGTACCGGACCCGCGTGAGGCCGTGGAGCGCGCCTGCGAGCTCGTTGCGGTGGAGAGGCCCCGCCTCGGCATACCGGACCGGAAGGTCGCGGTAGCTGTGGAGGCGGGAGCGGAAGAGGAGCATGTGCCCGGGGCAGTTCATCGGCTTGAGCGCGTATGTGTGCTCGTCGTCGACCCGGATCTGGAACATGTTCTCCCGGAACTTCTCCCAGTGGCCCGACGTCTCCCAGAGGGACTTGTCGTAGATGATCGGCGTCCGCACCTCGTCGTAGCCGCGTCGCGCGTTCTCGGAGCGCCGCAGGTCCTCGAGCACGTTGACGAGCGCCATGCCCTTCGGGTGCCAGAACGGCGAGCCGGGTGAGTGCTCGTCGAAGTGGAACAGGTCGAGCTCGCGCCCGAGCCGGCGGTGGTCGTTCTGACGCGCCTGCTCGAGCCGTTCGAGGTAGGCGTCGAGGTCGGCCTGCGTGAAGAACGCCGTCCCGTAGATCCGCGTCAGCTGGGTGTTCTTCTCGTCCCCGCGCCAGTAGGCCCCGGCGAGGCCCGTCAGCTTGAGGGCCTTGATCGGCGACGAGTCCTGGAGGTGCGGTCCGCGGCAGAGATCGGTGAAGTCGCCCTGCGTGTAGAGCGAGATGTCGCCCTCGGCCGTGTCGACGAGCTCGACCTTGTACGGCTCGCCCTCCGCCTCGAAGCGTGCGCGGGCGTCGTCGCGGCCGAGCTCGACCCGCTCCCACGACCGTCCTTCGGCGAGCTCGCGCCGTATCTCCTCCTCGATCGCGGCGAGGTCCTCCTCACGGATCGGCTCGGGAAACTCGAAGTCGTAGTAGAAGCCGTTCTCGACCGGCGGCCCGATCGCGACCTTGACGCCGGGATGGAGGCGGCGGACGGCCTCGGCGAGCAGGTGCCCCGCCGAGTGGCGCAGGACGTGGAGCGCGTCGGGGTCGTCGTGGTTGCGCGTCGTGAGGATCTGGAGCGCCGCGCCGTCGGGCAGCGGCAGGCGCAGGTCACGCGGCTCGCCGTCGACGCGCGCGAGCACCGCCTGCTCGGCGAGCTTCGGCCCGATCGCGCGGGCGGCGTCGAGCGCGCTCGACCCGTCGGGAAGCTCGAGCGAGGTGCCGTCGGGGAGCGTCACGTTCACGTCGGGCCAGGATAGTCGGCGCCCGAGCGGATCAGGCGCCGTGCTTGTGCACCGGGCCGTGCAGGTCCTCGAACGCCCGCACCATCCGCCGCAGCAGGTCGTTCAGGCGGGTCTTCTCGTCCTCGTCGAGCACGCCCGCGACGAACGCCTCCTTCTGCGCCTGGATCCCGACCGTCTCTTCCCACAGCTCCTGGCCGGCATCCGTCAACTCGACGATCACGCCCCGCCGGTCGCCCGGATCGTCCAGGCGGCGGACCAGGCCGCGCCGCTCCATGTTGTCGAGGCGGTTCGTCATCGCACCGCTCGACAGCCCCAGGTGCTTCGCGAGCTTCCCGGGCTTGCCGCGGTACGGCGGGCCGGAGTAGCGCAGATGCCCCATCAGACGCCATTCGCCGTGGCTCAGGTCGAACCGCTCGAGCGTCTCTCGAGCCGAGCGGTCGAGATGCCGCTCGAGCCGCTGGATCCGTTCGACGATCCCCTCGGTCTCGAGGTCGAGCGTCGGCAGCTCGCGTCCCCAGACCTCGAGCTGCTCGTCGATCGAGTCGGGCTCCGAGGTCGGGCGCTTTGTCTTCACGCTGGGATCTTCCATCTCGAGACTCTTGACGTCAAGCTTCCAGGTCGTGTATCTTCAGCACGAGAGGTTCGATCTAAAGATACTTGACGGAGAGGAGGACGACCATGCTGGAGCAGCTCACCCCGGAGATCAGGCACGAGCTCGCCGCCGCCAGAGTGGCCGCCCTGCACCGTTCTGCGATGCCCGCCCACGCCGGCCCGCTCCGCCGGGCGGTCGCAGCGGGACTCGTTCGCCTCGGGCTGCGACTGGGATACGAGGGCAGCGTCCCGCCGCTCGTAACGCAGCATCAGAGCAGCGTGGGTGCCAGGCTCGAGCCTGGCACCCACACGGTTTCCTTCCTCACCGAGAGCGACATCGAGCGCGAGCTCGCAGCCCCGTTCGGTCTCAAGCTGGCACGTCTCAGAACGTGATCACGCTGCGGATCCCGTCCTGGCGCTCCATCAGCTCGAACCCCTGATCGACCTCGTCCAGGCTCAGGCGGTGCGAGAGCAACGACTCGACGTCGATCTCGCCGGCGAGCCAGCGGTCGACGAGCAGCGGCACCTGCGTGCGGCCCTTCACGCCGCCGAAAGACGAGCCCGTGACCCGCCGGCCGGTGATGAGGAAACGGGGGACGATGTCGAGCGTCTCCCCCTTGCCCGCGACACCGCACATCGTCGCGAGCCCCCACGCCTCGCGCGCCGCCTCGACCGCCTGCCGCATCACCTGCACGTTGCCGGTCGCCTCGAACGTGTAGTCGGCGCCGAAGCCTCCCGTCTCCGACCGGATCCACTCGACGGTGTCGTCGCCTGCGAGCCGCGTATCCGTCGCGCCGTGGTGACGCGCCTGCGCAAGTCGCTCCTCCGAGAGATCGATCGCGACGATGCGCTCGGCCCCGGCCAAACGCGCTCCGATGACGACGCCCAACCCGACGAGGCCGCAGCCGAAGACGACGCACGTCGATCCCGGCTCGGCGCGCGCGGTGTAGAGGACGGCGCCGATTCCGGTCGAGAGCCCGCAGGCAAACGGCGCGCAGCCCTCGAGCGGCGCCTCGGGGCTCACGTGCGCGAGCGCGATCTCCGGCATCACCGTGTACTCGGCGAAGGTCGAGGTGCCCATGAAGTGGCGGAGCTCCTCCCCACCGCGTGACAGGCGGGAGGTCCCGTCGGGGAGGTAGCCGAGCCCCTGCTGCTCGCGGATCGCGATGCAGCGATTCGTCCGGTCGCTGCGGCAGTGGACGCACTCGCCGCACTCGGGCGCGAAGAGCGTGATCACGTGGTCGCCGGGCCGGACGAGCGTCACCCCGTCCCCCACCCGCTCGACGACGCCCGCACCCTCGTGGCCCAGGACGCACGGCGCGTAGCCGGTCGGGTCGGCCCCGGAGGCCGTGTAGAGGTCGGTGTGGCAGACGCCGCAGGCCGCGAGCCGCACGAGCACCTCGCCGGTCTTCGGCTCGGCGAGGTCGACGTCCTGGACGACGAGCGGCTGCCCGAACTCCTCGAGCACGGCGGCGCGGATCCTCACGCGCGCGATCCTACTGAGGGGCCGACAGCACGAGCGGCCGCGAGGCCGCGTCGGCCCAGCCCTTGCCGCCGACGACGAGCACCCGGACGCGATCGGCCCCCGACGGGATCGCGAAGCTGGCCTGCGAGCGGCCGTCGAGCTTCGACCTCGAGACGGGTCGCCACGCGAAGCGCTCGCGGTCGTACGACTGGAGCACCGCCGTCGCGCCCGGCCGCGCCGGGTCGGTAGCGGCGTGCACCGCGTCGCCAGCCTTCACGACGCGAACGAGGGGCCGCACGAGGACGCGGACAGCAGGGCTGACGAGGCTTCCGGCGAGCGCTCGGTAGACGGCGGGAGCGCCGACCGGTACCCCGACGACGAAGCTGCCGTCGGGACGCGCACGGACGGTGCGCTCACTGCCGGCGCCGCGGAGCGTCACCGTCTCCGTCCCGATCGGCGCGAGACCGGCGAACACGACGCGGCGCCCCGAGGCGACGGGCCCCTCCGGCCCGGAGAGGACGAGCCCGAACACGTCGACCTCGCCCTTCATGAACTTGTGGATCGTGCAGTGAAACGGGTAGCGGCCCTGCTTCGCGAACGTGAACGTGAACGACCCGCCCGGTGGCACGAACCCCGACGAGAAGGCGTCGTCGTCCGCCGTGACAGTGTGGTTGATCGCGTCGTCGTTCTTCCACGTGACGGTCGTGCCCACGAGCACGTCGAGATGGTCGGGCTCGTAGAGCTTCCCGGGAATCGTCACGGTACGGACCGGCGCGTCGGCGGCCGAGGCTCCTCCCGCAACGAGCGACACGGCTACGAGTGCCAGCACGGCGGCGCGCTTCATCGACTCACGCGGTAGATGCCGATCATGCCGTTCATCATGTGGCTCTCGACGTGGCAGTGGTAGAGCCATGTCCCGGCGATGTCCTCGCGCCAGCGGATCTTGTAGCTCTCCGCCGGGCCGATGACCTGCGTGTCCCGCGGGCCGTCCGCCGTCAGCCACCGGTGGCCGTGCACGTGGAAGGTGTGGAAGTCGTCCCCGATCGCGAGGACGTCCCACTGGACGACGTCGCCGACCTTGGCGTGGAAAACCGGTGTGTTGCCGACGAACGCGCGGCCGTCGATCGTCATGAACCCGAGGTGGGAGGAGAGGTAGACGACGAACTCCTTGTCCGGCGCCCGCTCGTTGGGGCCGAGGATGGAGAGAGCGCCGTAGAGGCCGCCGTCGATCGATTCCGTCATCGACGGCGAATGGTCGTGGTAGGGCCAGACCCCCTCGGACGCGCGCTCGGCGACGAGCCGATACGTGAAGCTCTCGCCCGGCTTGACGTTCGCACCCGGCCCGGAGAAGCCCGGGATGTACGCGCCGTCGGAGCCGAACTGGTAGCGCACGCCGTGGAAGTGCATCGAGTGGGGCTGGTTCGTGAGCGTGTCGAGGTTGCGGAAGTGGACGAGCAACGTGTCGCCGACACGTCCCCGGATGAGTGGCCCCTGGATCCCCTGGTCGCCGGCCTCGTTGGGAATCGGCTTCGCGAAGTCCTTCGTGTACTGCCGGTAGACGACAGTGCGGAACACGGTCTTGTCGGGCGTGAACGACTCTCCCTCGATCGCGTTCCGCCCATTCGGCACGACGTTCCACGTCACCGGGACCGCCGCGACCCAGTACTCCCGAACGTGGCCCGCGGGCTCCGGGCCGCCGGATGCCACGGACGTGAGCACGCCGGTCGCGCCGACGACGGCGAGCGCGCCGGCGAGGGCCGCGAGCGCAAGCGCCCGCGGCCCTCGGAGAGCCCGCCTCGCGATCACTGCGACGCAGGCCGATGCAGCGCTCGACGGCTCACTGCGTGACGACCACCGTGCCGCCCATGTCCGGGCCGTGGATCCAGCAGAAGTACTTGTAGGTCCCGGGCGCCGAGAACGTCACCCGCGACGCATGCGGGAGCCCGATCGGCGCGCCGGATGTCAGCGGCGTCACGAAGAAGCCGTTGCCGTGCGTCGTCGTGCCGTCGTACTTGTACGGGGCCGGATCCGTCGCGAAGGGCAGCACCGGCGAGACCTGGTTCGGGCTCGACGGTCCGGTCGGGAAGAGATCGGTCTTCTTCTGGAAGTCCTCGATGTACTTCTTCGGGCCGAGCACGATGTTGTGCACCTCGCTCGACGACTTGTTGACGAAGGTGACGGTCGTCCCGGCCTTCACCTTCAGCACCTTCGGGTAGTACGCGAGCATCGCCACGCCGCCGCCGACACCCATCGCGACCGTGTTCGGCGCCGCGACCTTCGTCTTGTTCAGGGCGATCGCCTTCGGGTAGGCGGCGGTCTGCGCCGCGAGCGCCTGCGCCTTGACCTGGTCGGGCGTCTTCGGCAGGGCCGAGCCCGCCGGCTTGACCACGACTGTCCCCTTCATCCCGGGGTGCAGGGTGCAGAAGAGCGTGTAGACCCCCGCTTTCGGGAATGCGTACGTGGCGGTCTGGGGCGGATCCTTCGGCCCCTGGGGGCCCATGGCGCCGCTCGAAACCGGCGTGCCGGGCGAGATCGTCTTCGGCCCGAACGGCCCGAAGGCCTGCGGGTTGTAGATCAGCTTGGGCCGCCCGTTGAAGTAGAACGGCGTCCCTGCCGCGTCCGACAGGCCCGCATACGTTCCCTTGGCCGGATCCGGCATGAGGAGCGGGATCGGCTTCGGGTTGTACGTCACGGAGTGGAACGAGGCGCTCGAGAACGTCACGCTGTCGCCGGCGGCGATCGTCACCTTCCCGGGCAGGAACTGGTTGATGGTCCCCGGCACCTTCCTGAGGCTCGCGGGTGGCTGTGCGAACTCCCCGAGGTAAACCGTGAACGTGGTAGCCGAATGGGCCTGCCGCGCCGGGCTCGCCGCGCCCGTGACCGCGAGCGCCGCCAGAACGGCGCAGGCCAGTGCGAAGCACTTCATTCGATAGTCCCCCCTTTCAAGGGCTTGACGTTGCGCACTTCCACGCGTTGCCTGCCGCCGCGCCGGCCGACTATAGACGTCTGCTCGGTCAGCGTCGAGTGAAGTCGCGAGTGCGTCGGGGCTCTTGACTTTCGCGACCGCAGTCGCCTCTAATCATTCATCCGATGACGACGCGGCTCGACCCGAACGAACGAGACGACGAGGCGCGCCGATGAGCGCAGCCGGCGCGGAGGCGCTGCAGCAGCCCGCGCCCGTGCTGCGGCTCGAAGCCGTGCGCAAGAGCTTCGGCGACAACCTCGTGCTCGACGGGATCGACCTCGACGTCACGCCCGGAGAGGTGCTCGTGATCATCGGCCCGAGCGGCAGCGGGAAGAGCACGCTCCTGCGCTGCGTCAACCTGCTGGAGCCGATCCAGGCGGGCCGGATCTTCTTCGAGGGGGAGGAGATCACGAGGAAGGGCGTCGACGTCACCGCGGTCCGTCAGCGCATCGGGATCGTCTTCCAGCAGTTCAACCTGTTCCCGCACCTCACCGTGATGCAGAACCTGACGCTCGCGGCCCGCCGCATCCGGAAGCTGCCACGTGCCGAGGCCGAGAGCCGCGCCCGCGAGCTGCTCGAGGTCGTGGGGCTCCCCGAGAAGGCCTCGCAGCATCCCCACCAGCTCTCGGGCGGGCAGCAGCAGCGCGTCGCGATCGCCCGGGCGTTGATGATGTCTCCGCACGTCGTGCTCTTCGACGAGGTGACCTCGGCGCTCGATCCCGAGCTCGTCGGCGAGGTCCTCGTCGTGATGCGGGACCTGGCCCGGGACCACGGGACGACAATGCTGGTGGTCACCCACGAGATGCAGTTCGCCCGCGAGGTCGGGGACCGAGTCGTCTTCATGGACGGCGGCAAGATCGTCGAGCAGGGGCGTCCGCCCGACGTTCTCGACAATCCGCGGGAGGAGCGAACGCGACGGTTCCTGCGGCGCTCGCTCCAGCTCGCCCATTCGCTCGAAGAACTGTCAGTCACCAACGAGGAAGGAGCTGCAGGATGAAGAGGATCATCCTCGCGACGGCCGGGGTCGCCCTCGTCGCAGTCGTCGCCGCGGCGTTCGGAG
>NZ_DATMBZ010000067.1:0-44394 GCF_035558935.1 Gaiella sp. | reverse complement strand
ATGCGACCGCCAAGGCTCTACGCCGCCTGCCGACGGGCGGCACTCGCGATCTGCTCGGCGGTGGGGCCGCCCGCCTCGAGGGCGCGGAACGCCTCGATCACGGCGCGCGGGTCGCGCCGGTGACGCTTGGCGGCGAGCGTCAGGGGCTCGCGCACGGCGCCGCCGCAGTGTGCGCAGGGGAACTGGATGTCGCTCATCAGCTTCGCCGCGCTCCCGTCGGGGAACATCCTCAGGAGCTCGAGGATCGTCGTCGAGCCCCGTATCTCCCGGCCGACCTCGTCCGTCGCCGCCACGCCGGACGCCCGGAGCCCCGGGATCGTCCGGCGGGCGGCGTCGGTCATGCCCTAGTCCCGCCCCGCGTACGCGATCACGCGCTCGTCGGCGGGCTCCATCCGCACGGCGTTCCGCGGCAGCTGGTAGCGCGCGTACGGGAGCACGACGACCTTCGCGTCGTCGCCGTGCCGCTCGAACGCGGCCGCCAGTGCGCCGTCGAGCGAGGTCGTCGCGTCGAGCCCGATGTCGGCGGCCATCTCGAGGTTCTCCTCGAGCGTCACGATCGTGAGGTGCTTCCGCGTCATCACCTCGTAGATCGGCACCCAGATGCAGCCGGCCCACATCTGGATCGCCCGCGCGTGGATGTCGCGCAGCACCCGCTGGTAGTTCTCCGGTGTCGCGGGCATGTACGGCTTCATCAGGTCCATCAGCGCGAAGCCGGGAAAGTCGCCGATCGCGGTGGAGACGCCCGGTGAGGGGCTCGTGTAGATCAGCGTGCCGCCGTCCTTCACGACGAGATCGGCAGACATGCAGCCCCAGCCGGTGTGGAAGAAGAGGTGGTCGGTCGGCGCGAAGACCCCGCAGATCGCGATGTCGGCCTGCCCGTGCTCGGGGACGAACGACTCGTACGCGTAGACGTCGTTGAAGCGCCGGATCGCCTCGCGGTGCGCCTCGGGATGCGAGCCGAAGACGACGTCCATCACACGGCCGTGCGTGTCCAGGAGCACGTTCATCGTGCAGTCCAGGCCGCACATCGTCGCCACCTCGTCGATGTCGGAGCGCATCGGCCCGACGTAGGCGCCGTAGTGCGTCTGCGGCGAGGTGACGAACGCGCAGTGGTTCGACTCGACCGTCTCGTCGGAGACGACGCCCGGGAGGATCAGCTTCCCGCCGCCGCCCGCGCCCCAGTGGTTCGCCTGCGCCTGGCCGATCGTGATCTTGGCGTCGGCCGAGGCGACCTCGTCCAACAGCCACACGGGTGTGCCGCCCGACGAGACGCCGACGAACGTGTACGCGTCCGGGTTCTGCGGGTCGTTCTGGGAGAACGACCAGCCGTTCCGCTCCATCCGCGCGAGGTTCTCGCGGCCGACCTTCTGCTCGGTGTCCGACTCCGACATTGGGAAGACCTTCCCGTTGGCGCAGCACACGCGGACGTCCGTGATGCCTGCGGCCTCGATCGCGTCGAACACCGCGGGCAGCAGCTTCGACGACGGCGTCGGGCGGAACTGGTTGTCGATCACGACGGCGACGCTCGACCGGCCGTCGAGGATCTCGGCGAACGTCGGTCCGTCGACCGGCTCGGCGAGAGCGCGTCGCGCCGCCTCGGTCGGGTTGTCGACGGGCGCCGGCTCCTCGGGCTCGACGACCGCCACGAGGTTCGTCGTCGGGATGTCGACCTCGATCGTGTCGCGATGCTTCTTCGACTGGTCGTCGGTCGCCCCGATCGCCAGGGGATCCATCGACTCGTACGGGACGACGACACGGGTGGTCTCGCTCATCAGGTCCTCCAGAAAGTCGATCTGAGTCTCTACGGCGAGGTTAATGCAACCGCGCCGTTACCGTGGCGGGGTGGACGCCCAGCCCGTCCTCGACCTGATCGCCGGCGCCCGACCGCGCCGCTGGTTCACGTTCGTGGGCATCGGCGGTCGAGGCGGCGCGGGCAAGTCGACCCTCGCAGCGCGGATCCCCGGAGCGCAGGTCGTGGGAACGGACGAGTTCTGGGACGGAGACGGATTCGACCTCGACCGGCTGCGTGCCGAGGTCTTCGAGCCGCTCGTCGCGAGCCGTGAGGCGCGCTATGCGTCTTGGGACTGGGGCGCGCGCCGCGCGGGAGGCGAGCGCACGGTGACCCCGACCGGCGTGGTCGTCGTCGAGGGGGTCTGCGCGCTCCACCGGATGTTCCGCGACGACTACGACGTTCGCGTCTGGGTCGAGGCACCGTACGACGTGAGGCTCGCCCGCGGCGTCGCCCGGGACGGCGAGGCATCGCGCGAGACCTGGGTCGAGCGCTGGATGCCCTCCGAAGACCGCTACGTCGAACGCGACGACCCGATCGCCTGCGCGCACCTGGTCGTCGACGGAAGCTTTCCGCTCGACGTCTGAGAGGTTCCGAGCGCCGACGCCGTCCGACCGGGACACGACGATGCGCTCGTCGTCCCGAGTCGGAGGTTTCCCATGCGTGTCAGCCCGTCCATGGTCGTCGCCGGTGCAGCGCTCTTCTTCGCGCTGGGCGGCTCCGCCGTCGCGGTCACCGAGGCCGTCAAGCCACAGGCGAGATGCCAGCCGGGCGCCGTCCGCGGGTTCGTCGCGGTCAACGGCGACGCCGCGAAGGGAATGGCGAACTTCCCCGATCAGTTCACGAGCGCGAAGCCGCTGGTCGGGACACGGTTCAACTGCGCCGGCGGCGCCCCGCAGGCCCGCCGCGTGCAGGCCGGCGTCTTCGAGGTCCGGTTCCCCGGCAACGCTGCGCAGATCGGCGCCGCGAGCGCGGGAAGCGCGGAGACGACCATCGCCTCGGTCGGCGGCGGCGTCTTCCGCGTGAGCCTCTGGGTGCCCGGGCGCCAGGACGCGATCGACACCCCGTTCACCGTGGCCGCGTTCTAGCGCCGGCCTCTGACAGACTCGCGCGATAGACGACGCCGACCTCGAGCTCCGCAACGCCACGTACCGCCTCTTCGTCGAGCTCGGGCGCGCACCCACCGCGGACGAGACGGCCGGGTCGCTCGAACTCGACGTCGAGGCGTTGCGCGCCGGCTGGCAGCGGCTGCACGACGCGCATGCCCTCGTCCTCGACGCCGAGACGCGCGAGATCCGCATGGCGAATCCGTTCTCGGCCGTCCCGACGCCGTTCCGCGTCGAGGCCGGGGGACGCCGGTGGTTCGGGAACTGCGCCTGGGACGCGTTCGGCATCTGCGCGGCCCTCGGCGTCGACGGGCGGATCGAGACCGTCTGCGCCGACTGCGACGAGCCGATCGAGGTGCGCGTCCGCGACGGCCGCCCGGACGACGAGACGCTCGTCTTCCACTGCCTCGTCCCTGCCGCGCAGTGGTGGGACGACATCGTCTTCACCTGAGGCGCCATGCGACTCTTCCGGTCGGAGGAGCACGTCGACCGCTGGCTCGCGGGCCGTCCCGCCGGCGCGACGATCCCGGTCACGACCCTGTGCGACCTCGCCTATGCGTGGTGGAGCGACCGCCTCGAGCCCGACTGGCGCCCGCACACCCGCGAGGAGAATCAGGCGCTCCTCGGCCGCGTCGGCCTGACGGGTGACTTCTGGCGCCTCCCGTAGGCCACCCCACGTTCCCTCGACCTGCGTAGATGCTACGGAGGCGGACGGTGCGCTTCCCGGATGTGCGGCGGAGGAGCGCGCGGCACGCTGCGGTGAAGGAAGTGCGAGACGGAGGTGGTCGCGATGGCCAATCGGATCGTGATCCTCGGCGGCGGCACGGGCGGGACGATGATCGCCAACCGGTTGCGACGGCTGACGTCGCCCGAGGAGACGTTCATCACGGTCGTCGACCGAGACGATCGTCACGTCTACCAGCCGGGGCTCCTGTTCGTGCCGTTCGGCCTCACGGAGGTCGACGACATCGTGCGCTCACGCCGCGCGCAGCTCCGCGACGGAATCCTGTTCCGCCGCTCGGAGGTCGACCGCGTCGACGTCGAGGCGGACGAGGTCCACCTCGAGAACGGCAAGACGATCCCCTACGACGTGCTGGTCGTCGCGACCGGCAGCCGCCTGCAGCCCGAAGAGACCGACGGCATGACCGGTCCGGGCTGGATGGAGAACGTGTTCACCTTCTACACGCCCGAAGGCGCAGCAGGGCTTGCGGAGGCACTCCGTGGGTTCGACGCGGGGCGGGTGGTCGTCAACTTCGTCGACCTTCCGATCAAGTGCCCCGTCGCGCCGCTCGAGCTCACATTCCTCGCAGACTGGTACTTCCACGAGAGCGGCGTGCGCGACGACGTCGACCTGACGTTCGTGACTCCTCTCGACGCGGCGTTCACGAAGCCGCTCGCGGCAGAGCACCTCGCGGGCCTCCTCCGCGAGAAGGGCGTCTCCCTCGTGACGGAGTTCGCGACGGGAGAGGTCGACGGAGCGGGCGGGCGGCTGATCGGCTACGACGGCCGCGAGGTGCCGTTCGACCTGCTCGTCACCGTTCCGCTGCACGGCGGCGCGGCGTTCGTCGAGCGATCGCCGGGGCTCGGCGACGACCTCGGCTTCGTCCCCACGAACACACGGACGTTGCAGTCGCTCGTCAAGCCGAACGTGTTCGCGATCGGTGACTCGACGAACGTCCCGACGTCGAAGGCGGGGTCCGTGACGCACTTCGAGGCCGACGTCCTGACCGGGAACATCCTGCGCTTCGTCGCGGGGGACGAGCTCGATGCCTCGTTCGACGGCCACACGAACTGCTTCGTCGAGACGGGGTTCCACAAGGCGCTCCTGATCGACTTCAACTACGAGGTCGAGCCCCTGCCGGGCCGCTATCCGTTCTCGTTCGGACCGCTCCCGCTGCTCGAGGAGTCGCGGCTGAACCACATGGCAAAGCTCGCCTTCCAGTCCATCTACTGGCACATGCTGTTGCCGGGCCGCGACATCCCCGGCATCTCCCCGAGGCTGCAGATGCACGGCAAGCAGGCGCCCGTCGAGGCGGGCGCCGTGCGAAAGGAGTGACCGACCCATGACTGGAGCGACGCTCGCCGGAGTGCCGGTCGAGCTGGACGCGGAGGGGTTCCTCGTCGATCCGAGCGCCTGGACCGAGGAGGTCGCCGAGGAGCTCGCCCGCGAGAGCGGGATCCCGGAGCTCACACCGCGCCACTGGCAGATCGTGAACTACATGCGCACGACGTACCTCGAGACGGGGCAGGCGCCGTCGATCCGCTCGCTGGGAAAGCAGTCCGGCGTCCCGATCAAGGAGCTGTACGAGCTCTTCCCCAAGGGCCCGGCGAAGCTCGCCGCACGGATCGGCGGGATTCCCAAGCCTCGCGGCTGCATCTGAGGAGGAACGATGACAATCACCGACCACCACCTCGAGCAGCTCACTGCGCCCGAGCCCGGCGCAGAGCGAAAGACGATCGAGAAGGTCTCGATCGTGATCTCGAAGGGCTCGCTCGAAGGCGTCTACCCCGGCCTGATCATGGCCAACGGCGCCCGCATGGAAGGCATCGAGGCGAACCTCTTCTTCACCTTCTTCGGGCTCGACGCGATCACCCGCAAGCGCCAGGGGCGCATCAAGGTCGCGACCGTCGGCAACCCGGGCATGCATCTTCCGACGATCGTCGGAGCGCTCCCCGGCATGTCCTGGATGGCCACGAAGATGATGGCCCGCAAGCTGGAGAAGCTCGACATCCCGCCGGTGCCGGAGTTCGTCGAGCTGATCGCCGACTCGGGCGCCGGGATCTACGGCTGCAAGGCGACCGTCGACATGTTCGGCCTCGAGGACAAGGACTTCGTCCCCCAGGTCACGGGCGTGCTGACCGTGGGCGAGTTCTACGACCTCGCGGCAGGCGGGGAGATCGTCTTCACGTAGCGCCGCGCTGGACGCGAGGGGCCCGACTCGGGGCCTCTCGCGTCCAGATCCTGTCCGCTCAGTGCTCGTGGACGTGCCCGGCGAGCGCACCCATGCGCTCGAGGACCCGCCCGGTGACCTCGGCCGGAGCGGCGTCGAACGCGGGCAGCTGGATGTCCTCTTCCTTGCGGAAGTGCACCCCGATCAGGGCCTGGAGGCCGTAGAGCAGCTCCTGGAGCGTGTCGACGTCGTCCATCTCCGTCTGCTCGAGGCGCTCGACGCGAGCGACGATCGCCTCGTGGTCGTGCACCATGGGCACGGCGGCATCCGCGAAGCCGACGAGGCGCGCCCACTCGGGGTAGAGCACCTCCTCCTCGGCCTTTGCGTGCGGCAGCAGTGTTCCCGTGAGGAAGCCGAGGACGCGGTCGACCACCGCTCTCCGCTCGGCCGGGTCGAGCCGCGGCAGCTCGCGCGCCGCGTGCCCGAGGTGGTCGATGTGCGCGAGCAGCTCCTCGTGCTCCTTCCGGAACGGCTCGGTGGGTCTCATCTCGATCCCTTCCTTTCGTGTGGCTCGGCTCAGGCAGCCGCAGCGCTCTCCTCCTTCGCGAGGAGGTCGTCGAAGAACTTGCCGATCGTGGCCGCGGGATACGCGCCGACGAAGCCTGTGACGGCCTCGCCGTTCCGGAAGACAGCGACCGTCGGGATGCTCTGGACGCCGTAACGGCCGGCGATCTCGCTCTCGGCGTCGACGTCGAGCTTGACGAGCGCGAGCTTGCCCTCGCGCTTCGCCGCCTCCTGCTCGATCGCCGGGCCGAGCATCCGGCACGGGCCGCACCAGGCGGCCCAGAAGTCGACGACGACCGGAAGCTCGTGCGAGCGCTGGATGACGTCCAGCTCGAACGTCTCTGTGGTTGTGTCCATGGTCTCGCTGTTCTCCTTCGTTCGTTGGTTCGCGTGGTTTCCGCGTGTCGGCGCCGGCCGGCGCTCAGGCCTGCTCGGCGAGCGCCGCGTACCGGCGGCGCAGAGACGCGCAGACGATCTCGCAGAGCTGCGGGATCACCGGGTCAGCGACGCGGTAGAGGATCGTCGTGCCGACACGGCGCCTGCCGACGAGGCCGGCGCGCTCGAGTTGGTGGAGGTGCTTGGACGTGTTGGACAGGCCGACGCCCGCCCGCTCGGCGAGCTCGCCGACGGGGATCTCGTCGGCCGCTTCGAGCTCGTTCAGCAGGCGCAGCCGCGTCGGATCGGCGAGGAGGCGGAATCGCTCCGCCGCCGCGTCGAGCATCGCTGCCGGCACACCTGCCACTGCGAGTCATGGTAGCATCTATTTTCCTGATTGGTCAATTATTCATATAAAGAGGATTGGACATGGTCGCCACCTCCAAACGCGAGGAGCTCGATCCCGTTGCGGCGGAGATCCGCGCGCGCATCGAGCATGCTGTCGCGCGGGTCTGGGGGGCGTAGCGACCCGAGTATCCTCCTCTGATCTCCGGGATGCACATCACGGTGCGGCTCTCCGGCTCGCTCGCCGAACAGCTCGGGAACCGGCGCGTGGTCGAGCTAGGCCCGGGCGCGCGCGTGTGCGATCTGCTCGAGGCCCTCGCCGCCGACGGGGCGCTCGGCGAGCGCGCCTGCGACGGGCTCGCAGTCGTCGCGGGCGGCTCGATCGTGACACACGACCGCGTGCTCGCCGACGGCGACCGGCTCGACGTGCTCGTGCCGGCCGCGGGCGGGTGACCGCCCGCGGTCGGACGCCGAGCCTCAGGCCGGGATTCCGTAGTGCGTGCGAACGAGCTGCTCGAGCCCGCGCCTCGCGAGGCGGGAGGCCGGCGCGAGGAACGTGACCTGCACCACCCCGGGAGCCCGACCGATCTCGATCGCGCCCGTGATCGTGGCGCGATTCTTGACCTCGGGAACCGTCATCTCGAGCAGCGCGGCCGCCCGGGCGAGGCCGTTGTCGACGGCGCTGTTCAGGTCCGGCCCGGTTCCGACCACCGAGATCGGCAGCGACTCCTCCACCTCGACGCCGTGGCGGGCCGCGACTTCCGCCGCACGGCTCCGCTCGTCGGGTGACAGCGGCCGTGCGAGCAGCGGCAGGTCCTCGGCGAGCGGCAGGATGAGCGGCCCGTCGAGCTCCAGGCCCTTGACGACCTCGACCTGCAGCGTGACGGTGCCGGACACGTCGCATGTGTGCCCTGCGATCTCCCCGTCGCCCTGCATCGCGTGCATGTCGCCGAGGTAGATCCCCGCGCCGGGGACCTTGACCGGCGCCACGACGATCGCCCCGGCCCGGACGGCGTCGATGTCCATGTGACCGTCCGTCCGCTCGGCGAGCTCGTCCGGGGTCACGGCTCTCGCGTGCGGAGCGCCCAGGAGGAAGGCGCCGAAGTCGCCCGCGTTGTGCGAATCGGGCAGGTCGACGCCCGGGGTCGTGCCGAGCTGGCCCATGAACGGCCGCAAGCGCGTCGCGACCCCGACGAGATCGTGCGGCGCGAAGAGCAGGATCGGGTTCTGGATCGAATGCTCCGGCAGCGCGGCGGCGACATAGGCGTCCTGCGCGAACGCCTCGGCCTGCTCCCGCCCCACGGTGACGCCGACCCCCCACTCGTCGTCGAACGCGATCGTGTAGCCGTTCGTGAAGGCGAACGGTGCGGCCGGCTCGCCGCAGACGGCGCAACGCACCGAGTCCGGGCCGATCCCCTGCACGACCGTCGCCTCGTCCTCCGCGCCGCACGAGGCGCAGACCTTCGCGCAGTACGGATCGCCGTTGAAGCGTCCCTCGACGAAACGGTCGTTCCCCGAGGCGGTCGCGATCGACGTGACGGAGATGTCGCGGATGTGAATCGCGACGGCGTCGCCCACCTCCGCTCCCTCGACGGCCACGGGCAGCGTCACCTCGTGCCCGCCCTTGATGGCGGGCGTGATCATCGGCCCCCAGCATCCCGGTGCGGTGTTGGCGACGATGTGCCCACCGTCCCGCACGGGCCCGAGCGACTCGGTGCTGGGGCCGATGATGCCGTCGCAGAACCGGTCGACGAACACCGTCTCGGCACCCTGCCGCGTGCGCGTCCTCTCCTCGACAGCCATGGCGTGGCCTCCTCGATCGACAGGTATGGACCGCTGCCGCGACGGTACCACCGTCCAGGCTGCGCCTACCGCTAAGGCCTCGCCTACGTGTGCTCTCCGCGGCGAACAGCCTTGCGGCGGTGGAGGACGACCGTGGCCCGCTCGATGAACAGGACGGGATCCTCGCGTGGCGAACGCACGGCGCTCCCGACGGACGCGCCGCGGTAGAGGTGCCGGATCGCACGCGGCATGCGGAGCTCGAGGAGATGCTGCTCGAGCTCGGAAGCGCGATCCGCGGCCTCCTCCTCGCCGAGCCCGGGGCAACACACGACGAACTCGTCACCGCCGGAGCCGTGCAGCCGCGCCACGAGATCGGTCGGGCGGATCGACTCCTGGATCCCGGCCGCGACGCGCCGGATCAGCTCGTCGCCGGCGTGATGGCCGAGCACGTTGTTGACGGCCCGCAGCCCGTCGAAGTCGACGAGGAGCACGGCGAGCGGCGTGTCGTCGCCCACTTCGGCGAGCCAACGGAGGAGCGCACGCCGATTCGGCAGCCCCGTGGTCTCGTCCTGGAGCGCCTGCTCGGAGAGCGCGGCGATCTGTCCCAGCGCGTCCTCGAGGGTGCGCCGCGCCGCGATGCTCGGCCCGAGCAGCCGCCCGGCCTGAGCGACCAGGACTCGCTCGCGACGCCCGAAGCGCGAGCCGCGCTGGAGCACCGCGACCGCTCCGGCGAGCGAGCCCGGCGCGCCGAGCGGAGCGGCGACGACCTCCCAGCCGGCGTCGGCGGTGTCGACGAAACGGCCCAGCTCGGCTGCCTCCGTGGCGGCCCGCGAGGCGATCTCCACGGCGCCCGCAGCCGCGACCTCCGGTGCGAACGCGACCTCGCCGGAGACGAGGATGAGCCCGAGGTCGGCGTCCGCAAGGTGCCGCACGGCGCCCGCAGCGGCGTCGAGCAGCTCGACCTCGGGTGCGCGGTCGAGGACGTCGGCCACGAGGTCGGCGAGCTTGCCGAAGCCGTCCTCGCGCCGGTACACCTTCCCGACCATCACCCGCTCGTCGACGGCGCCGAAGACCGAGCGTGGATCGTCGCCGGGTCGCCACACGGCGCCGGCGGCCGTCGCGCTGACCTCGACGGGCCCGTCGAGGCCGACGTCGAACGGCAGGGCGAGCATCTGCCCCACCCGGGTCACGACCCAGTCGAGCGCGACCTCGTCGTCCAACCCGGGAACGAGGAGCGCGAACTCGTCGCCGCCGATCGGAGCGGCGAATCCGGACGGCACGACAGAGGCCAACCGTCCGACGGCGCTCCGCAGGACCCGGTCCCCGATCTCGTGACCGTGACGGTCGTTGACGTCCTTCATGTCGTCGAGGTCGACGAGGATGACGCCGCACGGACGCGGCTCGGCGGCGATCCGCGACTCGAGACCGGCGAGACCGAGCGCCGTGCTCAACGATCCGGCTCCGGGACGCGGCCCGACGAGGGCGTGGACCGCCCGGTCGCCGCACGGAAACATGGCACCCTCTCCCCCAAGATCTGACTGATCGTCTTCGTCGGCGCGGGCGCCGACCTCCCCCGTCCGAGGGATCGAACAGAAGTCAGCGTCGAGCAGCGCGCGGCGCCTCGGGTCAGCCCTCGGGCGGAAGAACCGCGAGGACGCGCTCGATGAAGGCGTCGAACTCCGCCATGTACGTCCGCAGGAACCCCTCCGTGCTCTCCACGGTCACACGGCCGTCGTCGTCGATCAGCCCGGGCGTGAACTGGATGTACGCCTCGGGCGCGTTCATCTGCGGCGAGTTGCAGAAGCTGAGCACGCTGCGCAGGCTCTGCTGCGCCACGGCGGTTCCGATCTTTCCCGTCGAGGCGCCGATCACCGCCGACGGCTTCCGCGCGAACGAGTTCGACCCGCGCGGCCGGCTCGCCCAGTCGATCGCGTTCTTCAGCGCACCGGGGATGGAGCGGTTGTACTCCGGCGTCACGAACAACACGGCGTCGACTGCGGCGAGTGCCTCTTTCAACTCCCGGCCGGCGGGCGGATACTCGGCGTCGTAGTCCCGGCTGTAGAGCGGCAGTTCCCCGATCGGGATCTCCGTGAGCTCGAGCCTCGGCGGCGCGAGACGGATCAGGGCCTTCGAGAGCGTGCGGTTGATCGAGTCCGAGGCGAGGCTCCCGACCAGGTATCCGACTGTGTACGTGGTCACAACACGATCCTTTCGCTCATCGGGTCACGTCGACGGTCATTTTTCGCACAGCGAACACCGATGTGACACGTGTGCCGTGAGCCCACTGCTTCGCGGGATACGGTCGTCGATTTCCGCAGCGTCCAGCAGCGCGCGGAAGCCGGAGCGCGCCTGGAAGCGCCTCGCGGGCCTGGACCGGGATCAGCTTCCGGAACCGCTCGTCCGCGCCGTGGAGCTCGCACTCGCGGTCGCGGGCCCGGGCCTCCCGACGTACAGCTGACAGCTCAGTGGCCCGTGGTAGAGAAGTGCATGTAGTCCTTCGTCCTGCCGGCCCAGCTGCCGCCCCAGCCCCAGCCGATCGAGCGAAACGCGGCAATGACGGCGGGCGTGACCATCCCCTTGCGCAACCGCGAGCGGTCGAGATACGGGGCGCTCGAAGGGTCGCGCGTGCGCCCGCAGCCGACATACGGGTTCTCGACCGGGTTGAGGTCGATCGCGTGGCCGTACGCGTGGTTCGACCACGAGCCGTTCGCCGAGCCTCCGGTGCACGGCGACGGCACGGCCTGCCGGCAGCGGAACGACCCCGTGACGTCGCCGTCGGCGGGACGCCCGTCGCGCGGGCCGTACATGTCGGCGAGCCGCATGTGGCGGATCGGGAAGCGAAGCTCGTAGAGCCTCCGGAAGACGCGGACGAGCCGCGAGGCGACGCCCGCGTTGACCACGAGCTGCCCGGTGTGCCGGCGGCCGTCGAAGCCGAGATGCGTGACGGTGAGCACGCGCAGCCCGGAGAGCGGTACGGGACAACCCGAACGCCAGGACTCGCCCTGCAGCCGGCCCCGCAGCTCGGCCGGCAGAGGCCGGACGCTCGACCGGTACGAGCCGTCGGCGGCAGCCGTCGTGGCCGAGCCGAGCGCAGCGACGACGAGCGACAGCGCGAGGAGGCGAATCACCTCTCGAGCCTACCCCGGCGTCGCGCTCCGGTCCCCGCGCCCGGGTGGAGCTCTCGCGTCTCCGACAGTCGCTCTGCGAGCGCTACGCGGGCAGTTCGTGGATGCCGGTGTAGAGGTGGATCTCGATGCCTTCGGCACCGATCTGGCCCTCGGCGATGCACACCACGTCGTTCAGCCAGCGGTAGCGCTCGTGATCCGACTCGAGCCAACCGACGAGGTTCTGCCGCCCCGGCTCGTCGCCCTCGAAGATCGTCCGCCCCCGCAGCTCGAAGAGGATCGACGCTCCGTCGGTCGTCGTAATGAGGCCGCGAACGTCCGGGAGCATCCGGCCGTCGCTGCGGCGCCGCGGGTAGTTCGCCCAGACGACGCTGCCCTCGACCAGACCGGTCGCGGTTCCGTGGCCCTCGCCGTAGCCGATGCCCTCGTCGCTCCCGTAGGGACTGACGATGGCGTACCCGGGCGCGCCGATGCGGGCGCCGGCGTCATAGCTCCAGCGAAAGACCGTCAGCGGCTCGAGACGCACGCGGGGACCATAACCGGAGCCCGGCCTAGACTCCCGCAGGGCTATCCGCTCTGACACGAGCCCACCACCGGGGAGGGACGGCGATGGAGACGACCGAGACCGTGACGACCGGGACCCTGGAGGCGATCGCCGAGGCATTCAACCGCCACGACGTCGACGCCATCATGGCCTTCTTCGCCGAGGACGCGGTGTTCGAGTCGCCGAAGGGCCCTGAGCCCTGGGGACGTCGATACGTAGGGCGAGTCGAGGTGCGCGAGGGATTCGCTGCCCGGTTCGCCGGCATCCCCGACGTCCACTACGGCGACGGCTCGCACTGGGCCAGCGGCGACAGAGGGGTCTCCGAATGGACACTCACCGGAACGACGACCGAGGGAGAGCGGCTCGAGCTCCGAGGCTGCGATCTGTGGACCTTCCGCGACGGCCAGATCGTCAAGAAGGACTCGTACTGGAAGATCGTGGCGGAGTAGCTGCCCAGACCGGCACGTACCGGCCCTGCTGCTCGTCCCGGCGCCCGTCGCCCGAGCCGGCCAAGAAGCAGCGATCGGTCAGCTAGCCGACAGGGGTCGACTCGAACGCGAACAGCAGCTTCACCGTGTCTCCCGGTGACAAGGCGTTGCGGTACTCACTCTCCGCCCGCGACGCAGTCACATTCGGTGCTAACACGCACGTGGGGCGCCTATCGAGTGGAGGCGGCGGGAATCGAACCCGCGTCCGCGGTCGTACCGTCCGAACGTCTACGAGCGTAGTCCGCGCTTTCGTCTCGCCCGACGGCCGGGGGCGGACGCCCTACCGGCGGGCCAGCCTATCCTTTGGGTGTCGAGCCTCCGGCGATTGGCGCTCCTTCGGCTCCTAGCCCGATCGTTGGCGCCCCGTACCCCGGCCTCGGGCCGAACCGGGATGGGACGTCGCCTGACCTAGTGTGTGCTAGGCGGCGAGTGCGAGATCGTTCTTCGCACTTGCTTTTTGTGCCGGTTGTTTTACGAGGCCGACCGGCGACCTCGGCTCGCTGCTCGACCGGAGAACCGACCACGTCGAGACCTGGTCGCCCCCGTATGTTGTCGTCTTAGGATAGCTGCTTACAGCGTGCAATCCTCCTGATCGAAGGGAATGCCGGGCCTGGAGCTCCATCTCGAGCGGCTCATGAGCGCGTCGCCCGACCGCGTCTTCCGCGCATGCGTGGAAGCAGAGTCGCTCGCGGCATGGTGGGGCCCTTCCGGCTTCACGTCCACCGTGGAGGCGCTCGACGTGAATGTCGCCGGCGGATATCGGATCGCCATGCAGCCGCCCGAAGGAGACGTCTTCCACCTGCGCGGCAACTTCCGCGTCGTCGAGCCGCCCCACCGTCTGGACTTCACCTTCGTATGGGACCCGCCCGATCCGGACGACCGCGAAACCCTGGTCAGCCTGACGTTCGCGGCCGAAGCGGAGGGCACCCTCGTCGCACTCGACCAGGGCCCGTTCGCGACGGACGCGCGCTACGAGCTGCACCGGGTCGGGTGGACCGAGACGCTGGAGAGACTCGCGCGCTTCCTCGCGTGACGAATCGACGCGGTCGGAGCCGCTACGGCGGCTGGGTCCCCGGGTCGGGAACGGCGGCAGGCGCCGCTTCGTCGCTGTCCCGGCCGCGCGTCCCCCAGCGATAGCGGACGCGGATCAGGGCGATCAGCATCACGGCGAGCGCGATCGCGAGGCCGACCCACGCCCAGCCGGTCTGGAACTCGTTGTCCTCGATCACCTTCACGAGCGTGCAGATGGCGAGCCCCACACCGAGAATCGCGGTCACGATCGCCGTGGGCCACCCGCGCATGGAGAACCGGGGAATCAGGATGGGCAGGAGCTCCCAGACGAGGATCGCGAGCGCGAACAGCGCCGCGTAGAGCGCGAAGTCCGATCCCTCGTAGCCCGTCGTCCAGCCGCACTTCCGGGAGCCGACGTCGCCCGTCGCGACGCACACCCGCGTCCACGGCGCCAGCATCTCGACGAGGAAAGCCGCGCTCAGCAGGATGATCAGCTTCGATCCGAGCGGCCGGTGCCAGAAGCTCCGCACGGGGCGGGAGTGTACGCGGCGGGACGGCGTGTCGGTGCGGGCGAGCAAAGCCACCGAATTGCGGTTGAGAAGTCCCGCCGATCTGCCGACTATCGTCTGGGGGACAAGCGAACGAGCTTCGAGGAGGAAGGCCCGCGTGCCAATCACGTATCAATACGAGAGCCTGGCGACGCTCAGGGAACGCGCCAAGGCCGAGGTCGGCAAGGTCGTCGTCGGCCAGGGCCGCGCGGTCGAGCTGCTCTTGATCGCGGCGATGGCGCGCGGCCACGTGTTGCTGGAAGGCCCGCCCGGCACGGCGAAGACGCTGCTCGGGCGCGCGACCGCCTACGTGCTCGGCGCGGACTTCAACCGCGTCCAGTTCACGCCGGACACGACGCCGAGCGAGCTCGTCGGCGAGAACGTCACCCGCGCCGGAGAGACGAAGTTCATCTCCGGAACGATCTTCACCAACGTCCTGCTCGCGGACGAGATCAACCGTACGCCGCCGCGCACCCAGGCCGCGCTGCTCGAGGCGATGGCCGAGCGCAGCGTCACGGTCGAGGGCCGCGTGCACCGACTGCCCGACCCGTTCCTCGTGATCGCGACGCAGAACCCCTTCGAGCAGGAGGGCGTCTTCCCGCTCCCCGAGTCGAACCTCGACCGGTTCCTGTTCAAGGTCTACATCGACTACACCGACCTCGAGCACGAGGTGGACATGCTCCGGCTGCCCCATACGGGCGTGACGCCGGACATGCTCGGCGAGATCATGCCGCTGCTCGGGATCGTGGGCCTCGACAAGGCCCGCATCGAGCTCGACGCGACGATCGTGCCCGAGGAGGTGGCGAGGTACGTGGTGGGCGTCGTCCGCAAGACGCGCGTGCTCGACGGGGTCATGCTCGGCGCGAGCTCACGTGCCGCGATCCACCTGATGAGCGCCACGAAGGCGAACGCGCGGCTCGAGGGGCGCGACACCGTGACGATCGAGGACGTGCGGACGATGGCCCAGTACGTTCTCCCGCACCGGTTGATCGTCGAGGACGACGACGTCTCGCCGGCCGACGCCCTCCAGATCGCGCTCGACTCGCCGATTCTCGCGGAGCCGTAGGAAGCCCACGCAGGGCGGAGACGGGCGAGGCTGAAGCCCCGCCCCGGACCGTCGGAGAGGGGCGTGGCTTCAGCCTCGCCCCTCTTCCTCGAGCCCTCAGTCGCCCAACGCCTGCTCGAGGGCGCGGCGCGCCATCACCTGCGCGAGGTGCGCCCGGTACTCGGAGGATCCGGCATGGTCGCTCGGGGGCTGGGCGCCGTCGGTGACGAGCATCGCCGCGTCCGCCGCGGACGTGCCGCCGGCGAGGGCGTCCTCGGCCGCCTTGGCCCGCAGCGGGGTCCCGCCCATGTTGACGAGCCCGATTGACGCGCCCGCGATCGACCCATTGTCGCGGTGGACGAGCGCGGCGACGCCCACCGTGGCCCAGTCCTGCGCGCGACGGCTCGCCTTCATGTAGCTCCAACCGGTCGAGCCCGCAAGCTTCGGGACGCGGGCTTCGACGAGCACCTCGTCCGGTGCGAGCGCCGTCTCGAACACGCCGGTGAAGAAGTCCGTCGCAGCGATGACCCGCTCGCCGCCCTTCCCGCGTGCGACGAGGTCTGCTCCCAGCGCGAGCATCACGGCCGGCATGTCGGATGCGGGATCGCCGTGCGCGAGCGTCCCTCCGAGCGTGCCGCAGTGCCGCACCTGCGGGTCGCCGATCTGACCTGCGGTGAAGGAAACGATCGGGCAATGCTCGGCGAGCGTGTCGTCGGCAGCGACGGTCGCATGCCGTGTGAGGGCGCCGATCGCGACGTGGGTGCCTCCGTCTCTCACGTACGCGAGATCGGAGAGCCGTCCGATGTCGACGAGCTTCGCCGGGCGCGCGATGCGGAGCTTGAGCGCGGGGACGAGCGAGTGGCCGCCGGCGAGGAGCTTGGCGTCACCGCCGCCCGCGCCGAGCAGCTCGATCGCGTGGTCGACGCTCTCGGCGACGTCGTAGTCGAACCGTGCAGGGATCACGCCTTCGCCTCCTGGATCGCGCGCCAGACACGCTCGGGCGTGGCCGGCATCTGGATGTCCTTGACTCCGAGGTGCGAGACCGCGTCGAGCACCGCGTTGATCACGGCGGGCGCCGCGGCGATCGTCCCCGTCTCCCCCACCCCCTTGACGCCGAGCGGGTTCGTAGGGCTCTTGCTCTCGGTGCGGTCGAGCTCGTACGAGGGCAGCTCCGCGGCCGAGGGCACGAGGTACGTGACGAGGTTCGCGGTCAGCAGCGACCCGTTCTCGTCGTACGTGCCCTCCTCGTAGAGCGCCGTCGAGATGCCCTGCGTGATTCCTCCGTGCACCTGCCCGTCGACGATCAGCGGGTTGACCACGGTGCCGACGTCGTCGATCGCCACGTAACGGACGAGACGCGCGTCGCCGGTCTCCGTGTCGACCTCGACGACCGCGGCGTGTGCGCCGCCCGGCCACGAGAAGTTCGGCGGATCGTACGTCGCCGTCGCCTCGAGGCCCGGCTCCATGCCGTCAGGCAGGTCGTGCGCCGCAAACGCGGCCCAGGCGGCCGCCGCGACGGTCATCTCCTTGTCCGGCGAGCCCTTGACGGTGAAGGTCCCGCCGGCGTACTCGAGATCGTCCGCCGACACCTCGAGCTGGTGCGCGACGATCTGGCGGGCCTTGTCGATCACCTTGTCCGCCGCGTAGCAAAGCGCAACGCCGCCGACGGGCAGGCTGCGGCTGCCGTAGGTATCGAGACCCGCGTGCGAGACCGACGTGTCGCCGTGGAGCACCTCGACGGCGTCGATGTCGCACCCGAGCTGGTCGGCGACGATCTGTGCCCATGACGTCTCGTGCCCCTGGCCGTGGGGAGAGGTACCCGTGATCACCTGGACCGAGCCCGTCGGGAGATAGCGGATCGTGGCCTGCTCCCAGCCGCCCGCCGCGTAACGGATCGCGCCGAGGATCCGGGACGGTGCGAGGCCGCACATCTCGTTGTAGGTCGAGAATCCGACGCCGAGCTGTCTGGAGTCGCCGTTCTCGCGCCGTTTCGTCTGCTCGGCGCGCAGGGAGTCGAGGTCGAGGTGCTCGAGCAGCTTGTCGAGGGAGGCGACGTAGTCGCCGGAGTCGATCGTCAGCCCCGACCCGATCGTCGCCGGGAACTCGGTGATGAAGTTCTTGCGGCGGAGCTCGACGCGGTCCATGCCGAGCTCGTCGGCGAGCGCGTCCATCGTGCGCTCGATCACGTACGTCGCCTCGGGGCGCCCGGCGCCGCGATACGCGTCGGTCGGCGTGGTGTTCGTGAACACGCCGGTGAACTCGACGCTGTAGTTCGGGATCGCGTACGGGCCGGCGTAGACCCAGGCACCGAGCAACGGGATGCCCGGGGTGACGAGTTGGAGGTAGGCGCCCATCGCGGCGGTCACGCGGGCGCGGCAGTGCGTGATCGTGCCGTCCTTCGTCGCGGCGAGCGTGTACTCCGTCACGAAGTCCCGGCCGTGGATCGTGGCGACGTAGTTCTCCGACCGCTCTTCCGTCCATTTGACGGGACGGCCGAGCCGCCGCGCCAGCGCCACTGCGAGCAGATCCTCGGCGTAGACGTCCAGCTTCGAGCCGAAGCCGCCGCCCACGTCCGGGGCGACGACGCGAAGCTTCGTCTCGCTCATGCCCAGCGTCGCCGCGACGAGGAGCCTGAGGATGTGCGGGATCTGGGTCGCTGCATAGAGCGTGACCTCTGCGGCGGGACCGGGAACGGCGAGCACCGCCCGGGGCTCGATCGCGTTGGGGATCAGTCGCGGCTGGTAGTAGCGCCGTGTGACGACGACGTCGGCGTCGTCGATCGCCTGGCCCGTCGCGTCCGTGTCGAGTCGCCAGACGTAGCACTCGTTCGTCCCGAGCTCGGGCTGCGCGAGCGACGAGCCGTCCTCGAGCGCCTTTCCGACGTCGACCACCGCGTCGAGCGGCTCCCAGTCGATCTCCACGAGCTCGGCGGCGTCCTTGGCCTGCGCCCGTGTCTCGGCGAGCACGACGGCGACCCCATCGCCCTGGTACCGCGCGACGTCGGTCAGCGGGTAGTGGGGCGGATTCTTCATGTCCTCGGTCACCGGCCAGGCACACGGCATCGCAGCCTTCCAGTCGTCCTGCAGGTCGGCCGCCGAGAACGCCGCGACGACGCCCTCGGAAGCGCGAGCGGCGTCGAGCGAGATGCTCGTGACGCGGGCGTGCGCAAAGGGGCTGCGCACGACGACCATCGACAGCGTGCCGACCGGCGTCATGTTGTCGACGTACGTCCCGCGACCGGTCAGGAGCGTCCGGTCCTCGCGCCGCTTGACGGGCGAGCCGACATACGCGGTCTTCTCCGCGGTGGCGCTCACGACGCCTTCCCCATCACGCCGGCCGCCTGCTCCACCGCGAGAACGATGTTGTGGTACCCGGTGCAGCGGCAGAGGTTGCCTTCGAGACCCATCCGGATCGCGCCCTCGTCGGTGGCCTCCCCGTGCTCGATGAGCGAGACGGCGGCCATCACCATGCCGGGCGTGCAGAAGCCGCATTGCAGCGCGTGGTTGTCGTGGAAGGCCTGCTGCACGGGATGGAGCTCGCCGTCGGAGGCAAGCCCCTCGATCGTTGTGATCTGAGCGCCGTCGGCCTGGACGCCGAGCAGCGTGCAGGACTTCACCGACTCGCCGTTGAGCAGGACCGTGCAGGCGCCGCAGGACGATGTGTCGCAACCCACGCTCGTCCCGGTCAGCCCGAGTCGTTCGCGAAGGACGTAGACGAGCAACTCGCGCGGCTCCAGCTCGAGCTCGTGCCGCGTCCCGTTCACGGTCAACGCAACGTGCCGCATCCTGCCTCCCTTCGTCGAGTGGCCGGGTCCAGCCTACTACCCGGCTTCCGGCCGAGCTGCCGTAGGCTGCGCGCGATGACGGACGTTCGCGAGGTACGCGAGGACGAGCTCGAGCGCTGGATCGGCATCGCGAGGGCGGCGCTCGACGAGGCGGACACGGTCGAGGGCTACCTCGACTGGAAGCGCCAGGCGCGCCAGACGGTCTGGCTCCTCGCCAGTGACGCGGGGCGCGAGGTCGGCACCGCGATCGGCGTCGGTGGCTGGCACTCGCCCGAGGGAGTCGCGCGCGGCGAGATCCGCGTCATCGGCGCCGAGCGCGGTCGCGGCGTGGGCTCCGCGCTGCTCGGCGAGCTCTCGGTGTGGGCGCGCAGGCTCGGGTACGCGGAACTCATGGGGCCGGTCAAGGAAGTCGACGCGGAGTCGCTCGCCTGGACGGAGCGACGGGGCTTCGTCGAGGTCGGCCGCAACTCGATGCTCGTCCTCGACCTCCGGGCGATCGAGCCCCCCGCAGTGGTCCCACCGCAGGGGATCGAGATCGTCACCTGGGCCGAGCGGACGGGCGTCGAGCGCGAGATGTACGCCGTCGCGCGGGAGGCGTATCCCGACGTCCCGGGCGAGGAGGAGGCCGAGGTGGCGCCGTTCGAGGAGTGGCTGTCGATGGACATGCAGGGCGCGAGCGACCGGCCCGAGGCGACGTTCCTCGCGCTCGCCGACGGCGAGGTGGTCGCGTACGCCAAGCTGGCGCTCTCCCTCGCCCGTCCGACGGTCGCAATGCACGACATGACCGGCGTCAGGAGGGCCTGGCGGGGGCGCGGCATTGCAGCGGCGCTCAAGGCCGCGGAGATCGCGTGGGCGAAGGAGCAGGGCTACGAGCGGCTCGAGACGCAGAACGAGGAGCGCAACGAGCCGATTCGGCGGCTCAACGAGCGGTACGGCTACGTGGTCGAGCCCGGCTCGGTCACCGTGCGCGGCCCGATCGCCTGACCGGCTCTCGAGCCGAGGTCAGCGGAGGTCGTACCGGAAGGCGAGGCCCGTCAGGTCGTCGCCGGTCGCGGTCGGGAAGACATCGGCCGCGCGCAGGTCGAACTCGGGGCAGCGCGTGAACCCCACGCGCTCGTACAGACGCATCGCGTCGGTGAGCAACGTAACCGTATGAATGCCGAGCGTCGGTCGCCCGACTGCGCGGGCGCGTTCGAGGCACCGGTCGACGAGGGCGCGCCCGATCCCCGCACCGCGAACGTGGGGATCGACGACGAGCGCCCGGAACCCCGCCCAGCCGGCAGGAAGATTGCTCCATCCCTCCAGGATGACGTCCGGATAGAACGCCACCGAGCCCACAATCCTCTCGTCGCGCACGGCGACGTACGTCTCCGCGACGTCGAACCGGCTGCGGACGTCGAGAAGATCGAGGAGGTAGGCATCCAGGATCCGGTCGCCGCCGCCGCCGCGGTAGCGCTCGAGCCCCGGCGCGAAGAGGGCGGCGATCTCGTCGAGCTCCGCCCTCACCGCGAGACGGACGGAGAAGCCGGGGGGATCCAGACGGATGGACGTCTGGATCCCCGCTTGGCATTCAGGCATGCCGCAGTCGCCCATCGTGTCGGAGGAGCGTGACACACCCGTACAAGGCGCACATCGCCGCGACGCCGACGCCGACGCCGAGGGCGGCGGCGCCCCACGCAAACCCCTCGTCGACGACGGGCGTCGAGACGTCGACGCCGGCCGTCGCGGCCGCGTCGAGCCGGCGTGCCGCGACTGCGGTGCGAATGGCCGGATCGAGGGACGCGAGCGCCTCTGCCGCGAGTTCGTCACGGGCCCAGTCGTCGGCGTGCGCCGTCGACGCGAACCCGAACGCGACGGTGGCGACGAGGGCGACCGCGACGACGATGCGGCTGACGATGGAAAGCGACCGACTCATGGTTCCTCCTTTATACTCCCGACAGGACTCTCCTGATAGGAGTAATATATACTCCTGGTAGGAGCAAATGTCAAGTCGTCAGCTCACCACCACCTCGTACGCGATTCTCGGGCTCCTCGCCGTCAAGCCGTGGGCCACCTACGAGATGGCGAAACAGCTCCAGCGGTCTCTGCACTTTTTCTGGCCGCGCGCGGAGAGCAACCTCTACGCGGAGCCGAAGCGCCTCGTCGAGGCCGGGCTGGCCGACGCGCGCGAAGAGTGGAACGGAGACCGAAGGCGCACCGTGTACTCGATCACGGAGAAGGGACGCAGCGCATTCCGCGACTGGCTTGCAACGCCACCGGCACCTCAGCGAGTGGAGTCAGAGGCGCACCTCCGCGTGCTGTTCGGGAACTCGGGGACGAAAGCCGATCTCATCGCCGCACTCGAACGCCTCGAAGCCGACGCAGCGTCGCAGGTCGACCACTTCGCCACGCTCGGTGGCGACTACGCGCGGGGAGAGGGTCCGTTCCCGGAGCGCATCCACGTGAACGCGCTCATCGCGTCGCTCGGGATCGCCCAAGGTCGCGCGCTCGCCGACTGGGCCCGCTGGGCAAAGGCAGAGGTCTCCGAGTGGGGAGACACGCGCACGCCTGACGTCGGCTGGGCGCTGAAGGTTCTGAAAGACGCGATCGAGGGCGCTTAGCGTCGCGCCTTGAGCGCGCGCTCCATCTGGCGCTTTGCGTCGCGCTCCGCGAGGTCGCGGCGCTTGTCGATCCGCTCCTTGCCGCGCGCGACCGCCAGCTCGACCTTGACCCGCCCGTCCTTGAAGTAGAGCCTCGTCGGGACGATCGTCAAGCCCTTCTCGCGCACCTTGCCGTAGAGCGAGTCGATCTCCCGTCGGTGGAGCAGGAGCTTGCGATCGCGCTCGGGCCGGTGATTCGCGATGTTCCCGCGCGCGTACTCGGAGATGGATGCGCCGACGAGCCACGCCTCCCCGTCGCGGATCTCGGCGTATGCCTGCGCGATCTGCGCACCCGACTCGCGCAACGCCTTGACCTCGGTCCCGGTCAGCTGAAGGCCCGCCTCGAGCCGCTCGAGGAGGTGGTAGTCGTGCCGCGCACGGCGGTTCTCGGCGATCGTCTTCGTCCCGGACACGGCGCGATCGTAGCCGCGGGGTTCTGCGGTGCCCGGCCCGGAATCCTCAGACGGCGGCGCGCGCCTCGGTCAGTCGCCGCGCGAGCTCGCGCAGCATGTGCAGCGCGAAGCTGGGCTCGGTCTCGACCAGGGTGAGAAACTCCTCGCGCGGGATCGAGACGCACCGGACCGGCGTCATCGCGCGGACGCGCGCGACGCGGGCGCCGTCGTCGACGAGCAGCGCGAGCTCGCCGAAGAAGTCGCCCGGCCCGAGTTCCAGGCTTCCCGAGCGAAGCTCGACGGCGATCGTGCCCTCGCAGAGGATGAACATGCCGGCGCCGGGATCGCCTTCGAGCGCGAGGACGCGCCCCTCCTCTGCGTGAAACGTCGCCGCGCGAGAGGCGACGCGCGCAAGACCGACTTCGCTCATCCTCGCGAGCGGAGGAAGGGATCGGAGCTCGGCGACGTCCACCGCGTCTCTATATCAGGCCGTCGGCTACTGTCGTCCCGTGCATGCGCTCGACCTCCGGCCACCGCTCTACGGCGAGGATCGCGAGCGCGGCGACCTCCGCGACTGAGACGGGAACCGTCGCCGTCCCTCGTCCTTCCCGGAGGTTTCCTTGAACATCACCACCAGCCTCGGCCTCGCGGCAGCCACCTTCGGCGTCGCCATGGGCCTGTCGCCGCTCCTGCAGGTCCGCCATATGGTCTCGCGCGGCTCGTCCGCCGACGTCTCGTTGCCGTTCCTCCTCGTCCTGCTCGCCGGTTTCGTCCTCTGGCTCGCCTACGGCGTCGCGCTCGGCAACGCGGCGCTGATCGTCTCGAACGCCGTGGCGATCACGTCGTACACGATCACGACGGCGATGGTGATGCGGCTCCGCTGACGCGGCTATCGCCGTCCCGTGCGTGCACACCGCTCGCAGAGCGGGAACCACGGCGGGCAGCTTCTGCCGCACGAGCGGCAGCGGCCGATCGTGCCGTCGCGCACCTCGACCGCGAGGCGCCGGACGACACGCTCCGCCGCCGCCCGCTCGAGCTCTGCGGCACGTTCGATCGTGACCCCCCCGACGCCTGGGTACTGCAGCGCGAACCAGCGGAGGATCGAGGCGACGCGCCCGGCCTCCTCGGCCTCCTCGAGGGTGGCGTCGCGGAGGCGTGAGGTGTCGAGGAGGAACTGGAGCAGCGGGCGCTGCGCCCGGTCGCCGGCGACTGCGAGTGCGAGGACGCCGAGCAGCTCGCCACCCTCGGGATCGATCGGTGCGTTGACGAGCTGCCACGTCTCCTCGAGCCCGAGCCGCCGCCCGCGTTCGCGAAGGTGGCGCATCACGATTGCGAGCCGACCGCGAATCGGGGCGAGCGACTCGACGGCGAGCCAGCTCTCGTGCGCCCACTGCCGCGTGGCGACTCGATGCCAGGCCGCAAGCGCGGCGTCGAGCTCACGCGCGTCGTCGACGCCGAGGTCGCCGAGGCGCGGCCCGATACGCGCCTCGTCGACGATGCGGTAGCCGCGGTGCCCTTCGGGAAGGGAGACGTGCGGCTCCAGCGCCGACTCGACCAGCCCCGGGTCGGCGTTCGCCCACGGGACTCCGACGAGAACGCCGACATGGCCGCGCTCGACGAGCCCGAAGCGGCCGGCCCTCCCGGCGATCTGCGCGAGCTCCCAGGGCAGGAGGTCGCGCCGCTCGACGCCGTCGAACTTCGTCGTCTCCGCGAAGAGGAGCGTCTCGCAGGGAAGGTTGACGCCGTGGCCGAGGACGTCGGTGGCAACGCACACGGCGGCGGCACCGTGGAGGAAGCGGTCGATCTCCTCGCGCCGGGAGGCGAGCGGCATGGCGCCGTACAGCACGGCGACGCGGTCGGGCTGCAGCCGGTTGATCTCGCCGGCGAGCGCGAGCACCGCCCGGCGGCTGAAGGCGACGACGACCGTCCCGGGCGTCAGCGCGCGGAGCTGTCGCGCGCCGACGAACTCGAGCGGAAGCTTCCGCTCGTGGACACGGAGCTCCGCCCCGGGAAACGCATGACGGACGAGTGGAAGCGCGTCGAGCGCCCCCAGCAGCCGGAGGTGGCGGTATTCACCGGCGAGGAGAAGCTGCGTCCAGGCGGCGCCGCGCTCCTCGTCGTCGGCCCACTGCACCTCGTCGAGGACGAGGACGTCGCCCGACGCGGGCGCCATCTCGACGGTGCAGCACAGGATCGGAGCGTGCTCGTCGACGCGCTCCTCCCCCGTGACGAGACCGACCTTCCCGGGGCCGAGCTGCGCTGACAGGCGGCGATGGGCCTCCTGCGCCAGCATTCGCAGCGGGCCGGCGTAGACGCCGCGGCCGCGCTCGGCGAGGAAGGCGAGCGCGTCGTGGGTCTTGCCCGAGTTCGTGGGCCCGAGGTGGGCCACCACCGTCTCCGGAGGGGTGCGGCGCTCGGGCAGCCGGATCTCGATCCGGTCCTCGGCCTTCCGCACCGCCGCGCGCTTGTAGGCACCGCTCGCTCGTGCGTGGCGCGCCGCCCGGGAAGGCCGGCGCGGCGGGCGGGATCGGCGGCTGCGTGCCATTGGGCAACCGTAGCCGCGGGGCTGTTGGTGTCCGACCTGAAGTCGGACACCAGTCGCGCGTCTCAGACCTTGAGGTATCGGCGCAGCGTGAGGCCGGAGCCGAGCGCGCCGACGACGAGGCCGACCGCGAGCAGGATCAGGGCGGTCAGCGTGAACCCGAGCGCCTTGACGTCGTCGGACGAGTCGATGTGGCCGAGGATCGAGGGCAGGGCGACCTCCTTGCCGATCAACAGGAGAACGACGGCCGCGAGCGCACCGACGAGCCCGCACACGAGACCCTCGACCATGAACGGTCCGCGGACGAACCAGTTCGTCGCGCCGACGAGCTTCATCACCTCGATCTCGCGTCGCCTCGAGAAGATCGAGAGTCGAATCGTGTTGGCGATGAGCAGCACCGACGCCGCCAGGAGCACGACGACGGCGACGAGGAACACGACCTCGATCACCCGCGCGACCTGGAGGATCCGCTTCGAGGTCTGCTGCCCGTCCTTGACCCGCTCGACGCCGGCGAACTTCTGTGCCCGGATCGCCGTGGACAGCTGCTTGACCTCCTCCGCGTGCTTCGGCGTGATCTCGTACGAATCGGGGAGCGGATTCGTGGGCAGGTTCGCCGTGAGCTCCGGGTAGCGCCTCTTCATCCGCTGGAGCGCCTCGGTGCGCGAGATGAACTGGTAGTCCTTGATCCGGTCGTCCGAGCGGAGGAATGCCCCGACGGAGTTCACCTGCTTCCCGGTGACGTCCTCGACGAAGAACACCTTCACCTGGAGCTGCTCCTTCACGTGGTCCGACCACGACACGACCCACGAGCCGAGCGCGATCAGAAGCCCGAGCAGGAACATCCCGATCAGGACGGTCATCGTCGCCGCGAAGGACGTGGAGATGTTCGACCCGATCGACCGGAAGGCCTCCGAGACGACGAGCTTGAAGCGGCTCATTCGGTCTCGTACCCGCCGCGGCGCTCGTCGCGGACGACCTTCCCGCTGTCGAGTGCGATCACGCGCTTGCGCATCTTGTCGACCATCTCGCGGTCGTGGGTGACCATCAGGATCGTCGTCCCGGCCGTGTTGATGCGGTGGAGGAGCTGCATGATCCCCACCGACGTGTCCGGGTCGAGGTTGCCGGTCGGCTCGTCGCAGATCAGAAGCGGTGGGTGGTTGACCACGGCGCGGGCGATCGAGACGCGCTGCTGCTCGCCGCCCGAGAGCTCGTCCGGGCGCGAGCCGGCCTTGTGTGCCAGTCCGACGAGCGCCAGCACCTCGGGCACCTTCTTGCGGATCGAGGTCGACGACTCGCCCTGAACGCGCAGCGCGTACGCGACGTTCTCGAAGGCCGAGCGATCACGCAGCAGCTTGAAGTCCTGGAAGACGCAGCCGACGTTGCGGCGCAGGAGCGGCACCTTGGAGCGCTTGAGGCGTGTGAGGTCGCGCCCGCCGACGATGATGCGTCCCGAGGTCGGCTCGAGCTCCTTCAGGAGCAGCCGGATGATCGTCGACTTGCCCGACCCGGAGGGGCCGACGACGAACACGAACTCACCCTTCTCGATCACGAATGACGCCCGGTCGAGCGCGACCACGTCCGGGTCGTAGACCTTGCGGACGTCCTCGAGCACGATCATCGCGCTCGGCGAGGCAGCGTTCGCGCCGTTCGTCTCGATCGCGGCGACGTCCGGCCCCTCGAGGAGCGCGGCGGCAGAGTCAGACGTGGGTGTGAGGAGGTCGTCCATGCACCGGTGTGAGCCTTCGACGCGGCTAGGACCCCCATGGCCGCTCCGGTTCAGGTTCGCTCGATTGTAGCCGAGTCCTGCGACGAACCCTCCTACGAGCAGGGATTCGCCCGCCGAATCCCCTAGATCAGCCTCGAGCTGCGGCAGCAAGCATGTGCGCGTACATCGTCGCCGTCGGCGGTCGCCGCACCGGGTCCTTCTCGAGTGCGGTCAGGACCGCGCGCCCGAGCTCCGGAAGCGCCGGCGGATACGGCGGATCGTCCTCGAGATGTGCGGTGCCGACGCCGAAGAGGCTCCGGTCTCCGAACGGCGGGCGCCCGGCGAGGCACTCGAACGCCACGCAGCCGAGCGCGTACACGTCGCTCGCCGGCGTCGCCTCGCCACCGCGCAGGACCTCCGGCGCCAAGTAATCGAGCGTGCCGAGCACCTGACCGCGGCGGGTCAGCAGGGTGAGGGCCGCTCCTTTCGCGAGCCCGAAGTCCGTCAGCGCAGCGGAGGCATCCTCGCGGAAGAGGATGTTCGACGGCTTGACGTCCCGGTGCACGATCTCGGCTCGATGGAGCGCGTCGAGACCGGCCGCGACCGACGCCACGACGCGGATCATCTGGTCGCCCGTCAACGACCCCTCCGCGAGCCGGTCGGCGAGCGATCCGCCGGAGAGGTATTCGAGCACGAGGAACGGCATGCCGTTGGCCTCGCCGAGCTCGAGAATGCGGACGAGGTGCGAATCCACCACCTCGCGCGCCACCCGAGCCTCGCGTGCAAGCCTTGCCCGAAACGTCTCGTCTTCCGCCAGCGAGGGCTCGAACGTCTTGATCGCCACGACGCGTCCATCTGCCGAGCGACCCTGGTAGACAACACCGAGCGCTCCCCGGCCGAGCTCCGCCTCGAGTGTGTATCCGCCGACTCGCGACTCGCCGCCCATCGCCGTATTCTCGTCGCGAGTCGTTCAGGAGGGTGTTTGCCAGTCGGGTCCGACCCACGGCCGGGAAGCGAGATCGCCGGCTTTCGGCTCGAGCAGCTGCTCGGGCGCGGCGGCATGGGCGCCGTGTACCGCGCGGAGGACGTCCGCCTCGGCCGCAAGGTCGCGCTCAAGCTCCTGATCCCCGACCTGGCGGGGAACGAGCGCTTCCGCGATCGGTTCCTGCGCGAGTCGCAGACGGCTGCGTCGCTCGACCATCCACACATCGTCCCGATCTACGCGGCCGGCGAGGCGGAGGGCCAGCTGTACCTCGCCATGCGCTACGTCGAGGGCTACGACCTCCGGGAGCTGATCGCCCGCGAAGCACCGCTCACTCCTGCGCGGGCGCTGCGACTGGTCGAGCAGATCGGCGACGCGCTCGATGCCGCGCACGGGCGAGGCCTCGTCCACCGCGACGTGAAGCCTGGCAACGTCCTCATCACCGGCGGGGCGGGTCGCGAGCACTGCTACCTCACCGACTTCGGCCTCACGAAGCAGACGTCGTCGATCTCCGGGCTGACGGGAACCGGCGAGCTGGTCGGGACGATCGAGTACGTCTCGCCCGAGCAGATCCGCGGCGACCGCATCGATTCCCGCGCGGACGTGTACTCGCTCGGCTGCGTGCTGTACGAGTGCCTTACCGGGCGGCGGCCCTTCGCCCGCGAGTCCGAGGTCGCGACCCTGTGGGCGCACGTGCACGAGCCGCCCGCCACGCTCCACGACGTCAACCCGGAGCTCGGCGACGAGATCGACGAGGTGATGACGCGGGCCCTTGCGAAGCTACCCTCGGAGCGGTACGGGAGCTGCGGGGAGCTCGTCGCTTCGGCACGGGCTGCGCTCGGGCTCGAGGAGCGGCCGACGACGCTCCGCCGACGGCGCGCGCGGCGCGCCGGGCTGTCCCGGAGAGCGTTGATCGGGCTGGGCGTGGCCGCAGGGACCGTTGTCGTCGCTGTGGCCGCGGCCCTCCTGCTGCTCGGCGGCTCGGGCGGGTTGTCGCACATCGAGCCCGGGTCGGTCGGCGTGATCGACCCCGCGACAGGCGAGCTCGCCGCGGAGATCCCGCTCGGCTTCGAGTCGTCGTTGATCGCGGCCGGGGAGGGATTCCTGTGGGTGCTCGACCCCGACGCGAAGACGCTGACGCGGATCGACCCGGACACGATGGAGGTCGTCCCACCGACTCGAGGGGTCCCCGCGGACGGGATCCCGATGGGGCTCGCCGTCGGCGAGGGCTCGGTCTGGGTCGCCGTGAACCAGGGACGTCGCCTCGCCGTTCTGCAGATCGGGCCTGAGCTCGAGGACCTGAAGCAGTCGATCACGATCGAGCGGAGCCGGACCGGGACGCTGTCGATCCAGCGCAACACGGTCGTCCTCACGACCGGGCAGGGTGCCGTGTGGGCGCTCGAGCGCGGGAGCAGCGAGGTGACCCGCATCGACCCCGTGAGCGGGCAGCCGAAGACGCTGACGGACGGCTTCGGCGCCTCCCTGTCGATCGCCGTCGACGAGCAGGCGATCTGGCTCGGCGGCATCAACGGTGTGAACAAGCTCGATCCGAAGACCGGAACCGAGCTCAATCACACCCCGGTGAACGGCGTGGTCGATTCGAGCGCGGCATCGATCGCAACCGGGAAGAACGCGACCTGGTTCGTCGCCAACTCGCGAGCGAGGCTGTTCCAGATCCCTCCCGCGGGTGACACCGTCGACGACTCGTACCCCGTCGGGGAAGCCCCCGGCGCCGTCGACGTCGCCGCCGACGGGGTCGTCTGGACGGCATCGGGCGGCGACGGCACCGTCACGCGACTCGACCCACGGGACGGTTCGTTCGAGACGATCGAGCTCGGCGCCGCGCCGGGCGGGATCGTCACCGCCTTCGGCCGTGTGTGGACGAGCCCGGGCGCCCGGTTGCGCGAGCGCTGAGCGGCTCTTCCCTTCGTTCTCCGCGCGTCGTAGCATCCCGCACAAGCAGGGGGTTGCGGTGAAGCGGACAGTCCAGGTGGGGCTCGGAGTGCTCGCGGTCGCGGTCGCGGTCGTTGCCTCGCCCGGACCGGCCGACCTCGAAGCCGGCTCCGCCGCACAGGCGCCGAGAGGCGGCACGCTTCGCATCGGCTCGTTGTCGGACGTCGAGGTCGATCCGGGGATCGGCTACACGTCGTCCCCCTGGCTGGTCAGCGAGGCGACATGCGCGCGATTGTTCGCCTACCGGGCGGAGCCCGGCGCGACAGGTGCGAGCCTCGTTCCCGAGGTCGTGCGCACCTACGCGGTCGCGGATCACGGTCGCACCTACACCTTCGAGCTACGGCGAAGCTTCCGCTTCCACACCGGCGCCCGGGTGACCGCGCGGACCTTCGTCGACGCGTTCAACCGTGTGGCGCAGCCGAGGCTCGGGTCGCCCGCGATGGGCTACCTCCGCGAGATCGTCGGGGCGGTCACGGTGATGGACGGGCGCGCCGCGTCCATCGACGGAATCCAGGCCCTGGGCCCGTACCGTCTGGAGATCCGCCTCACCAGGGCGCTCCCGGACTTACCGGCGCGCCTGTCGATGCCGTTCTTCTGCCCGGTCCTCGCCGGCACGCCTCCGACCCGGATCGACAATCCGGCGGGCTCGGGTCCGTACTACGTCGCGGAGCGGATCGAGAACGTGCGCGTCGTCCTGAAGCGCAACCGTTACTACGGCGGCGACCGGCCCGGCAACGTCGACGAGATCGTGTGGACGATCGGTGAGAGCCTCGAGGCCTGCCAGCTCGCCGTGGATGAGGATCGGGAGGACTTCTGCGCCGAGCCGGGCGTTCCCCGTACCGCCGCTCGCGCTCTTGCCGCGAGGTACGGGATCAACAGACCGGGCGGAAGGCTCTTCGTGAACCCCAAGTCCGGGACGTGGTTCTTCGCCTTCAACCGCATGCGGCCGGCGTTCAAGGGTCCGGGCCAGATCCCGCTCGCGAAGGCGATCAACTACGCGGTCGATCGACACGCGCTCGCGGGAACGTTCGCGCCGCTCTCCGCGAGGCGCACGGACCAGCTGCTGCCGCCCGCCCTCGCGCGCCCGGCGAGCATCTATCCCCTCGGCGGCGCCGACCCGACTGCGGCGCGGCGCTGGTACGGGAGGGCGCAGCTCAAGCCGACGCGGCTCGTCCTCTACACGTGGAACTTCCCGCACACGGTGGAGCAGGCCGGGATCCTCGCCTTCGACCTCGAGCAGCTGGGAATCGACCTCGAGGTGAAGTACTTCGACCCGGACGTCGTCGCCGAGCGAAGCCGTCGCCCCGGTGAGCCGTTCGACCTCGTCATGATCCCCTGGGGGCCCGACTACCTGGACGGGGCGGGGTTCTTCATGCCGCTGGTCGACGCGGACGGCCCCTACGGGCGCGTCCTCGACGACGCGAGGCTTCGTCAAGGGGTGGCGGCGGCGAACCGTCTCACAGGTGAGGCCCGCCGACGAGCCTGGGCCGACCTCGACGTCGAGCTGATGCGGAACGACCCGCCCGGGGTGCCGATCGCGCACACCCAGCGGATCTTCTTCGTCTCGAAGAGCCTCGGCTGCTTCGTCCCCCACCCGATGGTCGGCGTCGAGATCACGCAGCTCTGCAAGAAGCCATGACCCGGCGGCTTCTCCTCTCGCTCGCGATGTTCGTGACCGGCGTGGCCCCGCTTGTCGCCGCGGGCCTCGCCCGACCCGCGGGTGTTTCCACGACGGCCGACACGCCGACGGGCACGCTTCGCATCTCGTCGATCTTGGACGTCGCTTCGGTCGACCCGGCGATGGGAGACGACCTGCTCTCGCGACTTATCTCGGAAGCGACGTGCGCACGGCTGTTCCGATACGACAGCGCCGCGGGCGGGACGAGCGCCCGTGTCGTGCCCGAGGCGGTGCGGCGCGTCTCGGTCTCGCAGGACGGGCGAACCTACAGGTTCGACCTCCGGCGGACGTTGCGCTTCCACACGGGTGTACCGGTCACGGCGCAAAGCTACGCCGACGCGTTCGACCGGGTCGCAAACTCGAGACTCGGCTCCCCGGGGACCCCCTTCGTACGGGACATCGTCGGTGCGGCAGCGGTGGTCCGCGGCAGCGCTCCGTCCATCTCGGGCGTCCGCGCACTCGCCCCCTACCGGTTGCAGATCCGGCTCACGGCGCCCGCCGCGGATCTCACCGCCCGGCTGACGCTCGGGTTCTTCTGCCCCGTCCTGCCCAGCACTCCCGTCGACAGGCCCATCGCCGACCCGGCCGCCTCCGGCCCGTACCACGTCGCCGAGCGGATCGTCAACCAGCGGATCGTCCTCGAGCGCAACCCCTTCTATCGTGGCGACCGACCGGCGAGGTTCGACCGGATCGTGTGGACGATCGGCGGGACACTCCAGGAGTGTCAGCGGGCCGTCGAGGAGGACCGCGCGGACTGGTGCGGTGAGCTGGGAGCTCCTCGAGACGCCTGGCGCGGCCTCGCCGACAAGTACGGCATCAACCGTCGCGGCGGCCAGCTCTTCGTGAGCCCGCTCGTCGGCACCTGGTACTACGCCTTCAACTACAGCCGACCGGCATTCAGGGGGCCGGGACAGATCGCTCTGAAGAAGGCGATCAACTTCGCGATCGACCGCCCTGCCCTCGCGCGGCCGCTCGGCTACCTCATGGGAAAGCGCACCGACCAGATGCTGCCGCCTCCGCTCGGGGGGCCCGCGAGCATCTATCCGCTGGGCGGGGCGAACCTGACGGCGGCACGCCGCTGGTACGCGAAGGCGCGCATCAAGCCGATCACGCTCGTGCTCTATTCGTGGAACACCCCACCGGCCGTCGCCCAGGCCTCGATCCTCGCGTTCGAGCTGCGACAGCTGGGAATCGACCTCGACGTGAAGTACTTCGACGTGGACACCCTCTCCGAGCGGGCTCGCATCCCGGGCGAGCCGTTCGACATCGTCCTCGGCGGCTGGGTGGCCGACTATCCCGACCCGTGGGGGTTCTTCGGCGCGCTGCTCGACCCCGAGACGGGCCCGCTGGCGCTCGTCGTCGATCCTCGCGTCCGCCGGCGGATGGAAGCGGTCAACCGCCTCACGGGCGACGCTCGGCTTCGCGCCTGGGCCGACCTCGACGTCGACCTGATGCGAAAGGACCCACCGTGGGCGCCCTTCGTCCACTACAACGGCCGCTTCTTCGTCTCGCCGAGCCTGGGCTGCTTCACCCCCACCCCGGTCTTCGGGATGGACATCACAGCCCTCTGTAGAAGGCGATGACGCGCCGGATCTCCCTGTCGCTCGCCATGCTCGCAGCGGGCGTGGCGCTGCTCGTCGCCGCGGGGCTCGCGTCCGCCACGGATGCGCCCAGGGGAGGCACGCTGCGGATGAGTCGCTTCTCGGACGTCGACTTCGTCGACCCCGCGCTCGCCTACTACCTCTGGTCGTGGCAGATCGGGTACGCGACTTGCGCGAACCTGTTCAACCTTCCGGACGCCGCCGGAGCGGCCGGCACGCGCGTCGTCCAGGAGGTGGTCGACCGGTACACGGTCTCGAAGGACGGGCGGACGTATACGTTCGACCTGAAGCGGTCTTTCCGCTTCCACACGGGCGCCGCCGTGACGGCGCAGAGCTTCGCGGACGCGATCAACAGGCTCGCGCAGCCGAGACTCGAGTCACCGGCAGCGACCTACTTGCGGGAGATCGTCGGCGCCGCCGCGGTGCTCGACGGCAAGGCGACATCCGTCAGCGGCGTGCGCGTGCTGGGCCGCCACCGACTCCAGATCCGGCTGACGAAGCCGCTGGGCGACTTCACCGCGCGGCTGGCGATGCCGTTCTTCTGTCCCATCCTCCCGGGCACGCCCGTCGACCCGAAGGGAGTCGACTACCCCCCGGGCTCCGGCCCCTACTACGTCGCCGAGCGCGTCGTCAACCAACGGATCGTCCTGAAGAGGAACCCCTACTACCGTGGAGCCCGCCCGGCGAACGTCGACCAGGTCGTGTGGACGATCGGTATGAGCCGCGAGGACTGCCTCGCCGCCGTCGAGCAGGACAGGATGGACTACTGCGGCGTGATGGGCCTTCCCCCCAGAGAGCACCGCCGCCTCGCCGAGACGTACGGCATCAACCGGCTTGGAGGACAGTTCCTCGTCAGCCCGGGGCTGACGACGTGGTACGTGGCCTTCAACCACAGCCGCCCGGCCTTCCGGGGCCGGGGGCAGATCCCGCTCAAGAAGGCCATCAACTACGCCGTCGACCGACCCGCCCTGACGCGCCCCTTCGGCTATCTGACCGGGAAGCGCACCGACCAGCTGTTGCCGCCCGCGCTCGCGCGCCGAGCGAGCATCTACCCGCTCCGAGGCGCAGACCTGGTCGCTGCGCGGAGATGGCTCGCGCGCGCGTCCCTCCGCCCCCGCGAGCTCGTCCTCTACGCGAACAGCGGCCCGACCGGTGCGCTCATCGCGCAGGTGCTCGTCTTCAACCTCAAGCAGATGGGGATCGACGTCGACGTGAGGTACTTCGACACCATCGCGTTGCAGGCCAAGACGGAGACTCCCGGCGAGCCCTACGACCTCGTCTACCTCGGCTGGAGCGCCGACTACGCCGACGGCGCCGCGTTCTTCGAGCCGCTGCTGGCCGACCGGGGCCGCCGGAGCGGCACGAACTTCGCCGATCCGCGCGTCGCCGCACGGATTGAGGCGGCCGAGCGCATGACCGGCGAGGCGCGGCGCGCTGCCTGGGCGGACCTCGACGTCGACCTGATGCGCGACGACCCGCCCTGGGCGCCGGTCACCAACACGCAGGGTGTCACGTTCGTGTCCCGCAGCGTGGGCTGCGTCGTCCTCCACCCGGTGTACGGGTTCGACTTCGCGACGGTCTGCAAGAAGCGATGACGCGCAGGCTTCCTCTTTCGCTCGTGATGCTCACCGTCGGGGTCGGATTGCTCGTGACGGCCGCCTCCGCGCGCCCGGTCGTCAGTGCGACCGAGGCCAGGAAGGGCGGCACGCTGCGTTGGAGCACGGGCGCGGACGTCGACCACGTCGACCCGGCGCTCCTAGGCGCGGTACGGTCGTTTCCGATCGCACTCGCGACGTGCGCGATGCTGTTCCATTACCCGGATGCGCCGGGTGCGGCAGGGACGCGACTCGCGAAGGAGGTCGCCGATCAGACCACGGTCTCCAAGGACAGGCGGACGTACACCTTCGATCTGAAGCAGACGTTCCGCTTCCACACCGGCGCGCCGGTCACAGCGCAGAGCTTCGCGGACGCGTTCAACCGCGACGCCAACCCGAAGCTCGGCTCACCCGCGGTCGCCTACCTGCACGAGATCGTCGGCGCCGACGCGGCGATCGACGGGAAGGCGACGTCGATCTCGGGGATCCGGGTGCTCGGCCGCTACCGGCTGCAGATCCGGCTCACCAGGCCGGTCGGGGACTTCACCACCCGGTTGACGATGCCGTTCTTCTGCCCGATCCTGCCCACCACGCCGACCGACGAGGAAATGGTCACCGACCCGCCCGGATCGGGCCCCTACTACGTCGCCGAGCGGATCGTCAACCAGCGGATCGTGCTCGAGCGCAACCCGTACTACCGCGGCGACCGCCCGGCGTATGTCGACCAGGTCGTCTGGACGATCAACCCTCCCGAGGCCTGCGTGCTCGCCGTCGAGAAGGACCGGATCGACTACTGCTACTCCGGCCTTTATCACACGCCCCGTGCCCTCGTCGAGAAGTACGGCATCAACCGGCCCGGCGGGCAGTTCTTCGTCAGCCCCGCGCTCACAACCTGGTATCTCGCGTTCAACCACGCCCGACCGGCGTTCCGGGGGCCGGGTCAGATCCCGCTCGAGAAGGCGATCAACTACGCGATCGACCGGCCGGAGCTCGCCCGCGCATTCGGCTACCTCGCGGGCAAGCGCACCGACCAGATGCTCCCACCCGCGCTTGCCCGCCGCGCGAGCATCTACCCGCTCGGCGGAGCAGACCCCGCCACCGCCAGGAAGTGGCTCGCCCGCGCGGCGCGGCCGCCGACCGAGCTCGTGCTCTACGCCGACAACAGCACGCAGGGCGTCTTGCTGGCCCAGACCATCGTGTTCAACCTCAAGCAGATCGGGATCGACGTCCACGTGAAGTACTTCGACATCAACACCCTGGGTGCCAAGACCACGACCCCCGGGGAGCCCTGGGACCTCACGATCAACGGCTGGACAGCCGACTACCCCGATGGGGGCGGGTTCATCGCGCCGCTGCTCGCCGCCGGCCAAGTCGGCAGCAACCTCGACGACCCGCGCGTCGCCCGGCGGATGGAGGCGGCGAGCCGCCTGACCGGCGAGGCGCGACGCAAGGCGTGGGCCGACCTCGACGTCTACCTGATGCGCACCAACCCACCCTGGGCGCCGATCATCCACGCGAACAACCGCATTTTCGTCTCGGGCAGCGTCGGCTGCGTCTTCAGCCATCTCCTCTTCGGCCTCGACATCGCAGCGGTGTGCAAGAAGTAGATGAAGCGCGGGCTCTTGCTCACACTCGTGTTGCTGGCCGCAGGCGTGGCTCTCCTGGACGCGGCGCTCGGTGCGGGCGCCCACGGCGACGCGCGCAAGGGCGGCGTCTTTCGCTGGAGCCTGCCCGCCGACGTCGACTACGTCGACCCGGCGCTCGCGTACAACCCGCGCTCGTGGGCGATCCCGTTCGCGACGTGCGCGAACCTCTTCAACTATCCGGACCGGGCAGGACCGGAGAGCACGCGGATCGTGCCGGAGGTCGTCGACGACTGGAACCTCTCGCGCGACGGACGCACATACACCTTCGAGCTGAAGACGAGCTTCCGCTTCCACACCGGTGCGCCGGTGATCGCCCGGAGCTTCGCGGACGCGATCAATCGCCTCGCACAGCCGAGGCTCCAGTCCCGAGGAAGGGAATACGTACGCGACATCGTCGGCGGCGGTGCCGTGCTCGACGGCAGGGCCGAGACGATCATCGGTGTCCGCGTCCTCGACCGCTACCGGCTCCAGATCCGGCTCACCAGGCCGGTCGGCGACTTCACCGCCCGGCTGACGATGCCGTTCTTCTGCCCGGTCCTGCCGAACACCCCGGTCGACCCGAGCGGGATCGACAACCCCGCGGGCTCGGGGCCCTACTACGTCGCCGAGCGGGTCGTGAACCAGCGGATCGTCCTGAAGCGGAACCCGTACTACCGCGGCAATCGCCCGGCGAACGTCGACGAGATCGTGTGGACGTTCGGCCCTCCCGAACCGTGCATCGCCGCACTCGAGGAGGACCGGGTCGACGGCTGCCTCCTCACCGTCCAGACGGGCCCCTACAACCGGACGCTCGCGGCGAAGTACGGCATCAACCGACCCGACGGGCAGTTCTTCTTCAAGCCGTTTCTCGCGACGTCGTTCGTCGGGTTCAACCATGCGCGCCCGTGGTTCAAGGGGCCGGGCCAGACGCCGCTCGAAAAGGCGATCAACTACGCGATCGACAGGACCGAGCTCGCACGGAAGAGCGGCTTTCTCGCCCTCAAACGCACCGACCAGCTCCTCCCGCCGTCCCTCGCGCGCCCGGCGAGCCTCTATCCGCTGAACGCCGCCGTGGCCGCAGCGAGGCGATGGCTGGCACGCGCGAAGCTCCGGCCGAAAGAGCTCGTCCTCTACGCGGCCAACAGACCCCAGGCGGTTGCGCAGGCGCAGGTGCTCGACTTCAACCTCCGTCAGATCGGGATCGACCTTCAGATCAAGTACTTCGACGCGGACGAGCTGAACCGGAGGGTCGATTCGCCCAGCGAGCCGTACGACCTGTACCTGTACGCCTGGGGAGCCGACTACACGGATCCGGCCGGCTTCCTCGTCCCCATGCTCGACCCTGAAGGCGTCGCAGGTCTCAACCTCGACGATCCGCTCCTCGCACGGAGGTTGGACGCGGCCAACCGCCTGCGCGGCGACGCACGGCTCGCGGCACTGCGCGAACTCGAGGTCGAGCTGATGCGCGACACCCCTCCAGTGGCGGCCTTCGGACACGGCACGCAGACCGTGCTCCTCTCGCGCAGCGTGGGCTGCATCGTCTTCCACCCTGTCTACTTCGGCCCCAATCTCGCCGCGGTCTGCAAGAAGTGATGGCACGCAGGCTCGCAGCGGCGGTGGTGATGCTCGTTGCCGGACTCGGGCTGCTCGTCGCGGCCGTCGGTGCCGACGCGCACGGCGAGTCGCGCAAGGGCGGCACGCTCCGCCTCGCGACGTTCGACGAGGCCGGCGTCAGCCTCGACACCGGCCTCGCATACGCGAACTGGGCATGGGTCCCGATCCATGCGACGTGCGCCAAGCTCTTCACCCTCGACGACGCAGGAGCCGACGGCCTGCGGGTCGTGCCGGAGGTCGTCGACGACTTGGACGTCTCCCGCGACCGGCGCACCTACACCTTCGCGCTGAAGCAGAGCTTCCGCTTCAGCACGGGCGCTCGAGTCACCGCCAGGAGCTTCGCCGACGCGTTCGACCGGAACGCCCGACCCGGGCTGAAGTCACCCGCGGCGGACTACATGCGCGAGATCGTGGGTGTCGAGGCGGTGAGCAAGGGTGCGGCCGGCTCCGTCTCGGGAGTCCGTGTCCTCGGTCGCTTCCGGCTCCAGATCCGGCTCACACGACCCGTCGGCGATTTCACCGCCCGCTTGACGATGCCGTTGTTCTGTCCGGTGCCGGCGGGGACGCCTCCGAGCGAGGTCGAGTACCTGGCCGGCTCGGGGCCGTACTACGTATTCGACCGGGTCCGCAACCGGCAGTTCGTCCTCAAGCGCAACCCGTACTACCGAGGCGACCGCCCCGCGAACGTCGACGAGGTCGTGTGGCGGACCGCCGTGCCGCGCGAGGCGTGCCTTGCTGCCGTCCAGCAGGACCTCCTCGACCACTGCGTCCACTTGAGCACCCCGCTCGCCGCGTGGCGTCCCCTCGCCGAGCAGTACGGCATCAACAAGGGGCGGCTCTTCCGCGGCCGCGGCCGCACGACCTTCTTCCTCGTCTTCAACCACGACCGGCCCGCGTTCCGGGGTCGCGGCCAGATCCCGCTCAAGAAGGCGATCAACTTCGCGATCGACCGGCCCGCCCTCACGCGAGAGGCGGGGTACCTCGCGGGGAGTCGCACCGACCAGCTGCTGCCGCCGGCGCTCGGCGCCCGCGCCGAGAGCATCTACCCCCTCGGGGGGTCGAACATCGCCGCTGCCGGCCGCTTGCTCCGGCAGGCGCGCTTCCAGCCGCCGAAGCTCGTGCTCTACGCGTCGAACTCGTCCACCCAGGTCGCCTGGGCGCAGTCGGTGGCCTTCGACCTCGGTCGGCTCGGTATCGACATCGAGGTGAAGTACTTCGACGTCGGGGTCCTGGTCGAGCGCATCGGGACCCGCGGCGAGCCCTTCGACATCGCGTTCAACGGGTGGGCGGCCGATTACGCCGACGGGGGCGGGTTCCTCGAGCCGATCCTGAACGGCAAGGACCTCGGCCCGATGGGCTCGACAGGCAACATCAACACGAGCTACTTCGACGACCCGGAGGCCAACGTGCGGATCGAGGCGGCATCGCGCCTCACGGGCGAAGCGGCGCGGCGCGAGGCGTGGGCCGACCTCGACGTCGACCTGATGCGGAACAACCCGCCCGTGGCGCCGATCCTCCATTCGAACACCCGCGCGTTCGTCTCGAAGAGCTTCGGCTGCTTCTCCATGCACCCGTTCTACGGCGTCGACATCGCCGCCGCGTGCAAGAAATGACTCCACGGACGCTCGCGACGGTGGCGGCACTCATCGCCGGAACGCTGCTGCTCGTCACCGCGGGCTGGAGTACCGCCCATCCGGGCGCGAGCGATGCGAAGGGCGGGGTGCTCCGCGTCGCCCGGTTCGAGGACGTCGACTACATCGATCCCGCGCTGGCCTACTCATCCTGGTCGGCGGCGCTCCTCCATCCCACGTGCGCGAGGCTGTTCAACCTTCCTGACCGCCCGGGCGCGGACGGGGCACGCGTGGTGCCGGAGGTCGTGCGCCGACACACGGTCACGGACGGAGGCCGCACGTACAGGTTCGAGCTCAGGCGGACATTTCGCTTCCACACCGGCGCTCCGGTGACCGCTCGCAGCTTCGCCGACGCGTTCAACCGCGTCGCGGATCCGCGAATGCGCTCCCCTGGAGCGGGTTTTCTCCACGAGATCGTGGGAGCGGACGCCGTTCGGGAGGGGAAGGCGCGGACGATCGAAGGAGTGCGCGTGCTCAGCCCCTACCGGCTCGAGCTTCGCTTGACGAAACCCGTCGGCGACCTGACGGCCCGGCTGACGATGCTCTTCTTCTGCCCCGTCCTGCCGAACACGCCGATCGACCCGCGCGGAATCGACGATCCGGCCGGCTCGGGCCCGTACTACGTCGCCGACAGAGTCGTCAACCAGCGCGTCGTCCTGCGGCGGAATCCCTACTACCGCGGCGACCGCCCCGCCCACGTCGACCAGATCGTCTACACGGCCGGCGTCGCCGCGGAGGACTGCCTCGCCGCGACGCAGGACGATCGGGTCGATCTCTGTCTGGGCGTGGCCGCGATCCCCGACACCGCGCACCGTGGTCTCGCCGCGAAGTACGGAGTCAATCGCCCTCGAGGGCAGTACTTCGTCGCGCCGGTGCTCTCGGTGTTCGCTTTCGCCTTCAACCACGACCGGCCCGCCTTCGCCGGGCGGGAGCAGATCCCGCTCGCGAAGGCGATCAACTACGCGATCGACCGGCACGAGCTCGCACGGGTCGTCGGCGTCCTCGCGGGCAGGCGCACCGACGAGATCCTGCCGCCCTCGCTCGGGGGCACAGGACGCGTGTATCCGATTGCCGGACCGGACCTCGTGACAGCGAGGAAGTGGTTGAAGCGCGCGCGACTCGAGCCCAGGGAACTGGTCCTGTACGCCCTCAACACGTCGTTCGGCGTCGGGTTCGCGCAGGTGTTCGCGTTCAACCTGAAGCAGATCGGGATCGACGTCACCGTCAGGTTCTTCGATCTGGCGAACCTCGCGCAGAGGGCACGCACGCGCGGGGAGCCGTACGACGTCGTATTCCAACCGTGGACCGTGGACTACCCGGACCCGGCGTCGTTCTTCGTGCTGCTCCAAAGCGAGAGCATCGGCGGCGCCAACTGGGCGAACCTCGACGATCCGACGGTCGACGCGCGCATCGACGCGGCCAACCGGCTCACCGGCGCGGCGCGACGCAGGGCCTGGGCCGACCTGGACGCCGACCTGATGCGGGACAACCCACCCTGGGCGCCGTTCCTGCATCGGAACCAGCGCAACTTCGTCTCGAAGAGCGTGGGCTGCTTCTTCCTCCATCCCGTCTACCGCGAGGATCTCGCGGCGATCTGCAAGAAGTGATGTCTCAGGCCTGTCGGTCGGCTTCCGTAGCGAGCCTCGATGCGCGCGCCCGCAGGTCGTCGGCGCGCAAGCCCGTACCGAGCTCGTCTGCCCGGACCGCCGCACGCTCCAGATATGCGATCGCCTGACGGGTGTTCCCGCTCTGCGCGTGGTAGTGGGCCAGCTGCTCGACGTAGTCGTCCAGTGAGCCGGATTCCGCCTGCTCGAGCGCCGTGGCGACAGCGCCTGAGAGCTCGCGCCGTCGCTCCTGCGTCAGCGACGAGAGGGCCGCCTCCTGCACGAGGCCGTGCCTGAACGCGTAAACGGGCTCCGGATAACGCCGCACCTCCCTGACGATCTCGGCCCGGAGGAGCTCTGCGAGCTCGTCGGCGGTCCCGCCGCCGACCACCCGCTCGAGGACGCGGAGCGGGAACTCGCGACCCATCACGGCCGCGACCTGCGCGAGGTGTCGTGCCGACTCGCTCAGGCGGTCGATGCGGGCGACGAGGAGGTTCTCGAGCGCCGGGGGTAGGAGCGCCGAGGGCTGGAGGCTCGTCGTCCACGTCCGGTGCCGGCGATCGAGGCCGCCGCCCTCGAGCAGCGCCCGCAGGAGCTCCTCCAGGTACAGCGGATTGCCTTCCGCCCGCGCCACGATCTCCCGGCCCGCCGCGTCGTCGAGAGCGCCGGGGAGCAGGTTGGCGAGAATCTCGTCCATCTGCCCCGGCGCGAGCGGGTCGAGCCGGAGCTCCGTCGCGCGGTGCGAGAAGTCCGCCAGTACACGCGTGCGAAATCCCCACCCCTCGGAATCGGAGTCAGCACGTAGCGTGCCCACGAGGAGGAGGGGAGCCCGGTCGGTGAGCGCGAGTAGGTCCTCGGCCAGCTGGCGTGTCGTCGCGTGCGTCCAATGCAGGTCCTCGATGGCCAGGACGACCGGCGACTCTGCGGTCAGTGCCTCGATCCACGCGACGTACGCTCGGCCCGCGTCCTCGGCTCCTGACTCGATTCCGAGCAGCCGGGCGAGGCCCGCCAGCGCGCGCTCGTCGTCGCCGAGGAGCGGTGTCAGCCGCCCCCTGGCGCGGGTCTGCACGACGACCTCGGCGTCTCCGGCCTCGAGGTCGAGCCAGCGCCTGAGCATCTCGACGAACGGCCAGGATGCCAACCCGCCGTGGGAGAGGCAGTTCCCCTCGAGCCAGACGACGGACTCGGAGAGCGTCGACCGCAGCTCTGCGAGCATCCGGGACTTGCCCGCTCCGGCCTCGCCGACGAGGAGGAGCGCCTGTCCGCGCCCCGCTTCGAGCTCGGCGGCCACCGTGCGCAGGCGCGCGGCCTCCGCGTCCCGGCCGACGAGCGCGCGAAGGCGCCTGGGTCGTGCCTCACGCACGCCGAGAAGTCGCGAGACGGCGACCCGCTCGCTGCGGCCCGCCATCGCCAACGGGACACTGCGCGGCTCGAGCGTGAACCGGTCGCCGATCCGGCGGGCGGTTTCCACACCGACGGCGACGGTGCCCGGGCCAGCGGCACGCATCACGTGGTGCGCGACGTTGACGGCGTCGCCGAACGCCGCGACCTGCGGGTTGCCGGCGCCAACCTCGCCGACGCTGACCGTCCCACTGTTGACCCCCACGCGGACGGCGAAGTCGGGAATCGACCACGCGGCCGCGATGTCCCGTGCATAGTCGCCGACCACCTCCAGGATCCGCAAGGCCGACCGTGCGGCGCGTTCCGGATCGTCCTCGTGGGTCACGGGGACGCCGAAGTACGCGCAGATCCCATCGCCCGTGTACGCCTGCACCATGCCGCCGTACTCCTCGACGGCCTGGCTCATCTGCGTGACGCAGCCGCCGACGAGCACGCGGAAGTCGTCGGGCGACAGCCGCTCCGCGAGAGCGGTGGTACCGACGATGTCGGCGAACAGCGCCGTCAGCGGGCGCAGCTCGCCGACCTGAGGGGACCGGGGCGGCGCAGGCGGCGCAGGTGGCCCGGCAGCGGGCTCCGGGGCCCCCACCGCGAGGAGGCGCTCGTCGTTGCGCAGGATCGCCGACTCGAGGTCCCGTAGCGCCTGCCCCGGCTCCAGGCCGAGCTCGTCGCTCAGCGTTCGCCGCACCGCCTGGTAGGCCTCGAGTGCCTCGGCCTGCCTCCCCGAGCGGTACAGGGCGAGGATCAGCAGGCCGCGCAAACGCTCCTGGTACGGATGCGCCGCGACCAGGAGTTGGAGCTCGCCCACGAGCGGGGAATGCCGCCCGAGGGCGAGCTCGGTCTCGAACAGGTCGAGCTGGGTCGCGAGATGGAGCTCGGAGAGCCGCCCGACCTCGTGTCGTGCGACCCCTTGAAGCTCGACGTCGGCGAGCGGCGGGCCCCGCCAGAGATCGAGCGCGGCCCGTCTCAGGGCGACCGCTCGCTCGAGCGGGGCAGCACGGGCCTCTTCGGTCAGCCCCTCGAACCGCAGAAGATCGAGCTCGTCACGGTCGACCTCGATGCGGTAGCCCGGAGCGACCGTGCGGACCGTGTCTGCCCCGAGCTCTCTACGGAGGGCATGCACATAGCCCTGAACCAGCTTCGCCGCAGTCTGCGGCGGCTGTTCGCCCCAGAGCTCGTCCACGAGGCGATCGGTCGAGACCACCTCGTTGGCGTGGAGCAGCAGCGTCCCGAGCAGGGCGCGCGGCTTCGCCGCACCGATCGACACGGGCCGCGCGCCGGCGCGAGCTTCGAGCGGGCCCAGGATCCGGAATCGCATCAGCAGGTCTCTCGGAGCACGACCGGGCGAACGTAACACCGCGCGCCGATCGCGCTCCACCCGCGTTGAACCGGTGCTCAATCGGCGCCGCGGACAGTGGTCGGGAACCAACCGACCGAAGGAGGGAGGCGTGCACAATCCTCGGAAGTCGTTCTCGCTGATCGGCTCGATCGGTGCCGTGGCTCTCGTACTTGCGGCACCAGGGCTCGTCCAGGCGTACCCGACGATGCCCGACGGCGAGCCGATCCATGTCGCCAGCAAGCCCGGACGGCTGCCGACCGTCCAGCGCTCGTACTCGACCATGCCACCCGAGGGCATCGACGGGATCCCCGTGGAGCCGGAAATGGCATTTCACCCGACGCGCGTGACCGGGACCGAGTCGAGCGCCGGCGCATGGAGCGGCGTGGCGCCCATCGTGGCCGTTTCGATCCTCGCCGCTGGGGCCTTGCTCGCGGCCACCCACATCCTGAACCGCCATCACAGACGGTCGGCTACAGCCCGACGAATTGGAGGCTGATCATGTTCGATCCCGATACGGACGCTCGACGCATGCTGGTGCGGGAAAGGCACCACGCGCTCGCGCTCGACGCGCTCCGGCCCGAGCCGGCTCACGTGCCCTCCGCCCGGGACGCGGGCCGGGGCCGCAGGCGCCGCGCAGATGTCCTTCTTGCCCGGCTGGCGCTCCTCGGTCGTGCGTTCAGGCCCGTCTCCCCGGCGCAG
>NZ_DATMBZ010000066.1:0-7375 GCF_035558935.1 Gaiella sp. | reverse complement strand
TCATCGAGCGGAACATCCCCATGGGAGGCGCAGTGTAGCTCCGACGGGATTTGCAGCCGTTTTCAGCGGTCAGCCGAGAAGCGCGGGAGCGTTCTCCTCGAGCATGTCGATCAGCAACGCCCCGGGAAGGCCGACGACGTTCAGGTAGTCGCCCTCGATCCGCTCGACGAGGCGGCCGCCGAGGCCCTGGATCGCGTAGCCGCCCGCGCGGCCCTCCCACTCCCCGCTCTCGACATAGCGCTCGACGGCGGTGTCGTCGAGCCCGCGGAAGGTGACCAGCGTCTCCGCGTGCTCGACCGTCTCGTGAGCGCCGGCGATCAGGCAGAGGCCCGAGAGCACGGTGTGGGTGCGGCCCTCGAGCTCGCGGAGCATCGCCCCTGCTTCCTCGGCGTCGCCCGGCTTCGGGTAGATCCGGGCGCCGAGGTGCACGGTCGTGTCGACGCCGAGCGTCGTGTTGCCCGGCTCGTGGACGGAGCGCGCCTTGCCGAGCGCATGCTCGCGGACGAGCGAGACGGGATCGGCGTCGGGCGGGTCGTGCTCGACGTAGCGCGGCGGGACGACCTCGAACGGGATGCCGAGCTGCGCCAGGATGGCGCTCCGCTGAGGCGAGGTCGAGGCGAGGACGAGCGGTGCCGTCACCGCGGCTTCGCGGCGACCCAGATCTCTTCGGCCGGCCACTTCCGCGACCACTCCGCGGAGAACGCCCCGTAGTACTCGTGATCGCTCGCGTCGTCGGGCGCGTAGAGCTCGACGAGGTCGACCACCTCGAAGCCCGTACGGCGGAGGAGCCGGAAGAGCTCGCCGTGCGGGAGCTGCCACTCGACCCCGACTTCGTCGGGCCACTCCAGGCGGCCGAGACCGCGCTGCGGGCGCAGGAGCGTCTCGCCGGGCGGCCCTTCGACCTCGGGCGCGCAGAGGATCGAGAGCGTCGAGTTGCGGAGAAACCAGAGGCGGCCGCCGGGACGGAGCAGCCGGTACGCCTCGGGAAGCCAGCGGTGCGGGTCGCACCAGATGCTCGCGCCGTACTCCGAGACGGCGAGGTCGAAGCTCTCCGACTCGAGCGGGACGTCTTCGGCGCTCGCCTCGACGAGCGGGAACTCGAGTTCGAACTCGGCCTGGCAACGGCGCGCCGTCTCGAGCTGGGCGGGCGTCACGTCGACGCCGACCGGCCGCGCGCCGCGTCGCGCGAGCCAGGCGGAGACGTAGGCCGTGCCGCAGCCGAGCTCGACGACGTCGAGGCCGTCCACGTCGCCCAGTGTGTCGATCGACGCCTCGGGAACGCCGAAGACGCCCCAGGTGATCTCCTCACGCGACCACGCGCCGCTCGCGCGCGCGTCCGTGTACTCGGCGTTCGCCTGCGTCCAGTCCTCGCGGTTGCGTCGCGCGTCGTCCGAGAGCTCGCCCACCGCGAGGGTCAAAGCAGCCCGTCGGGGAAGAACAGCCTCAGCTCTCGGCGGGCGCTCGCGGTCGAGTCCGAGCCGTGCACGACGTTCTCGGAGAGCAGCGTTGCAAGGTCCCCCCGGATCGTCCCCGGAGCGGAGTCGGCCGGGTTCGTCGCGCCCATCAGGCCCCGGACGCCCGCGATCGCATCCTCGCCGCGGACGGCGAGCGCCAGCACGGGACCGGAGGTGATGAAGTCGACGAGGTCGCCGAAGAACGGCTTGCCCCGGTGCTCGGCGTAGTGCTCGCGGGCGAGAATCTTCGAGACCTTCAAGAGGCGCGCGCCTCGGAGGTCGTAGCCCCGCCGCTCGAAACGGGCGACGATCTCGCCGCAGAGACCTCGCCGGACGCCGTCCGGCTTCACGAGCACGAGTGTCGTCTCGACCGCCATGCGGCCGCGGAGTCTAGTCGGCGCGTCGAGTGCGTCGCAGGCGAACCGGCTGCAGGACTTCCTCACCCGTCACGACGCCCGGCGGCACCGGCGTCGCGCAGTACGGGCAGACCTGCCAGATGGGCTCGAGCGGCGAGCCGCACTCCTCGCACGCCTGCTTGAGCCGCGTGGTGCAGACGGGGCAGACGAGGTACGACGGGTCGACGGCGCCGCGGCACACAGGGCAGCGGAGGTCGCGCTCGGCCAGCTGGTCCTCGATCGCAGCCATCTCGAGCTCGCGCTCCCGGACGTCGTCGAGGTACTCCGGCGGCCGGAAGAGCATGTAGATCAGCGGCCCGAGAAAGGGCGGGACCGCGCCGAGAAGCGTGGCCATCCCGACGAGCCACGGATCCTCGATCCGCCGGCGCGCGTCCTTGTAGACCCAGTACACGGTCGCGGCCCAGAAGACGAGCAGGAGAAACAGCGCGAGGTTCCGCAGCACGCTCCAGGTGCTCGAGTCGAAGAAGCTGTCTGCTGCGACGATCATGAGAGGAGGAGCTTGCCGAGGATATACCCGACCGCAAACGCCGATCCCACGATCGCCAGGAGCACCACGAGGGCGAACACGAGCACGGTGATGCTCTCCCTCGCGGTCGTCCTCATGTGGGCCTCTCGAGGTCGGCCAGGAGATAGAGCGAGCCGGTGACGAGAACGGGCTCGCCGAGCCGATGCGCGAGTGCCAGCGCCGCGTGAGGGTCGGGCTCGGGCTCGACGACCCGGAAGAACGCCGAAGCGCGCCGAGCGAGCTCGTCCGCCGGGAGCGCGCGGTCGTTCGAGGAGCGGCACGCGACGAAGCGCCGGCCGAGCGCCGCCAGCCCCCCGAGCATCCCGTCGACGTCCTTGTCGGCGAGGATCGACGCCATGATCGTGTAGTCGTCCGCAGGCAGATGCTCCACGAGCCACCGGATGCCCTCGACGTTGTGGGCGCCGTCACGCATCTCGCCCGGACGCCGTTCTAACCGGCCCGGGAGCATGACCCGGTCGAGAACGCCCGGGTCCACCTCACGACCGAGGAACTCCTCTGCTGTGGCGAGGGCGAGCGACCCCGACCCGCCCGCCCGGACGAGCACCGTGCCGGCGCCCGCCGCGCGCGCCAGCGGCTCCCACTCCGGCTCGCCGAGCACCACCGTGCACCCGGGATGGACGACGGCGAGCTTCTCCGCCGCGATCGCCTCGCGCGTCGAGCCGAGCACGTCCGTGTGCTCGAGCGAGACGTTCGTGAGCACGACGACGCGCGTCTCGTCGAGCACGTTCGTCGCGTCGTGCCGGCCACCGAGCCCCGCCTCGACGACGGCTGCCTCGACCTCGGCCTCGCGGAACGCGACGAACGCGGCCGCCGTGAGGGCCTCGAACTGCGTCGCCTCGAACCGCTCGGCCGCGGGGCGCACGGCCGCAAGCGCCGTCTCGAGGTCAGGTTCGGCGCCGTCCACGCGGACGCGTTCGGCCCACGACCGCACGTGTGGCGACAGGTAGGCGCCGACACGGAGGCCCGCGTCCCGGAGCAACTCCTCGACCATCCGCGTCGTCGTCGACTTGCCGTTGGTGCCGACGACGTGCACCGCCGGGAGCCCCGCCTGCGGATCGCCGAGCGCCGAAAGGAGCGCGCGCATCCGATCGATCCCGAAGCCGTCGCGCGGCCAGGGCGACAGACTCTCGAGCCAGGCAAGGTTGTTCATGGTCGTCTAGGTGCAGAGTGCCGCCGCGGGCGGCGCTATGCGCCCGGCCCGAGCAGCGCCAGCTCTCTCCGATACCGCTCGAGCTTCGTCCGCTCGCCCTCGACGACGTCGGCGGGCGCGTTTGCGACGAACCGCTCATTGGCCAGCATGCCCTCCGCGCGCGCGATCTCCTTGCCGAGCCGGACGCGCTCGGCCTCGACGTCCCCCGCGTCGCGGCGCCGCTCCGGCCGCACCACGGCCGCGAACACGCGACGCTCCTCCTCGGTGCCGAGCTCCACCGCGACGCCGCTTCGGCGGAACACCTGCGCCGCCTCCTTGACGCGGTCGAGCGCGTCGAGCGCGTCGGCGTGTCTCCCGTCGGGCTCGGGCCACGGCGACACGATCAGCGGCGCCGTCCGGCCGGGGAGGTGCGACCAGATCTCCTCGGTCACGTGCGGCATGAGCGGGTGCAGGAGCGTCAGGAGCGTCTCGAGCGCCGCGAGCGCCGTCGCGCGGCTGTCCTCGTCACCGTCGTTCAGGCGCGGCTTGACGGCCTCCGCGTACCAGTCGCAGAAGTCGTCGAACGTGAGGTGGTAGAGCACGCCGGTGGCCGACGCGAAGTCGAAGCGCGCCCATGCGTCCTCGACGGCGGCGCGGGCGGCGTCGAGCCGGGCAAGGATCCACCGCTCCTCGAGCGCGGCCGGGCGCGCCTGCGGGGTGACGCCTTCCGCGTGCTGGAGGATCAGCCGCGCGACGTTCCAGAGCTTGTTCGCGAGCTTGCGCCCCTCCTCGATGGCGCCCACCGCGTAGCGGACGTCCTGCGTCGAGGAGATCTTGAGCAGCCCGTAGCGGGTCGCGTCGGCGCCGTGCGCCTCGATCGGCTCCATCGGGTCGACGCCGGTGCCGAGGCTCTTCGACATCCGGCGACCGTCTGCCGCAAGGACCGTCGAGTGGATGATCACGTCGGTGAAGGGAATCCCGCCGAGGAGGAAGAGCCCCGAGAAGATCATGCGGTTCTCCCAGAGGCGGATGATCTCGCGCGCCGTCGAGTTGACGTCGCCCGGGTAGTACCGCGCGAGCTCGGGCGTCTCGGCGGGCCAGCCGAGAGTCGCGAAAGGCCAGAGCGCCGAGGAGAACCACGTGTCGAGAACGTCGGGGTCGCGTTCGAGCTCGCCCGAGCCGCACTCCTTGCACGCCGCGGGGGGCGGCCACGTGCAGGTGAGATGCCCGTCCGGGCACTTCCAGATCGGGATCTGGTGGCCCCACCAGAGCTGGCGCGAGACGCACCAGTCGGGCGCCTGCTCGAGCGACTCGCTCGCAAAGCGATGTTGGCTCTCCGGGTGGAACCGGACGCGCCGCTCGCGGAGCGCCTCGAGGGCGGGCGCCGCAAGGCCGTCCATCTCGCACCACCACTGCGGCGACACGAGCGGCTCGATGCGCGAGTGGCAGCGCTCGCAGGTGCCGACCGAGTGACGGTACGGCTCGCGTTTCTCGACGAGCCCTCGCTCCTGCGCCCAGGCGATCACCCGCGCGTCCGCTTCCTTCTGCTCGAGGCCCTCGAAGCCAGGAGCGATCATCCGGCCGTCCGGGCCGATCACGGTGAGCGTCTCGAGCTCGTGGTCGCGGCCGATCTCGAAGTCCGTCGGGTCGTGTCCCGGAGTCACCTTGACCGCGCCCGTCCCGAACTCGGGATCGACGCGTTCGTCGGCGATCACGGGAACGCGGCGCTCGACGACCGGCACGACGACCTCGCGACCGATCGCGTCGCGGTAGCGCGCGTCGTCGGGATGGACGGCCACGGCGACGTCGGCGAGCATCGTCGCGGGGCGCACGGTCGCGACCGCGATCCCTCCGTCCCCCTCGAGGAACGGATAGCGGACGAACGACAGCGTGTCGTCCATCTCGACGTGCTCGACCTCGAGGTCCGAGATCGCCGTCTGGTGGTAGGGGCACCAGTTGACGATCCTGTTCGCGCGGTAGATCCACCCCGCGTCCCAGAGGCGTACGAAGAACGTCATCACGGCCTCGACGTAGCCGTCGTCCATCGTGAACCGCTCGCGCGAGTAGTCGAGCGAGGCGCCGAGGCGGCGGTATTGGCCCATGATCGTGCGGCCCGTCTCGCCGAGCCAGCGCCAGGTGCGCTCGAGGAACGCGTCGCGGCCGACCTCCTGCCGCGAGGTGCCCTCGGCGAGCAACTGCTTCTCGATCACGTTCTGCGTCGAGATGCCGGCGTGGTCGTAGCCGGGCTGCCAGAGCGTGTCGAAGCCGCGCATCCGGTGCCAGCGGATCAGCACGTCCTGGATCGAGCCGTTCAGCGCATGGCCCATGTGCAGCTCTCCGGTCACGTTCGGCGGCGGCACGCAGATCACGAACGACTCGTCGCGGCGTCTTCCTGCGCCGGCGGCGTAGAGGCCCTCGGCCTCCCACCTCTCCTGCCAGCGGCGCTCGACGCTCCCGGGCTGGTACAGCGGCTCCATGGCGGGGGAGTCTAGGGGCGCGCGCTCTGGGGTTGCGGGCTCTGGCGTGGCTTCAGCCTCGCCCCGGAGCCCCCAGTGACTCAGTCCCGAAGGACGAGGATGGTGCTCGTCGCGTGGGCGAGGAGTCGGCCTTCGCGGTCCTCGAGCCGCGCCTCGGTCGTGACCACCGTCCGTCCCGGGTGGACGACCGTCCCGGTGCAGCGCACGGGGCCGGTCTCAGCTGTGATCGCGCGCGTGAAGTTCGCCTTCAGCTCGAGCGTCGTCCAACGAGTGCCCGCGTCCGCCGTCGACACGAAGGCGGTGCCCATCGCGGAGTCGAGGAGCGTCGTCGCGAAGCCCGCGTGGACGGTGCCGATCGGGTTGTAGTGCTCCTCACCCGGGACCGCTTCCCACACGACGCGGCCGGCCTCGACCTCGACGAGGTGCATGCCCATCAGGTGGGCCATCGGCGGGTAGGGCACCTCGCCCGAGATCGTGCGCCGTAGCGCCTCGACCCCGGGCAGCGTCGACAGGCCCGACAGGGTCTCGGCAGGGTCGGACCACGTGAACGTGCGCGAGCGCGACTCCGCCACGAGGCGGCTCAGGCGGTGCCGTCGGCGACCGCGCCGAGCTCCTCGTCCGGCACGCCGTGCGTTACGAGGGTCGGCTTGAGGCCGCGCGAGATCGTCTCGCGCGTGATGACGCACTTGGACACGTCGCGCCGCGAGGGCAGCTCGAACATCACGTCGAGCAGGGCGCCCTCGATGATCGAGCGGAGGCCGCGCGCGCCGGTCTCGCGCTCGAGCGCACGGTCGGCGATCTCCCAGAGCGCGTCGTCGGTGAAGACGAGCTCGATCGTGTCGTACCCGAAGAAGCGCTGGTACTGGCGGACGAGCGCGTTCTTCGGCTCGGTGAGGATGCGGACGAGGTCGTCGCGCCGCAGCTGGTGCACGGCCGAGACGACGGGCAGGCGCCCGATGAACTCGGGGATGAGGCCGAAGTTCATGAGGTCCTCGGGCATCACCTGCGAGAGAAGCTCGGCCGACTCCTCGGCGTGCTTCGAGCGCACCTCGGCGCCGAAGCCGACGGCGTTCTTGCCGATCCGCCGCGCGATGATCTTGTCGAGCCCCGCGAACGCGCCGCCGCAGATGAAGAGCACGTTTGTCGTGTCGATGGTGAGGAACTCCTGGTGCGGGTGCTTTCGCCCGCCCTGCGGCGGCACCGAGGCGACGGTGCCTTCGAGGATCTTGAGCAGCGCCTGCTGGACGCCCTCGCCCGAGACGTCGCGCGTGATCGACGGGTTGTCCGCCTTGCGCGCGATCTTGTCGACCTCGTCGATGTAGATGATCCCCGTCTCGGCCTTCTTGATGTCGAAGTCGGCCGCCTGGATCAGC
>NZ_DATMBZ010000065.1:0-17984 GCF_035558935.1 Gaiella sp. | reverse complement strand
CCGGCGCGACCGCATCGGCCAAGCGTAGCGCGCGTCAGGACGCGCGCCCGCTCGCTACCAGTGCCGTGGGCGATCCTCGTAGATCCGCGAGTCGACGCCGTAGGCGACCGAGAGCGGACCGACGAGGAGGATGAACGCGATGATGAAAAAGATCGCCATGTGCTGGTTAAAACGTCGGCAGGCGGGCCGAACTTCCTGAATGGGAACCGTCGAAGCGGCGCTGAGGGCCGGGCGCGCCGCGAGCGCGCCCGGCCCTTCTCGCGCTAGCCGTGGATCGAGACGATGAGCGGGATGATGAGGATCGCGACGACGTTCGCGATCTTGATCATCGGGTTGATCGCCGGGCCCGCCGTGTCCTTGTAGGGATCGCCGACCGTGTCGCCCGTGACCGCGGCCGCGTGGGCCTCGGAGCCCTTGCCGCCGTACTCGCCGTCCTCGATCAGCTTCTTCGCGTTGTCCCAGGCCCCGCCGCCCGAGGTCATCGAGATGGCGAGGAAGATGCCGGTGACGATCGTGCCGATGAGCAGGCCGCCGAGCATCTCCGGCTTGATGATCCCGACCACGATCGGGAAGACCACCGGGATCGCCGCGGGCAGGATCATCCGCTTGATCGCCTCGCCGGTGACGATGCTGATCGTCTTGCCGTACTCGGGGCGCTGCGTCCCTTCCATGATCCCGGGGTACTCGCGGAACTGGCGCCTCACCTCCTCGACCACCTCGCCGCCGACGCGGTCAACGGCCGTCATCGCCTGAGAGGCGAAGAGGAACGGCATCATCCCGCCGACGAACAGGCCGGCGATCACCCACGGGTCGGCGAGGTCGAACGTGACGTTGAGCCCCTCGTCGGCGAGACCGCGGACGTACTCGTCGAACAGGATCAGCGCGGCGAGGCCGGCGGAGCCGATCGCGTAGCCCTTCGTGACGGCCTTCGTGGTGTTCCCGACCGCGTCGAGCGGGTCCGTCACGCCGCGCACCGACTCGGGCATGTCCGCCATCTCGGCGATCCCGCCCGCGTTGTCGGTGACGGGGCCGTACGCGTCGAGCGCGACGATGAGGCCGGTCATCGACAGCTGCGCCATCACGGCGACGCCGATCCCGAAGATCGACTCGTCGGCGGCGTAGTACGAGCCGACGACTCCGGCGGCGATCACGAGCACCGGCAGAGCTGTCGCCTGCATGCCGTACGCGAGTCCAGCGATGATGTTCGTCGCGTGCCCGGTCGTCGAGGCCTCGGCGATCCGCTTCACCGGGTGCCAGCGCGAGCCGGTGTAGTACTCCGTGATCGCGACGAGCAGGAAGGTGATGACGAGGCCGATCAGCGCCGGCACGTAGAGCTGCCAGAACGAGAACCGGTCGCCGTCGAACGCGAGCGTCACCGGAATGAACCCGAGCGCCGAGAGCACCGTCGCGAGGAGCACGGCCCGGTAGAGCGCGTTGATGATCGCGTTCTGGCCGCGGCCGACCCACGAGAACAACGTGCCGATCACGGAGGCGAGGATCGACATGCCGCCGAGTGCAAGCGGGTAGAGCCAGAGCTCGCCCGAGGGGAACGCGGTGCCGAGCAGCATCACGGCGACCGCGGTGACGGCGTACGTCTCGAACAGGTCTGCGGCCATGCCGGCGCAGTCGCCGACGTTGTCGCCGACGTTGTCGGCGATCACGGCCGGGTTGCGCGGGTCGTCCTCGGGGATCCCCGCCTCGATCTTCCCCACGAGGTCGGCGCCGACGTCGGCGGCCTTCGTGAAGATGCCGCCGCCAAGCCGCGCGAACACGGAGATGAGCGAGCCGCCGAAGGCAAGTCCGATCAGGTCGTCGACGGCCGACTCGGGCGAGTTGCCGAGCCAGTCCGTGAGAACCCAGTAGTAGCCGGCGACGCCGAGCAGGCCGAGCCCGACGACGAGGAGGCCCGTCACGGAGCCGGCTCGGAACGCAACGCGGAACGCGGGCCCGACCCCCTCCCGCGCCGCCTCCGCGGTGCGGACGTTCGAGCGCACGGCGACGTTCATCCCGATGAAGCCCGCCGCCGCCGAGAGCACGGCGCCGACGAGGAAGCCGATCGCCGTTCCCCAGCCGAGCTTGTTGTAGAAGCCGAGCGCGAGAAACGGCACCACCGCGACGATCGCGATCGTCCTGTACTGCTTGGTGAGGTACGCCGCCGCGCCCTCCTGGACGGCGCGGGAGATCTCCTGCATCCGCGCGTTCCCTGCGGGCTGCTTCAGCAGCCACCAGGTCAGGTACATGCCGTAGGCGATCGCGACGCCCGCACAGACGAGCGCGAACAGCACTGCGTGGTCAACGAAGAAGTCCATCCATCCTCCGGGTCAAGGCGCACAAAGTGACGCCCAAAGCGGCGTCAGCGCGGGGGATTATGCAGCACAAGCCGGAGGGCTGCCCCCGGAGGCGACCGTCAACCCGCGGGGACGGTCAGCCCGACCTGCTCGGCGTAGATCTCCTCGAAGCTCGCGCCCTCTGCGTGCCGCGCGATCTGTCGTTCGGCGGCGTTGCGCTCGGGGAGCCGGAGCCATGGCGCAGCGCCGATCTCCTCGGCGACGGGCTGAACCCATTCGAGCAGCCGCTCGACCCGGGCGCGGGCCGGCAGCACGTCGCCGCGCTCGAGGTCGATCAGCTCCCCGGACAGGCCATAGCGGATTGCGCGCCACGTGTTCTCCTCGACCAAGCGGTGCGGGTGGTCCGGCAGCGGCTCGCCCTCGTCGATCGCACGCGCGCAGCGCGCCGTGAGCGAGACCATCAGCGCGACGAGCGACTGCGCCTCGGCGACGTCCGGCTGCGCGTCGCAGATCCGGATCTCGACGGTCGGGAACGACAGGTGTGGACGGACGCTCCACCAGAGCTGCGTGGGCTCGTCGACCGAGCCGGTCGCGTAGAGAAAGCGGACATAGTCCGCGTACGCCGCCCACGAAGGCAGCGCGTCCGGGACGCCGCAGCGGGGGAAGAACCGGGTGAAGACCTGCGTCCGGGCCGAGTGGAGCGTGGTGTCGACACCCTCGTGGAAGGGCGAGCTGGCGGATACGGCGAGCAGCTCGGGAAGCCAGTTCCGCACTGCCGAGGCCACTCGTACCGCGCGGTCGGCGCCCCGGATCGCGACGTGCGTGTGGACTCCGAACGTGTTGTTGCGCCAGACGACGTAGCCGAGCAGCTCGTCGTTGCGGCGGTAGTGCGGCGTGTCGATGATCCGCTGGTCGCGCCAGCTCGCCCACGGATGGGTGCCCGTCGCCCCCAGCGCGAGCCCGAGCGGATCGACCAGCGCCGCGAGCTGCGCCCGCCGTTCGGCAAGCGCCGCGGGCACCTCCGCGAACGACGCCTGCTTGCCGGTCTTGACCTCAACTTCCGAGGCGATCAGCTCGCCGACGAGATTCGGCTCGAGAGCCGTTCCCCGTGCGGCCGCCTGGACCTCCTCGAACCGGTTGACGAGGTCGAGCGTCTCCGGGTCGAGGAGCGCGAACTCCTCCTCGATCGAGACCGTGAAGTCCTCGGCCGCCTCGAAGCGCTCGTAGGCCTCTTCGAGGATCTCCTCGTAGGGCTTCCCGACGGTCGACTCGCGCATGGAGCGGGAAGGCTAGACGAGCGGCACCGCGGTGTGGCTTCAGCCTCCCCCCTCTTGCCGGGCGAGCTCGAGCAGCCGCCGCGCGATCCCTGCCCAGCTCCACCGCTCCTCGACGACCCGCCGCACGGTGCCCCGGAGGAGCGCCCGGTCGTCCTCCGCCAGTGCGATCAGCGTCGTCAGCCGCTCGCGCAGCGCGCCCGCGTCGCCGGTCGGGAACGAGACGAGCCGCTCGAGACCTGCGGGCAGCGCCTCCTCGAGCCCTGCGGCGACCTCGGCGAGACCGGAGTGGCGCGAGACGACCGGCGGACATCCCGCGGCGGCTGCCTCGGCGGCGACCATCCCGAATGCCTCGGGGAAGACGGACGGCACCACGCAGGCGTCCGCGAACGCGAGGAGGTGTCGGAGGTGCCGGTGCTCGAGGGGCCCGGTGAAGAGGGCGCGAACGCCGGTCGACGCCGCGAGCGCCTCGAGTGCCTGCCGCTCGGGCCCGAACCCGACGACGACCACCCGTGCGTCGACGCCCCGGAGCGCCCGCAGCAGCACGTCGACGCCCTTCTGCTCGATCAGCTTGCCGAAGTAGACGACGGTGGGCTGGTCACCGGCCAGGAACGCCCGGAACCGGTCCTCGTTGCCGTGGTCGGGGAGCCGTTCCTCGGCGTTCCCCGGGTTCCCCCGGTCGAGCGCCGCCTCCGACAGAAGCTCCGCCAGAGCGGCATCACGGCTTTCCGGCTGCCAGAGCTCCACGTCGACCCCGGGCGGCACCTCGAAGACAGGCTCGGTGTGCCCGCAGACCTCCTCGACGACCCTCCTGATGTGCCCTGAGCCGACGAACGTCGCGCGCGCCTCGGCGAGCGTCTCCGCTCCCCACGCCCCGAGGTCGGGACGTCCGCGCATCGAGTACTCGAGCTCCGACCCGTGCGCTTTGACGGCGAACGGGGCGCCGGATGCCACGCCGACCGGGCCGCCGAGCAAGACGTGGTTCGTGAACACGAGGTCTGCAGGGAGCAGCTCCCGGACGGCCGCGGCGTTCGCCTCCACCCACCGCTCGAGCTCGGCCCGCGTGCAGTCGGGGAGCCGACGCACGTCGTCATACCCCTCGTAGCGGTCCAGCACGAAGACCGGGAGGAAGCCGCCGACGTCCGGCCGGACGGTTGCCGAGCCTCCGAGGTCGTACGCCTCCGGCTGCGGCTCCTGGCTCAGGACCGTGATGTCGTGCCCGGCGCGTGACCACTCCCGCGCAAGCTGCCGGGTGTAGACGTTGGATCCGGTCCCTCCGAGGAGGTACCCGTGCCAGAGCAGGATGCGCACGCCGCACATCCTGCCGCGCATCTCGAGAAGGCCCGCGGGGGAGCCGGACGGCTCCCCCAAGCACCGGACCTACGCCACCTCGACCGACCGCCGGCACGGGCGTAGCCCCGCGGCTACACCCGCGCCGGCGCCGCGTCGGCCGGTCGAGGGTGGTGCCGCCGGCATTACGGCGGACGTCCTGTCCGCCGCCGGCGGCTTCCCCCGGCCGAAGGGGCGATGCCCGCGACTTCCCTCGACGACGGACAGCCACCGCCGTGAGGCCGTCAGGCGACCTCGGGGAGCGGCTGTCTCGAACGTCGTGGTCATCGCGGGCGATCGATCCCTCATCGTCGTGCTACCAGCTGTGCTGCTTCTTCTTGAACGCCCAGATCGAGACCCAGTTGTCGTTGTCCCAGGCGTTCATGTTCTGCGTGGACGACTGCGACACGGTCGCCGTGTTGGAGACCGCAGCGGGACCGCTGGTCGCGACTCCGCCGTTCGCATTCGCCGCACCGCCCGTGCCGGCGCCGCCGGCGGCGTTGCCGGCACCCGTCTGGCTGGCGATCACGTCGCCGCCGACGGCGGCCGTCGTGTTCGCCCCGGAGACCGCGTCCCCGGTCGTGTTCAGTGCGCCGTACGTGTCGCCGCCGCGACCGGTCGAGCCACCCTGGCTCGTGCTCGACGTCGTCGAGGTCGACGGATTGGCGGTCTGGGTCGCCGTGAAGCTCCCGTTCGTGTTGCTACCGCCGTTCGCCGACGAGCTCGCCGACTGGGACGTGGAGTCGGACACCGGCCCGGCCGCGCCGCCCGTGGCGGTCTGCCCGAGGCCGTTGCTGCCACCGTCTCCACCGCGGCCGGTGTCGCCACCGATCGCGTTCGGGTCGCCACCGGCGCCCGAGTTCGGCGAGCTGGTCGACCCGCCTGCACCACCGGTTGCACCGGAGGACCCGCTGCCGCCGGCACCGCCGGACGCGTCGGACGCGGTCGGCGCGCCCGCGCCGCCCGCTCCGCCGGTCCCGGCTGCGCCGGAGCCCGAGCCACCATTGCAGGTGACGCACAGGCTGCCACCGTCGCCGCCCGTGCCCGAGCCACCGGAGCCCGAGCCGCCGGCGCCGGCCGTGCCGGTCGCCGAGCTCGCTCCGCCGGCCCCGCCGGCCCCACCGGCCCCGGTCGAGGCTGCCGCCCCACCGGTGCCGCCGTTGCCCGAGTCGGACGAGGTGTCACCACCGCGGCCGGTGTCGGCGTTGCCGCCGTGGCCGCTCGAGCCACCGTCGGCCGACTGGCATCCGCCGGCCTTGACGCCGCAGAGGTTCGCAGCGCCGCCGCCCGCGGACGTGTTGTCGCCCTCGTGGTTGGCGTTGCCCGCGGCGGAGAACCCGCCGTTGGCGTCCTGGTCGACGTCGCTTGCGGCGACGTTGCCGTTGTCGACGATCGACTTGGTCTCGTTGTCGTTCGAGATCGAGCCGCCGTCGTTGCCGATGGAGCTGGTGTTGCCGCCCGAGATGCCCCCCGAGCTCGACGCGCCCGTCGAGGACGTGGCGCTCTGGCTCTGGGACGTCCCGTCGTTGCCGGTGTTGACATACCCACCGGCGCCGCCGGTGCCGGCGCCGCCCGTGGCGGCACCGCCGTTGGCGGTCGCAGGCCCGGACGTCGCGACGCCGGTCTGGACGACCGTTGCGCTCTGGATCGACGCCTGGACATTCGCCTTCAGAGCATCCTTGTTGAACCCGACGTCCGCCAATGCGTTGGCCGGAAGCGCGAGCCCAACTGCGAGCACTCCGAGTGCGAGCAGTCTGCGTGACACGTATCTCACCTTCTTTCGTCACAGCCGAATGAACGTCTTGCCCGCCGGACCAGCGTCCGACGAGTCACGTGGCGTGACGAGAGGTCAGACCGGGACGTCTACCTGTGAGAAGGCTCCGATCGGTCGCCTGACGACCGACCCTTCGCGCGCCCGCCGGAGCAGCGGCGGCACGAGCGCGAAGGCCGAGAGGATCGCTGCGATCCCCGACGGCCCTGCGCCGGACGCTCCGACTGCGGCGAGCGCGGAGACCCACAGGGGTGGGTCTCCCGCCGGCGGGAGTGGCGGCTCCCTGCCGGCGTCTCCGGCTCCCGCGTGATCCCCCGGGCGCGTGTCGAGGCGCGCTTGCGTGGGAGGCGGGACGGAAATCTGTGTGGTGTGGAGCGACCCTGGCACGGGTCGCTCGAGGCCGGAGCCCGGCGCGGTGCGCACGGGCTGGACGCGCGGCGTGGTCGCGCGCGCTCGCGCCGTGGGCGCTGCAGCCGAGGGGTGTCCGTGGAACAACGCAACATCGAGGTCGACCGTCGGCGGTGCCGACGACGACGGCGTCGGCTGGACGGCGGAGAGCACGGTCGACGTGCCGGAGACGAGCGCCGGCTCATCGCTCGGTCCCCCGACCCGCTCGGCGGATGGAGGTGCGCAGAACGCCGAGAGGTCGGCGCTCGAGGCCATCAATGGCCCGCCTGCGAGGGACTGGGTCGCTATCTGCTGGACGATCGCGCAGTTGACGACGATCGCCGAGCCCGCGATGCCGCCCGCAGAGGTGGAGACGGCGACCGCGTCCTGAACGACGATCGACTGCTGCGTCAGATCCTGGACGTCGAGCGCCAGGGCGCCGCTCGACTCCTGTACGCCCACCTGGACGACGAGCGCGCGGTTCGCCGCCGTCGCGTCGCTCGAGGCCACGGGGCTCGTTGAACCGCCTGCCTGCTGCGTCGTCGTCGCGGTTGCCGTCCCGGTCTGGCCGATGTATGTCATCTGCATCGCGGTCTGCGATCCAAGCCCGCCGCCGCGGACGGCGCTCTGCGAGACGTCCTGGTCGACGAGGCCGACTGCGCTGGACGCGGCCTGGGCGCGGGCCGTGTGCCCGCCGCTGCGCGACCCCGCGGCTTGGGTCTGCTCGACCACCGAGACGGCGTCGCCGGTCTGCTCGACGAGCGTCAACTGACCTGCCCACTGGTCCGTCGCGCCGCCGTCGACGAGCGCGTCCTGGGCAAGGCGCTGGTCGACGCCGGCCACCGTCACGGCGCTTGCCTCTCCGGCGGCGAGCACCGTGCCCGACGTTCGGAGCGAGACGTCGTGCTGCGCGCTGCGGACCTCTGCGCGTCCGTGCTGGACGAGATCGATCTCCTGCCCGCTCCACTGCGCCGCGGCACCGTCGTCGCCGACGAGCATCGCCTGCTCGACCTGTTGCGAGACATCTCCGCCGACCGTGACGGAGGCGACGCTCGTGACCCGATTGACCTGAGGAGAGAGGAGATTCGCTGTCGCGACCGACTCGACGTTCGTCTGCGTCGCCGTCGCCTGGGCCTCGGCCAGCTGCTCGACCGACACGAGCTGCCCGGCGAACTGCTCGCCATCGCCGTCCTGCACGATCTTCTGCGTGACGTCCACCGTGACGGTCGCCGCCGCGCTCGCAACGACGGTGTTCGACTGCTCGGGGGACCCGGACATGTTCGCCGATTCCGAAGGCGCAGCCGTCGAACCGGTTGGAGCCGGTTGGCCCGTCCAGTTCCAGGTCCAGTTCCAGATCCAGATGCAGGATTCGCATGGGAGCGCGCCCTGCCAACCCCATCGCCACGTCCAGTTGGGGGCTCCCTCCCGTGTCCAATCCCAGTTCCATGTCCACGACCCAGGCGTCTGCTCGTCCTGAGTGGCCGCACGGGAGGTGACCTGGCCGAGCTGGTTGCCGTTCTGCCCGTTTGCGCCGCTCCAGATCCAGTCCCAGGAGGAGGGCTGCGCGTCGAGCGATGCTTCGATGGCGTCCGCCTCGTTCCGATCCCAGTTCCACGTCCAGATCCAGACCTGCAGGCCGTTCGGGCCGGGTTGGGCGAGGTGGTCGCCGTCCACGACGACCGAGAGAGCCGTGTCGACCCCGTTGGCCGTCGTCGCCACCGCGACGCCGGAGCCGGTTGCCGGGCCCGCCGTCGACGACGAGGCGCTCTGCTGGCTGACCGCGCCCGACGTTCCCGAGCTCTCGACTCGGACGGAAACATGCGTGTTCTGGACGTCGTTCTGCGTCGCGGTGGCGGTCGCGCCGGCGGGGCCCGAGGTGTCCGCGGCGGCCACTGCGTCGTTTGTCTGCGTCACCGGCCCGTCGACGCCGGGTGAGAACACCCGGATCGACACGCTCGTGTTGGTCACGTCGTCCTGTGTGGCGGCCGCGGACGCGCTCTCGTCGATGCCGCTCTGACCGTCGGAGGAGGGCACCACCGTCGTCGAGGCCGTCGCAGCGACGACGTTCGCCTGAGCCACCCCCGCATCGTCGCCGGCGCTGCCGACCCTGACGGTGACGGCGGTGTTCTGGACATCCGACTGCGACGCCTCGGCGGCAGCGGCAGCCGACTGCTCGCTCGTCGCGGGCGCGGAGGTCTCGGCGACGGTCGCGGCGTCGGCGTTCGCCTCGGCCTGGTTCTCCTGGGAGACCTGCGGGCCGTTGCCGGGCTTGTCGACCCGTACGTCGACCTTCGTGTTGCCGACGCCCTGCTGCTGTGCGTTCGCGCCGGAATTGGCAGCTTGCGCGACCGAGGCACCCTGCTCGCCGCTCTGCCCGGGAGCGGCGGCGCTGTTTCCGGGGCCGGGATCGCTCTGTCCGGGAGCAGAGCCGCTGGACCCGAGGCTTGCGTCGTTCGTGCTCCTACCGTCGGACGCGCCGGGCGCCTGACTCGCGCCGTTGGCGGCGTCCCCGGTAGCCGCGGGCTTGTCGCCGCCGGGCGACTGACTCGGCGTGGCGACCGAGCCGGAGGACTGCTCGCCGCCCGTCGTGGTGCTCGCCGGAGCCGCTGCAGGCGCGGTCTGCGCCGCATCCGCGGTCGGGACGGGTGTGCCGTCCTCGGCGCGAACCGCCGGTGCAGCGACGAAAGCTGCGGCGACTGCGACCACGCCGAGAAGACCGACGCGGAGCCCCCTCGCTCTGCATGTGACTGACAGCGAAACCACTCCCCCTGTCGCGACGGCTCTCCCTCTTCGTCACGACGTCCTGCCAGCCAGGGTAGAAACGCGAGCGCGGCATTTCTACCCCCGAATTCGGCATTTCTTACGAAATTCGCCCGGTTGAACGAAAGATTTCGGGCGGCGAAAGTTTCCAAATCCGCCAAACAGGGCCTGGACAGGCGGGCGAGCGCCAATAACGTCCGCGAAATGCGTCAGGTCAGGTGAAAGTAGAGCGCGTAGAGCAGCTCGACTGCCGGATTGGAGGTGTGCACCTGCACGTCCGACGGCGAGTCGATCAACGCCTGCGTGTAGTTGAAGACGATCTTCACGCCCGCCTCGATCAGGCGATCGGCCGCGTCCTGCGCTGCGTCGGTCGGGACGGCCAACACGCCGACCACGATGCTGCGATCGCGAACGATCGCGTCGAGCTCGTCCAGCGGGCTCACGAGCACGCCGCCGAGCGTCGTCCCGACCTTCCCGGGGTCGGCGTCGAAGGCTGCGGCGATCGTGATGCCGTGCTCGGCGAAGATCGGCGACGAGGCGATCGCCGCGCCGAGGCGACCCGCGCCGACGAGCGCGATGTTGTGCTGCCCCTGTGTCCGCAGGATCTTGCGGATCTCCGAGAGCAGCGAATCGACCGAATACCCGACACCGCGCTTGCCGAACTTGCCGAAACCGGAGAGGTCACGGCGGATCTGCGTCGCGTTGATGTTCGTGTATTCGGCGATCTCCTGCGACGAGATCCGCTCCTTCCCCATCTTGCGCGCCTGCGTCAGCACCTGGAGGTACCGACTCAGGCGCGCTGCGACCCCGACCCCCAGACGTTCCGCCACGACCACCTCCGCACGAGCTTGTGACAACGAGGCACATTCTGCCGACGCCCGTCGCCCGCGGCCCGGACAACCGCCGCGCCAACCGGTCTCGTCGGTCGGGACGACGGCACCAACCGGGCTCGTTTCTCCTGTTCAACCGGGTTTGCGCCCGGTTGTCACGCGTTGCCGCGCGCGTTACTGTGGATCGGTGGCAAACGGGGGACTGCTCTCCGCGATCCTGTCCGAACAGTCCGACGACGTACTCGCGGATCTCAAGCGACAGCTCGAGAAGCGCATCGCCGAGGCGCGAGGCGCGCTGGCGCAGTCGGAGAGCGAACTGGTGCTCGTCGAACAGGCGATCGCCTCCCGGGGGGGCCAGAGCCCTCGCGAGACCCGTGAACCGGCGAGTCGTACCGACGCCGAACGCTATCGGGAGACGGACGGGCGTTTTCAGGGGATCCCGCGGGCCAGGATCCTCGCGGTGGCGAGCACGGTGGACTACCCGATCACTCCGGCCCGTGTGGTCGCAGCGTTCGCCGAGGGCGGCGAGACCGTCAACGTCGAGCAGATCCGCATCGCGCTCAACCGGATCGCGAAGGACGGCAACCTCGCGAAGGTCGGCCCGAGCCTGTTCGCCGTGCCGGGCGTGCAGCCTGCCGAGGACCCGACCGAGGAACCCACGAACGCCACCGGAACGACGCCCGAGCCCTTCCGACGGAGCGTGCTCGGGACGGGTATCAGCCCGTCGTGGCGACGAACGACCTGAGCTCGGCCTCGTCGACCTCGTAGCGGAACCGCTCGACGCCGTCGATCTCGACGACGGGTATTCGGGTGCGGTATCGCCGTTCGAGGGCGCTATCGGTCGTGATATCGACAAGCTCGAAGTGGCTTCCGCACACGGATCGCACGACATCGACCGCCGGCCCGCAGAGATGGCAGCCCGGCGCGGTGAAAACGACGACCCCGTGTCGCACGTCGACCCTCAGCGCGACGAGGAGGGAGCGAACGTCACGGATAGAGGCCGCGCGTCGTCGTCGCCTCGGCGACCCGCTGCACGGCGAGCCCGTACGCGGCCGTGCGCATGCTCGTCCCGAAACGCTCCTTGGCCGTCCAGGTCTCCTCGAACGCGCGTACGACGATGTCGTTCAGCTTCGCGTTCACCTCGTACTCCTTCCAGAAGTACTCCTGGAGCCCCTGCACCCACTCGAAGTACGAGACGACGACCCCGCCGGCGTTCGCGACGACGTCGGGCAGCACGAGCACGCCGCGATCCTCGAGGATCTCGTCCGCGCCGGGCGTCGTCGGGCCGTTCGCCGCCTCGCAGATCATGTGCGCGCGGATTCGAGTCGCGTTGTCGGCGTTGATCACCTGCTCGAGCGCAGCAGGCACGAGGACGTCGCACTCGATCTCGATCAGATCCTCGTTCGTCGCGTCCTCGGTCCCCGGCAGCCCCTGGAGCGCTCCGTGCTCCGCCTTGTGCGCGATCGCAGCCTGGACGTCGATCCCGTACGGGTTGACGACCGCACCCGTGGAGTCGGACAACGCCACGACCCGGGCTCCTTCCTCGGACAGCAGGCGCGCCAGGTTCCGGCCGACGTTCCCGAACCCCTGCACGGCGAGCCGGGTGTCGGGAAACCGCTTGCCCTCCTTCTGCAACGCGGTGCGGATGCAATAGAGGACGCCGCGCGCCGTCGCGCCGTCGCGACCGACCGACCCGCCGATCGCCAGCGGCTTGCCGGTGACGACGCCGAGCACCGAGTGCCCGACGTTCATCGAGTACGTGTCGAAGATCCAGGCCATCACCTGCGAGTTCGTCCCCACGTCGGGCGCCGGAATGTCCTTCTCGGGCCCGATCTCGTTGATGATCTCGGTCGTGTACCGGCGCGTGAGGCGCTCGAGCTCCCTGGACGACAGTTGCTTGGGGTCGCAGACGACTCCGCCCTTGGCGCCGCCGAAGGGCAGCCCCATCAGCGCGCACTTCCACGTCATCCACATCGCGAGCGCCTTGACCTCGTCGCGCGTCAAGCCAGGGTGGTAGCGGATCCCGCCCTTCGCCGGCCCGCGCGTGACGTTGTGCACCACTCGATAGCCCTGAAAGACGTTCGTCGTCCCGTCGTCCATCGAGACGGGGACGGACACCTCGACGGTCTTCTTGCACTCGGCGAGGACGCTGATCAGGTTGTGATCGACGCCGAACGTCTCACCGACTCTGCGGAGCTGAGCGCGGGCGAGCCCGTACGGGTTCTCGCGGAGGTGCGTGGCCGGCTCGGTGGTGCTCATCGGCTGCTTCGCGCGGCGCGCACGATGGGAGGACTCTAGACGAAGACCTAGCGCAAGCGGAAGGGGACGCTCCGGGTCGTCGGCGGACCGCCGCCGACCGGCACGCCGAGCACGCGGATCAGATAGGCGCCCTTCGGGAGGCGGGCGCCTTTCGGGCCTCGTCCGGTGAGGCCGAACGCGTAGCGCCCCGGCAGCACGTCGCGCAGCCGGACGAGCGTGCCGACACGGCGCTTGCCGCGGTAGAGCTCGATCTCCAGCCGTGCGAGCGGCAGGAGCTGCGGCCGCTCCGCCGAGCCGTCCACGCGCCCGGCGACGAGGCTGAGCACCGCCGGCTTGCGATCGCTGGCCGTGAACACCGGCACCGACAGCGCCACGCGGCTGATCGCCGGAAGCCGTGTCACGGGGATTGCGGCCGCCCAGGGAACGCGGAGCCGCGTCCCGGGCGCCGCGACCGCGCGTACCGAGCCCTCGAGCGCGCCGGGCGCGGCCGGCCGCACCTTCGCGGCGACCGAGAGCTCGACCGGCTTCGAGCGCCCCGGCTGCACCACGACGCGCGCCGGGACGGCCCGCACGGAGACTCCCGCCGCCGCGGCTCCAGGCCGGAGCTCCACGACGAGCGGCCTTCGGCTGACGTTGCGCAGGAGCACGCGTCCCGTCGTCTGCGATCGCTTACCGACGAGCGCGCGGAGCGCCACGATCGGCGGGTCTGCGACGAGCTCGACGGACGACGCGCCGGCCGGGTCGACGATCCCTGGGCCGAGAGCCCCGGCGCGTCGTCGCGCCGTGGCGACGAGAGCGGAGCGGAGGCCCGCAGCGTCGAGGTCGGGTCGTGCCTGGGCGAGCAGGGCCGCCGAGCCGGCGACCACCGCCGCGGCGGCGCTCGACCCGCTCAGCGTGCCGTACCGCGCGGCGCCGCCTTCGTTGCGGCCCGGCACCGCCGTCACGAGCCCGACCCCGGGCGCCGCCACATCCGCGCCGGCCCCGCCGTCGAGCGAGAGCCCGGTGCTGGAGAACGGGGCGACCGCCCCGAGCTCGGGGTTGTCCCCGAACGCCGCGGCGCCGACACCGAGCTCGACCGGGACGCCCGCTGCGAGCGAGAGGCGTACCTGCCTCGCGACGCCGGCCGAGACGCCGACGATCGGCACCTCCACCGGCTCGTCGATGCCGAGCGACCCCGCGGGAATCGGTCCGTCGACGAGCACGGCCCGCGCGCCGGCCGCGGCGAGCTCGCGGACTGCCTCGGGCGTCGTCGGGCCGGTCGGCAAGAGGACGGCGCCCCCGGCGACGCGGCTGTAGCCGTCGGCGTCGAAGAGGCGGTCGAGCGCGCTCCCGCGCGTCACCGCGACGACCTGGCGCCGCGGCAGCGCGACGACCCGGGCGGAGACGACGTCCTCTGGGCCCGCGGCGCCGCCGAGCGCGGTCTGGCCCGAGGCGAGCACCCGTAGGCCGGCGCGGAGCAGGATGTGGACCGTCGGGCTCTGCCCGCGCGAGTCGGATGCCGCAACGCCGAGCACGCCCGACGTGCCCGCGGGCGCGGCGATGCTTCCGTACCCCGGTCCCGCCGGGCCGTCGTTCCCGGCCGGCGAGACGACCAGCGTGCCGAGCGCGAGCGCACCTCGGCCCGCGCGCGCGAGCGGTCCGTCGGGGAAGGAGGCGAAGGGCTCGACGACCCCGACGAGCGCGATTCTCGCACCGTCGTGGGCGTCACCGTCGTCGTTCGGGTCGACCGCGGCCTCGAGACCCGCGAGCACCTGGTCGGTGCGACCGTAGATGGAGACGCTGCCGTCGGCGTCCGGCTGCCAGCCGGCGACCCGGATCGGGAGGACGGACGCGCCGGGGGCGACCCCGTGGAGCCCGGCGGGCCCCCGCACGCCCGCGACGAGCCCCGCGAGCCCCGTGGCGTGCCGCTCCGGCCGCCCGGGCTCCGTGGGATTCTGTGCCGCAGATGGATCGCCGTCGGCGTCGAGGATGTCGATCCCCGGCAGAAGGCGTCCCTGCAGGAAGGGGTGCCGGAGGTCGACGCCGGTGTCGAGCAGGGCGACGGTCACCCCCGTGCCGTCGAATCCGGGAAGCTCGAGCCCGACGCGCCGGCCGCTCGTCGGGCCGAACGCCTCGGCGTCGAGCGCGGGCGGGGGCACCGCGGCCGGATAGGCGGCCCGGACGGGATAGACGCCCGCGACGGCGCGATCGCGCTCGATCGTCGGGAGGAGCATCGGGTCGATCGACGCCGCGAAGCCGTTCAGCACCCTGACGTAGGACTGCTCAGGATCGACCGGTGCGCCGCGGGACCAGAGGCCCGTGATCGCCCTCCGCTGGGCGGCGCGCGCCGTCGCCGTCCAGGCGCGCATCTGACGCTCGGTGGCCGTCCCCCCCGCCCGGCGAACGCGATCGGCGAGGGACGGCGCGCGCAGCACGACGACCCAGCGGCCCCCGAGCTGCGGCAGCGGCCGGCTTCCCAGCAGGCCCTGCCACCCCTCCGCGCCCACGGGCGTCTCCGCCGCCCCGGCGGCGCCGCCGGCGGCGACGACCGCGACCGCGACGAGCGCCGCGAGCGCGCTCCTAGAGGCTGCTCGAGGCGTACGCATCGAGCGCAAGGTATCCGGGCGACCGGAGCTCCGGCGCGAAGCGCGCAGCCGACGCGATCATCGCGGCGTTGTCGGTGCAGAGGGACAGCGGGGCGAAGCGAGCCCCCGGGAGGGCGCTTCGGAGCTCCGAGTTCGCGGCGACGCCGCCCACGACGGCGACCACGCCGTCGCCGGTCGCGTCCGCCGCGGCCTCCAGGCGGCCGACGAGCGCGCGCACGATCGCGCGCTGGTAGGACGCCGCGAGATCGGCGCGCCGCGCGTCGAGCTCCGCCTCCGAGAGCTCGCGCACGGCGTAGAGCAGCGCGGTCTTGAGACCCGAGAACGACAGGTCGAGCCCCGGCACCCGGGCGACCGGAAAGGAGTAGGCCTCGGGAGAGCCTTCACGCGCGAGGCGGTCGATCTCGGCTCCACCCGGATATCCGAGGCCCAGCAGCCGGGCACCCTTGTCGAACGCCTCCCCCGCGGCGTCGTCGAGCGTCGAGCCGAGCACCTCGAAGCCCGTGTGGTCCCGCACCGCGAGGACGAGCGTGTGCCCGCCGCTCGCGAGCAGACAGGTGAACGGCGGATCGAGCGGGTCGGGCTCGAGGTACAGGGTCGCCACGTGCCCGCGGAGGTGGTCGACGGGAACCAGTGGCAGGCCGCGCGCCCAAGCGATCGCCTTCGCAGCCGAGAGCCCCACGAGCAGCGCTCCGACGAGACCCGGTCCCTGGGTGACCCCGACGCGGCCCACGTCGTCGAGCCCGGCATCGGCGTCGTCGAGCGCTGCGCGCACGACCGGCGAGACGAGCTCCAGGTGGCGCCGCGAGGCGATCTCCGGCACCACGCCGCCGTATCGCGCGTGGAGATCCGCCTGGGAGGCGACGACCGACGAGTGGACGACCCCGTCCTCGCCGACGACCGCCGCGGCCGTCTCGTCGCACGAGGTCTCTATCCCGAGAATCATCGTCTGTTGCTTGTGGCCGTGCTCCGCACGGCCGCTAGAAGAACTGAGAGTTGCGCCTCATCGTCGTGAGGACGCTCCGTGTCGGGGACTTCACGAAGCGTCAACCATCTTTTCCCGCGGATCCCCGTCAGGGGAATCCGCGTCCCGCCACATGATGAGTGCGTCCTCGCGGTTATCGGTGTAGTAGCCCCGGCGGACGCCCTTGCGCGTGAAGCCGAAGCGCTCGTAGAGACGAATGGCGCCGAGGTTCGAGGTCCGCACCTCGAGCGTGTAGCCGCGGAGCGCGTCGTCCTCCGTGAGCTCGAGCAGACGGTGCAGGAGCGCCGAGGCGATCCCCTGACGCCGTTTCTCCGGCGCGACGGCGACGTTCATCACGTGCCAGGCGTCGACGTAGCGCGAGAGAACCAGGTAGCCGACCAGCGTGCCCGTCTCGTCGACCGCGCCGAACGACAGCGAGCTCGGTTTCGCGAGCTCCGAGGCGAACATCGATCGCGACCATGGTGTCGGATACGACGCGCGCTCGATCCGCTCGATCGCGTCAAGGTCACTGAGCTCGAGACGCCGCAGCTCCAGCTCGAGCATCACGGCCGCCACTGCTCCGCGTCGGGGGCCCGTGCGTAGATCGGCTCGATCGCGTCGACGGGGCCGAAAGCCGTCGCAAGGCGCGCGTGGAGCGCCGCGCGCGGGCGGTGGCGTGGATCGTCGTCGGGTGGGATCACCGCGCCACGCGTTTCCAGCACCTCGCGGTATCGCACGGCCCCGTCACCGACGCAGAGGCGACCCGAAGCGGCGACGTCCTCCGGAGCAACCGCTCCGACACCGGGGACGAAGACCTCGCCGCGGCGCGCGTCGATCACGGGCAGGGCGCCCTCGGCGCCCGCGGCGAGCGCAGCGAGTGTCGAGACGCCCGCGCCGTCGATGCCGAGCGCGAGGGCGAGCCCGCGTGCGGCGGCGAGCCCGATCCGCGTGCTCGTGAAGCTTCCCGGGCCCGTTCCGACGACGAGCGCTTCGACGTCCGTCGGCCGGGCCGAGGCCTGACGGAGAAGCGCGTCGACGTCCTCGAGCAACGTCCGCGGCGTCGACCAGCGCTCGCCGAGCACCTCGTCGTCGTCGAGGAGCGCGCTCGAGGCGACGTCCGTTGCGGTGTCGAATGCGAGGATCAGCAAGACGTCATTCTGCAACGAGGCCGGACAGCAGTGTCCCGTCGGGTGCCTCGATCGTCACGTGCCGTGCCTCGGGAGAGACATGCTCGAGACGAACGGCCGCGCGTGACGGCGGGAGCGCGGCGCCCCCGGCCTCGGGCCACTCGACGAAGACGACGGCCCCCTCGAAGTACGGCTCGAGGTCGCCCCATTCGGCGGCGGAGAGGCCCCGGAAGCGATAGAGGTCGAGATGCGAGACGTCGACGGAGCCTCGGTAGCGATGACCGACGGTGAACGTCGGGCTGGTAACTCGTCCGGTAACCCCGAGCGCGCGGCAGGCGCCGCGGACGAAGGTCGTCTTGCCCGCCCCGAGCTCGCCCGACACCGTCACGACGTCGCCGGGGTCGAGCCGCCCT
>NZ_DATMBZ010000064.1:0-81069 GCF_035558935.1 Gaiella sp. | reverse complement strand
GCGTTCGAGATGGACGAGATCCTCTCGGAGTTGCGCGAGCACTCGGCGGGGCTCAACGCCGGTCGCTGGGATTACATCTTCAGCGTCATCAAGAAGCTCGGCCACCGCCCGGAGTTCGTGTTGCCCGACCGGGCCGACGTGACCATGGCGGTGCCGTTCATGCGCTCCTACTGCGAGCTCCTCGTCAAGACGTGCCACCGGCGCGGTGCGCACGCGATGGGAGGCATGGCGGCGTTCATCCCGTCGCGGCGCGACGCCGAGGTGAACGCGCTCGCGCTCGAGAAGGTGCGCGAGGACAAGGACCGCGAGGCGTCGCAGGGCTTCGACGGGACGTGGGTCGCCCATCCGGACCTCGTCCCGGTGGCGATGGAGTCGTTCGACCGCGTGCTCGGCGACCGGCCGAACCAGATCGACCGGCAACGCGACGACGTGGAGATCCGCTCCGCGGATCTCCTGGACGTGCAGGCGACGCCCGGGGAGATCACCGAAGCGGGCCTGCGGAACAACGTCTCGGTTGGGATCCAGTACCTCGCGGCGTGGCTGCAGGGCTCGGGCGCAGTCGCGATCAACAACCTGATGGAAGACGCGGCGACCGCAGAGATCTCGCGCTCGCAGATCTGGCAGTGGCTCCATCACGGCCGCTTCGACGAGGACGACGTTCGTCGCGTCACCGAGGAGGAGCTCGCGAGCCTCGGCGACGGCTACGGCGACGCGCGCGCGATCTTCGAGCGCGTCGCCACGCAGCCGGACTACGTCGAGTTCCTCACGCTGCCCGCGTACGACCGCCTCGTAGCGTCAGAGCATCCCGCCTGACGACGGCCGCTGAGACGGACGCGTCGCGCGCCCCGTCAGCCGCGGAGCGAGGCCCAGGGCTCCTCGGACGAGACGTCGACCGCCGTATAGCCGCCCTCGCCGTGCGCGGGCGCGAGCACGACCTGAAGGTGGGCAGGCTCGTCGAAGTCGTTGTACGAGCCGTGGACGACGTCGCGGTCGATGTGGACGGAGTCGCCCGGCCCGAGCTCGCGCTGATCCTCGCCGAGCCACTGGACGATGCGCCCTGCCTTCAGGACGATCATCTCGTCTTGGTCGGGGTGCTTGTGGAACGGGTGCGCGAAACCCGGCGCGAGCTCGACGTCCATCACGACGTAGCTCTCGCAGCCCGTGATGGTCGGCGCTCCACGCATGCCCGCCGTTCCCCAGTCGAAGGTCGCCGTCTCGACGTCCTCGTTCATCACGAAGCGGCTCATCGTCGTCTCCTCTCTCAGACGGGGATCGCCTTGAAGCGGCGCATGTTCTCGGTCATCGCGTTTTCGGTCGGCAGGCGCTCCATCGAGGAGGCACCGAAGAAGCCGACGACGCCGTCGGTGTGGGCCAGGACGTAGGCCGCGTCGTCCGGCTCCGCGATCGGGCCGCCGTGGCAGAGGACGATCACGTCGGGGTTGATCTCCTTCGCCGCGTCGTGCATCGCCTGGATCAGCGGGACGGTGTCGGCGAGGGACTTCGCGGTCTCCGCGCCGATCGCACCGCCGGTCGTCAGCCCCATGTGTGGGACGAGCACGTCGGCGCCGGCCTTCGCCATCGCGACGGCCTCGTCGACGGTGAAGACGTACGGGGCGGTGAGCAGGTCCTTCTCGTGGGCGAGACGGATCATCTCCACCTCGAGGCCGTAGCCCATCCCCGTCTCCTCCAGGTTCTGGCGGAACGTCCCGTCGAAGAGGCCGACGGTCGGGAAGTTCTGCACGCCGCTGAAGCCGATCCGGCGTAGCTCGTCGAGGAAGACGTCCATCAATCTGAACGGGTCGGTGCCGCAGACGCCCGCGAGCACCGGCGTCTGCTCGACCACCGGCAGCACCTCGCTCGCCATGTCGACGACGATCGCGTTGGCGTCGCCGTACGGCAGCAGGCCGGAGAGCGAGCCTCGGCCGGCCATCCGGTAGCGGCCGGAGTTGTAGATGATGATCAGGTCGGTGCCGCCGGCCTCCGCGCACTTGGCGGAGAGGCCCGTGCCGGCGCCTGCACCGATGATCGGCTTGCGCGCCTCGATCTGCCCGCGCAGGCGCGCCAGTGCTTCATCTCTTGTCATTCGAGTACTCCTTCCACAGCCTGCTTCCGTCTCCGTGGAACGACCGACCCGAAGTCGGCACACCCGGGGCTTGACAAGCGGTGTCTGACACCGGTCTCCGCCAAGACGTCGGTTTCGGCCATCAGGACCACCCTCCGATCAGCTCGTGCAGCCGGTTCGCCATCGCGAGCGCGAACTCGGGGTCGTTCACGTCCAGCTCGAGCTCGTGCACCTCCACCTTCGACGTGTCGACGAGCTCGCGGAGCGTCGAGAAGAGCGCCTCGTCCGCCTCCGGGTCGTAGAAGACCTGCCCCTCCGTCGCGATCGCCGAGACACCTCGCAGCGGGACGTAGAGGACCGTCGGCCCGGTCGCGGCGTTGAGCTTGCGTGCCACGATCTCCGCGATCTGCCGGCACTCGTCCGGCGTCGTCCGCATCAGCGTGATCGTCGGGTTGTGGACGTACAGGTTCCGGTCGCGATACCGCTCGGGCACCGACGCCATCGGCCCGAAGTTGACCATGTCGAGCGCGCCGAGCGAGACCACCTGCGGAATCCCCGCCTTGCCCGCCGACTCGAGCCGCTCCGGTACCGCGGCGAGGGCGCCTCCCGCGACCAGGTCGCAGAACTCCGTCGTCGTCACGTCGAGCGACCCGACCGCGAAGCCGGCCTCGAGTAGCTTCTCCATCGAGCCACCGCCCGCGCCCGTCTGATGGAAGACGAGCACCTCGTAGCCGAGCTCCTCGAGCCGCTCCCGGGCGGTCGTGACCGCAGGCGTCGTGACGCCGAACATCGAGGCGACGACGATCGGTCGCTCCTCACCGAGCGGCGGGACGGTCGCCTTCGCCATCCCTGCCAGCGCGCCTGCGGCGTTGGCCATGATCCGCGCGGACACCTGGTTGACGCCCGCGATGTCGACGACCGAGTACATCATCGTCACGTCGACTGAGCCGACATAGGGGCTCGTGTCGCCGGAGGCGACCGTCGAGACCATCAGCTTCGGGACGCCGATCTCCAGCGCGCGCATCGCCTGCGTGACGAGCGCCGAGCCGCCGGAGCCGCCCAGACCGCCGATCGCATCGAGCCGGCCCTCGGCATGGAGCCGCTTCACCACCTCGGACGCGCCGCGTGCCATCGTCTCGATCGCCACGCCCCGGTCCCCCGCGGCCGCGAGCGCGGCGACGTCGGCGCCGGCGGCCGACGCGACCTCCTCCCGCGTGACGTCCGGCGAGGCGAGCGGCTCGCCCATCACCCCCGCGTCGACGAGGAGGACGTCCACGCCGTGCTCGCGGATCCGGTCGGCGAGGAACGCGTACTCCCTGCCCTTCGTGTCGAGGGTCCCGACGAGCACCACGGTCGCCATCAGCTCTGCTCCTCTCCGTCGTGTCTACGAGGATTCCAGTCGGGGCTCGAGTCGTTGGTGTCCGGGTCGGTGAGCACCTTCGGGTGTCCGCCGCTCGCATCGACCGTGACGATCGACCCGCCGCGCGAGAACGCGAGCGTCTCCCCGTTGGGTGACCAGGCCGGCTCGAAGGCGTCCTCGTTCGAGAACGTCACCCGACGCAGGCCCCTCCCGTCCGAGCCGATCGCGTAGATCTCGAAGCGGCCCGTCTCCTGTTTCGACGCGAACGCGATCGTCTTCCCGTCCGGCGACCACGCAGGCGCGTAGGCCGCCTGCGCCCGCGCCGTCAGCCGCCTCCGCCCCGAGCCGTCGGGGCGCACGAGCCACAGCTCGCGGATCTCGCTGCCCGGCAGGCGACGCGAGTAGGCGATCCAGCTGCCGTCGGGCGACCAGGCCGGCTCGATCTCGGGCGCCGGGTCGTTCGTCAGCCTGCGGGCCCCCTTGCCGTCGGAGCCCATGACGTAGATGTGGTCGCCGTCCTGGTCGCTCTGGAAGGCGATGCGCGACCCGTCCGGCGACCAGCTCGGCTGCGACTGGTTCCCGCGCGTCGTCGTCAGGCGGCGGGTGTCGGAGCCGTCCGCCTTCATGACGTAGACGTCGAGCGACCCCGTGCGGGCGCTCGCGAAGGCGATCCTGCTGCCGTCCCGCGAGTAGTCGGGGTCGATCTGGAAGGTCGTGCCGGCGGGCGTCGAGGTGTCTCCGTGCTCGTCGGTGAGCCTGCCCTGATCGCTCCCGTCGGCGTTCATCCCGAAGAGGGCGTAGTCGCCGTCGCGCGTCGAGGTGAAGACGATGTCGTCCCCGGGCGATCCGGAGCCGCCGCACCCCCCGAGGAGCAGGAGGCAGGCCGCCGCGACGGCGGCGAGCTGACCCGCCCGGAAGCTCGGGGAGAGGAGGAAGCGCAAGGCTAGTGGGCGAGCGGCTCGACGCCGAGGTAGCGCCGCTGCAGCTCGGGGTCGCTCGACAGCGCGTTCGCCGTCGTCTCGGCGGCGATCGTGCCCGCGACCATGATCAGCTGCCGCTCGGCGAGCGCGGTCGCGACCCCGAGATTCTGCTCGATCAAGAGGATCGCGAGGCCGTCACGCTCGAGCTGCTGGAACGTCTCGACCATGTTCTCGATGATCGCGGGCGCCAGGCCCTCCGACGGCTCGTCCATCACGAGCAGCCGCGGGTTCGTGACGAGCGCGCGGCCGATGGCGAGCATCTGCTGCTCGCCGCCCGAGAGCTGGGCGCCGCCGTTGCGCTTCCGCTCTGCGAGCCGCGGGAAGAGCTCGTAGACGCGTCCCCGCGTCCACGCCTCACCATCCGCCTCGGCGGCGCCGCGGGAGGCGATCTTCAGGTGCTCGTCGACCGACAGGGACGGGAAGAGGCGCCGCCCCTGCGGGACATACCCGATCCCGCGGCGCGCGATCCGGTACGAGTGGCCGCCCACGAGCTCCTCGCCCGCGAAGCGGATCGACCCCGTCGCCGTCGGCGGTGTGATGCCCATGATCGCGTTGCAGAGGGTCGTCTTGCCCATGCCGTTCCGGCCGACGATGGCGACCGATCCGTGCCCCATCCGGAAGTTCACGTCGTCGAGGACCTGCGCCTTCCCGTAGAAGGCGTCGAGCCCCTCGATCTCCAGGAGCACCGTCGTCTCCGCCGGCGCGGAGGAGGCGGGCGCGGCCTCACTCATGGCGTCCGAGGTAGAGGTCGTGCACGGTCTGATTCGCGCGGATCTCGTCCGGAGTGCCTTCGACGATCACGCGGCCGTCGTGCATCATCGTCACGCTCTGCGCGACGCGGAGCGCGATGTCCATGTCGTGCTCGATGAGGATCAGCGTGATCGCGGGGTCGAGCCCCAGCAGGAGCTCGGTGAGAAGGACGCGCTCGCCGCGCGAGAGGCCCGACGCGGGCTCGTCGAGCATCAGCATGCGGGGCTTGGCGGCGAGCGCCATCGCGATCGCGACCTGCCGGTGCTCGCCGTGCGAGAGGTCACCCACGCGTTCGTGCAGCTTGTGCTCGATCGCGACGCGATTCGCAGCCTCCCGCGCCCGCTCGCGTCTCTCGGAATCGCGGCCGAGGATCACCGGTCGCATGCGACCGCCCTCCACGCCGACGATCGACAGGTAGATGCTGTCCTCGACCGTCAGCCCGAGGAGATGCCGCGACTGCTGGTACGTCCGCGCGAGCCCGAGCTTCACGCGCGTCCGGGCGGGGCTCCGGGTGACGTCCTCGCCGTAGAGCTCGATCGTTCCGCTCGAGACCGGCATGTCGCCGCAGATCAGGTTGAAGAGCGTTGTCTTGCCCGCGCCGTTCGGCCCGAGCACCGCGCGGCGCTCGCCCTGCGCGACGTCGAGGTCGACGTCCCGCACGGCGAGCAGACCACCGAAACGCCGGCCGACCCCCCGCAAGCGGAGGGTCGGCGCGGAACCTGTGTGGGGGACGGACTGAGCCCCGTCCCCCACGAGGGAATCCGTGTGGGGGACGGACCGAAGCCCGTCCCCCACGCTGTGTTCGTTCTCGGTCACTGCCTCACTTGATGACCGTGTTGGTGACGGCGCCGTTCTTCACCTCGCGGATCTTGCCCTGCCACGGCAGCGTCTTCTTGACGCACGGAGGCTGCGTGCGGCCCGGTGCCGGGCTCGACTTCGTGAACAGTCCGCCGAACGACTGATCGACGTTGGGCACGTACCCGGTCAGCGTGACGGTCGGGCCGTTCGGGCCCTTCACGATCTGGACGGGCCACTGGTCCTGGATCGCCTGCCGGTTCGAGTCGAGCTTGACGTTCCCGCCGTTCGAGATGTTGAACGGAGCGGAGAGCGTCCTCGGCAGGGCGTTCTGCAGCCTCACCCCGACCGCGCCGCCGGACTTGTTCAGGCCGTCGACGAGCGCCTTCGTGCCCTGGTAGTAGTTGTAGAGGAAGCCGTCGTCGAAGTTGGCGTTCGTGAGGCTGGGATACGTCTTCTTCGCGAAGGCGTGGTACTGGTTGACGGCCTTGCCCTTCAGCCCCGGCGCGGTGCCGAAGCCGCCGACGTACGAGCCGATCAGGCGCGGCGCGACGTCCTGGAACCCGGTCAGGAACCAGAGGAAGAGGTTCCCCGAGTGCTGCGTCGGCTTGATCGTGCCGTATGCCTGCTCGAACGCCTTCAGCGCCGGCCCGGTGCCGGTGCCGCCGACGACCCAGAAGTACCCGTCCACCTGACCCGGCGGCGGCAGCTGCCGGACGTAGGACGAGTAGTCCGTCGTGTTCAGCGGCGGGAACACGCGCTTCGTGATCTCCCCGCCGATCGCGCAGAAGTCGGCGATGATGCCGGCCCCGGACGTCCAGCCGAAGCTGTAGTCGTCCATGATGATCGCGGCCTTCCGCCAGCCGAGCTTCTTGTAGACGATCTCGCCGATTCCGGCGTTCCACTGGGCGCCGTCGCCGTGGTAGCGGAACACGTTCTTCGGCGCGATCTGCAGCGTCGGGTCCTGCGACCCGGCGGTGCCGATGATGACCGTCTTCGTCGGCCGTGCCTTGGCCCAGTTCGCCACTGCGACGGCCTCGTCGCCCGACAGCGGACCGACCATCACATCGGCCTTGGCCTGCTGCATCAGCCGGCGGGTCTCCTTGAGGATCGTCGCCGGGGTGTCGTCGCCGCAGCCGTAGCCGACGACCTGGATGTTCTTCCCGCCGGCCTTTGCGCCGGTGATGCCTGCGGACGGCTTCTTCTTGTTCTTCACCTTGCCGCCGGCGAACTGCGCGAGCGCGATGTTGGCTCCGGCGGCGCCCACCTCGTAGGCCCCGCCGAACGCGCCCTTGCAGTCGGTCATGACCGCAACCCGTACGACCCCTCCCGACGCCCCGAGTGCAGACGTCGCCAGCAGGGTCGTGCCGAGTGCGAGCACCGCGAGCGGAAGCACCAGCTTCCACGCGTTGCGTCGACTCATGTTGGTGCCCTCCTTCTGTTCGTGTCTCCGATTGGATGTGACGTCCCAAACCCACGCATGTCGGTCGTCTCCGACCCCCTTTCGCTACGCCTGCGACCCTGCGGACCCGGCGGCGACGGCGGGCTCCCCGGGCCCGCCTCGGCTCCGCAAACCGTTCCAGATGCGATCCCACACGCCCATCAGCCCGTCCGGCGAGGCAATCACGATCGCGAGGAACGCGAGCCCGATCACCGTGTTGAAGGTCCCTCCGACGACCCAGAGCCCGTCTTCGGGGATCCGGTTCGTCACCTCGTTCGAGATCCAGATGTAGGCGAAAGCACCGAGCCACGCGCCTTCGATCCTCGTCAGCCCGCCGATCACGGCGATCACGAGCAGCTGGATCGTCGCCGACAAGCCGATGTCCGAGGGCGAGAGCTGCCCCGACCACCAGGCGAAGAGCACCCCGCCGAGAGCGGCGATCAGCGACCCGATCGCGAAGGCCACCGTGCGGTGCAGCGTGACGTTGAACCCGAGGGAGGCCATGCGCGTCGGCTCGTCGCGAATGCCCTCGAGCGCGATCCCGAACGGCGTCCGGACGAGGTAGCGGATCAGCACGTAGACGACGATCGCGACGAGCAGGCTGACGTAGTAGAGGCGCTGGCGGTCGTTGACGACGTCGCCCATGAACCCGGGCGTGTACCGGTCGATCCCGGCGATGGGCGAGAACCCGCCCACCTGCGTGACCTGGCTGACGAAGAGGAACCCGATCACCGAGTACGTGAGTGTGAGCATGAGGAAGTAGATGCCGAAGCTCCGCGAGGCGACGGCGCCGAAGAGGATCCCGATCCCGACGGTGAGGAGGATGGCCAGGACGACGGAGAGCGTCGGGTCCCAGCCGAGCAGGAGCCCCTTCGTCTCGCCGCCCGCGACGCGCTCGGAGACCATGTTCCCGAGCGCGTAGCCGGCGATGCCCATCAGCCCGGCCTGGGCGAGCGAGATCATCCCGCCGTAGGCGGAGAGGAACACGAGGCTCGCGGCCCCGATCCCGAGGATGAAGGTCTGGGTCAGGACGGTGTCCATCCAGAAGCCCGAGACGAGCTGCGGCGCGAAGAGGACGAAGACGAGTACGGCGACGCCGATCACACGCTCGACGGCCGACTTCCGCGCGTACACGCTCACGCCTCTCTCCCGAACAGCCCTCGCGGCCGAAAGGCGAGGACGAGAGCCATGAGGACGAACGTGAGCACCGGCGAGTACTGCGTGCAGCAGTCGGCCGACGCTGTCGGCAGGTAGCCGGCCGAGAACGCGGTGACGAGGCCGAAGAGGAGCGAGCCCGCGACCGCGCCGAGGAGCGAGCCCATGCCGCCGATGATCACGACGACGAGCGAGTTCAGAAGCCACACGCCGTCCTGTCCCTGCGAGATGTTGCCCTGCGACGTGCCGACCGTCGCGCCGAGCGCCACAAGCGCGGCGCCGACGGCGAACGCGATCGCGAACGTCACCTGAATGTTGATCCCGAGCGCCGAGGTCATCTGACGGTCGTCGACCCCCGCTCGGATCACCATGCCGGTCTTCGTCCGGTAGAGCCAGAGCCAGAGGGCGATCCCGACCGCCGCGCCGAGCGCGAGCATCACGAGACGTGCAAGGGAGTACTGCACGCCCCAGATGTGGAAGTCGACGAGGCGGTTGGTCCAGCCCGGCCAGCCGATGCCCACGGAGTTCCCGCCGAACGGCTTCGTGCCCTCGGGAACGTGCCGCGGGAAGTGGGCAATCACCTGGTCGGCGACGATCACAGAGACGGCGATCGTGATGAGCGCCTGTCGCAGGTCCTGACCCTGGTTCCAGCGGAGGAGGAGCTGCTGGATGCCCAGCCCGAAGAGGGCGATCACACCCATCGCGACGAGGAGCGGGAGCACCCACTCCCAGGTGTTGACGTCGCTCGGCTGCACCGAGAAGCCCGCGCCGGTCATCGACTGCTGGATCTCGTACGCGATGTAGCCGCCGAGGAGATAGAAGGAGCCGTGCGCCATGTTGACGACGCGCATCAGGCCGAAGATCAGCGAGAAGCCGCTCGCGACGATGAAGAGAAGCCCCGCGAACGTCACCGCGTCGAGCAGCGTGAACAGGAACGCCCCCGGGTTGTCGATCGCCGAGCCGAAGTTCGTGGTGCGCCAGTTGTCGCCGACGCCCGTCGAGGGATCGGCGATCGCGACGACGTAGAGCAGCGCGAAGAGGACGGCCGCGGCAGCGATGCCGAGTGGAATGGCCTGCGAGAGAGGTGTGTGCCGCAGCCGCTCCGTCACCGCGCCCCCACCGGGCGCGGGGTCAGGACGCACTCCGCAGTGTGTGTGGATCGCCGGCGCCCCACGTCCGTGCGGAGCCTATCGGCGCGTCCAGGGCCTTTCAACCGATTATCGATTGTTGCCGGGCGCGCCGGTGCGCTTAGCCGCGCTCCCAGGCGAGGCCCGCCGCGAGCACCGTCTCGTCGGCGGGCGCGATCAGCTGCAGGTTTCCGATCGCGAGCGCAGACCAGCCGAGCAGGTTCACCCACCGCATGAACGAGGAGAGCGGCAGCCGCACCTCGGGCTCGTCCGCGTCCTCCGGCGGCCACTCGATCGCGACGCACGGGCTCACGTACAGGTCGACCTCGGGCACGAGCTGCCGCCACTCGAGCAGCGCGCGGTACCCGTCGGTGACCGCGTCGGGCGAGACGCGCTGCGCCGCGTCGAGCTTCGCGCGAATCACGTCCCCGTACTCGTCGGCGCGACTCGGGAAGGTAGCGGCATGCGAGCGGGCCGCCTCGTGCTCGAAGACGGGCCAGGTGTTGGCGCTCGGCCCGGGCATGGTCGCTTCGACGACCCGGGCGCCGAGCGCCTCGAGCCGCCCGACCCACGCCTCGGCCGCGTCGCTCGACTCGGTCTCGCGCCCGTCGGCGAGGTTCGGCGCCCTGCGGAGGAGGCCGACGGTACGCCCCTGAAGCGCCGGCTCGGGGACGGGACGGCCGGCGAGCACCGACCACAGCGCGGCGACGTCGGAAACGGTACGGCCCATCGGACCGACCGTGTCGAACGACGGGCACAGCGGGAAGACGCCGTCGATCGGCACGTTTCCGAGCCGCGTCTTGAGCCCGACCGTCTCGCACGCGGCGGACGGCAGCCGCACCGAGCAGCCGGTGTCCGTGCCGATCCCGAGATCGCACAGGCCGCCGGCAATCGCGGCGGCGTTGCCACTGGACGAACCGCCGGTCGTCGCCCCCGGACGGGCGGGATTGCGCACGGTGCCGTACCACGGGTTCGTGCCGAGCACGCCCCATGCGAACTCGACGAGGTTCGCCTTCCCGAGGACGACCGCCCCCGCGGCCAGCACGCGGTCGACCACCGTCGCGCTGCGCGCGGGCACGTGATCCGCGTAGATCCGCGAGCCATACGTCGTGCGGACCCCGGCGGTGTCGATCAGGTCCTTGACGAGCAGCGTCCGGCCCTCGAGGAGCCCCGACGTCGCGCCTCGGAGGGGCTCGTCGAGCCAGGTGAGCACTGCGTTCCAGCGGTCGTCCGGGTGGCCGCTCACGAGGGCACCAGCGCGACGGCCTCGACCTCGATCTTCGCGCCCGGAATGACGAGCGCCGAGATCTCGACGAGCGTGGAGGCGGGTCGTGTCTCGCCGAAGAACTCCTCGCGCACGGGGTTCACGAGGGGCCGGTCGGCGACGTCCGTGAGAAACACAGTCACCTTCACCACGTCGGCGAACGTACAGCCGGCTGCCGCGAGCACGTCGGACATGTTGGCGAAGACAGCCCGTGCCTGCGCGACCACGTCGTCGCCGCCGACGAGCTCGCGGTTCTCGTCCACCGGGACGATCCCGCTGACGAAGAGGAGGTCGCCCGCCTGGACGGCGTCCGTGAAGTGCGAGATCGGCTCCGCCTGGCCGGCGACGCGGAACTCGCGGCGCCCCGGCACTCGGCTAGGCGCGCGGTGCGAGGCCGAACGACTTCACCGCGTCGAAGGCGGCGTCGATCGTCGCCGCGCTGGCACGGTCGCCGACCATGACGTTGACCTGGAAGTCGCGGTCCCGACGCGTCAGCCGTCCCACAGCGCCTCGTCCGGCGAAGCAGTCGAACGTCCCGCGCCGAAGCTTCATCGCCGAGAGCGGCAGGAGGCCCGTGCCGCCGACCGAGTCGCGCCAGCCGATGACGACGATGACCGCGCCGTCCGAGGGCACGCGGTAGGAGGAGACCTGGCAGTCGCTGTCGATCCCCTTCACGCCGTCTGTGCCGATGACGAGGAGCGTTCGCGGGTCGTCGACCCGCGTGTCGCGCGAGACGACCTTCGACCAGCCGTCGGGAAGCGTGAGCTGGACGCCGCCCGAACGGGCGACATCTCCGGCCGCGGCCGAGGCGCTCGCGACGACGGCGGCCACGAGGCCGATCACGAGGAGCGAGAGTGTGGTCGTCCGACGTCTCATGGGGGGACCAAATGGTACGTACGACCACGCGAAAAGGAAAGAACAACCTGCACAGAAGCGCCTTTTTCTGGACCCGGGCCTAGCCGTCCGGCTAGCCCGAGAAGTGGTTTTTGAGCGCGTCGAGGCCGCCGCCGAAGACCTGGCTCGCGAAGAACCCGACCCAGTGGTCCTGCTTGTCGCGGTCGCAGTCGAACGTCGTCCACCACTCGACGAACGCCTTGCCGCCGTCGGTCACCGGCGTGACGCGGATCGTCGCCTTGTAGTTGTCGACGTCGAACGGCGTCTTCTGGAAGTCGTAGGTGTAGGAGCGCTCGAGATCGGAGTGCGCGAGCAGTTGCTCCCGCAGGTGCGTGCCGTCGGTGAGGGTGAAGCTGCGGATCGCGCCGACCTCGACGCCGGAGCGCCCGTCCTCGATCTCGCTCGTCGCGACGAGCCCGCCGTGCCAGGTGGCAAGGCCGTTGAAGTCGCGGATGCGGGCCCAGACATCGTCGGCGGACGCGTCGATCACGGTGCTGGCGTACGACTTGGCCATCGTGCCTCCTCGGTGCTCGTGGTCGGGGAGCGCAAGCCTACGACGGCCGCGTCGCGCGCGCTTCGGCCTCGGCGCGGATCTCGGAGAGCGTCTGGCGCGGCGTCAGGGCCTCCGGGTCGACGGGTAGGTGGAGCAGCGCGGGCGCGCCGGCGTCGAGCGCGCGGTCGAGTGCCGCAGGCGCGTCGTCGGTCCGCTCGACCCTCTCGGCGTGCCACCCGAACGACCGCGCGAGCGCTGCGAAGTCGGGGTTCTCGAGGTCGGTGCCGCTGACCCGTCCGGGGAAGCGCCGCTCCTGGTGCATGCGGATCGTCCCGTACATGCCGTTGTCGACGACGAGGACGACGACGTTCGCCCCGGTCTGCCGTGCTGTCGCGAGCTCGCCCGCGGACATGAGGAGGTCGCCGTCGCCGGCGAGGCACACGACGACCCGTCCGGGATGGAGCAGCTTCGCGGCGATCGCGGCGGGCAGCCCGTAGCCCATGGCGCCGGAGACCGGCGCGAGCTGCGTGCCGTACCGGCGGAAGACGTAGAAGCGATGCGCCCAGACGGTGAAGTTCCCGGCGCCGCTCGTGAGAATCGCGTCGTCGGGCAGCCGCTCGCGCAGGATTCCCATCACGCGCGTCAGGTCGAGCGAGCCGGGAAGCGGGCGCCCGACGAGCGTCGCCCGGTACTCGCCGTGGGCCGCTTCGATCGCCTCGCGTCCCCGGGGGAGCGGGTCGAGCCCGGCGAGCGCCTCCGCGAAGGCCGCGCCGGACGAGACGATCGGGAGCGCCGGCTCGTAGACGCGGCCGAGCTCGTCCGGATCGGGGTGCACGTGGACGAGCGTGCCCCCGACCCGCGGCGGGACGATCGTCGTGTACCCACCGGTCTCGATGTCGCCGAGCCGCGCGCCGACGACGAGGAGGACGTCGGCGTCGCGGAAGCGGTCGCGCAACGCCGGGTCGGCGCCCAGGCCGAGGTGACCGGCGTAGCAGACGGCATCGTTCGAGACGTAGTCCTGGCAGCGCCAGGCGGCCGCAACCGGGACGCCGCTCGCCGTGCACCACGCCGCGAGCGCCGCGGCCGCCTCGCCGTTCCACGGAAGGCCTCCGACGACGACGAGCGGCCGCTCGGCGGCGGCGAGCAACTCTCGCACGCGCGCGAGGTCGGCCGCCGTCGGCGCTGCCTGCGCGGCCGCGTAGGGCGAGGCGTCGCGGACGTCGGCCCGTTCGGCGAGCATGTCCTCGGGCAGAGCCAGGACGACGGGGCCAGGGCGTCCGGACGTCGCCGTCCGGAACGCGCGGGCGACGAGCTCCGGCATCCGGTCGGCGCGGTCGATCTCCGCGACCCATTTCGTCAGCGGGCCGAACATGCGCCGGTAGTCGATCTCCTGGAACGCCTCGCGCTCGCTGTCGTTCCGCCGGATCTGACCGACGAGGAGCAGAAGCGGCGTTCCGTCCTGGAACGCCGTGTGCACGCCGACCGACGCCTGGGTCGCGCCCGGGCCGCGCGTGACGAGGCAGATCCCCGCCCGCCCCGTCAGCTTCCCGTAGGCCTCCGCCATGTTCGCCGCGCCCGCCTCGTGGCGGCACGTCACGTAGCGGATCGGGCTGTCCCGCAGCGCGTCGAGGATGTCGATGTAGCTCTCACCGGGCACGCCGAACGCGAGGTCGGCCCCGTGCAGGGCGAGCTGGTCGACGAGGATCCTGCCGCCGGTGCGGCTCACCGGGGGAGCGCGATCGCGTGCTCGAGCAGCACCGAGGCGGTCTGGCCCACTTCGCGCGCCTCGTGCGGCTCCAGATACCGGATCGTCCGCTTGCCGGCCCACTCGGCCGGCAGCACGAGCGCGCGCACGAAGGACGTCTCGAGGTGCGCCGACGCCCGCGCGACCACCGGGTCGGGGCCGCTCTCGAACCAGGCGCCGCCCGGCCCGTAGAACGCCGAGTGGCCGTCGGTCTCGACCTCGAGCTCGCCGCGCAGGAGGTACCGGATCCCGGGCCCTGGATGCGTGTGCCGGTACGCGATCCCGCCGAGCGCGAAGTCGATGCGGTCGCAGCGGATCACCCACGGTGCGAAGGGGTCGAGCTGGACGAACTGCGAGAGCAGCGCTCCGTCGGCGTCGGCCTCCGCGGGATCGAGCTGCCAGACGAGGGCCGGCCCGTCCACCACGGCGGCCCCGAAGCGTGCGTGGCCGCGCTCGAGGTCGTAGACGACCCGGTTCCCACCGATCGTCTCGACGCCCGTCTCGAAACGGTAGAGCGAGAGCCGCATCTCAGTGGAAGTACTGCCCGCCGTCGATGACGATCGTCTGCCCGGTGACGAACGAGGCCGCGGGGCCGGCGAGGTAGGCGACGGCGCCGACGACGTCCTCCGGCTCCTGGTCGCGCTGGATCGTGCGGGCTGCGACCGAGACGTCGCGGAGCTGCTCGATCACCTCGGGGTGCTCCTTGACCCCGTCCGACATCGTGAAGCCCGGGGCGACGCAGTTGACCCGGATCCCGTCGCGACCGAGCTCCTTCGCGAGCGCCCGCGTGAATGCGACGATCGCGCCCTTGCTCGTCACGTAGTGGAGCAGGAACGGGACGCCGCGAAACGGCGTGCCCGACGAGATGTTGACGATCGCGCCGCCGCCCCGCTCGCGCATCGCCGGGACGGCGGCGCGGCAGGTCAGGAACATCGACGCGACGTTGACGTCCATCACCTGCTGCCATTCCCGGAGCGGGATCTCGGTGAACGACCGCATCTGGAGCGAGGCGTAGAGGCCCGCGTTGTTGACGAGCACGTCGAGGCCGCCACACCGCGCGAGCGTCTCGTCGACGAGCCGCGCGACCTGCGCCTCGTCGGAGACGTCGACGGTGAGGCCCACGCCGTCCGCGTACGCCGTGGCTGCCTCCTCGGCGCCGCGCAGGTCGGCGACGACGATCCTGGCGCCCTCGGCAGCGAGCCCGTCGGCGATCGCCCGGCCGATCCCCTGCGCCGCTCCGGTGACGACGGCGACCTTCCCCTCGAGCTGCGCCATGACCCGCTCTTCTACGCGATCGGCGAGAACGACGTCGGCACGAGGATGCGGTTCGACTGTGTGTGGATCAGCGGCTGGATCCTCGCGAGGAACGCCTGCCAGTCGCTCCTCGCCTGCAGGGCCGCACGTCGCTCCTCCCGCTCCGCAAAGCTCGTGTAGCCCCAGAGCGACGTGTAGGTCGAGAGCGTGCCGATGTCCGTCGTAAAGGCGCCGAGCAGACGGCCGAGCACCGCCTGCTGAATCGCGATGCCCTCATCTGCATAGAGGCGCACGAGCTCCGCCAGCTTGCCGGTGTAGACGTGGTAGTCGCGCTGCTCGACGATCACCCGTCTCTCCCTTTGGGAGAGACATTGGAAGGACCGGGAGCCGCTGAATCGACCGATTCCCGTCCTTCTCGCGCAGGCGCGGGCTTCAGCCCGCCCATGCACCAGTACTTGAGCTCTGTCCAGTCGTCGACGCCGAACGACGAGCCCTCCCGCCCGATGCCCGACTCCTTGACCCCGCCGAAGGGGGCGACCTCCGTCGAGATCAGGCCCGTGTTGACGCCGACGATCCCGTACTCGAGTGCCTCGCCGACGCGCCACGTCCGCGCGAGGTCGCTCGTCATGTAGTACGCGGCAAGCCCGTAGGGAGTTCCGTTCGCGATCGCGATCGCCTCGTCCTCGGTCTCGAAGCGCGCGATCGCGGCGACCGGGCCGAACGTCTCCTCGCGGCTCATCCGCATCACAGCCGTGACCCCGGTGAGCACCGACGGGCGGTAGAACTGCCCCTCGATCCGCTCGCCGCCCGTCACGAGCTCGGCCCCGCCGGCGAGCGCGTCGGCGACGTGGCTCTCGACCTTGTCGAGCGCGGGCTCGTCGATCAGCGGGCCGACCTGCACGTCCGGCGTGAACCCGTCGGCGACCTTCAGGGCGTCCACCTCGGCCGAGAACCGCTCGACGAACGCGTCGTAGATCCGCGCCTGGACGAGCATCCGGTTGGCCGAGATGCACGTCTGCCCCGAGTTGCGAAACTTGCAGACCAGCGCAGCGTCGACCGCGATATCAAGGTCGGCGTCGTCGAAGACGATGAATGGGGCATTGCCGCCGAGCTCCAACGAGATCTTCTTGACCTGATTCGCGCACTGCCGCATCAGCAGCTTCCCGACCTCCGTCGAGCCGGTGAAGCCGAGCTTGCGCACGAGCGGATTGGACGTCAGCTCCGCGCCGATCACCGGCGCGTCCTCGGCGGCACCCGTGACGACGGAGAAGACGCCGGGGGGTACCCCCGCCTCCTCGGCGAGCGCGGCGATCGCGAGCGCCGAGAGCGGTGTCTGCTCCGCGGGCTTCAGCACCATCGTGCAGCCGACGGCGAGTGCCGGTGCCGACTTTCGGGTCACCATCGCCGACGGGAAGTTCCACGGCGTGATCCCTCCCGTGACACCGACGGGCTCCCGCGTGGCGAGGATGCGCTTGTCGGCCCACGGCGACGGGATGATCGACCCGTCGACGCGCTTGGCCTCCTCCGCGAACCACTCGTAGAAGGAGAGCGCGTAGCCGATCTCGACGCGCGCCTCGGCGAGCGGCTTGCCCTGCTCGAGCACCATCAGGGAGGCCAGGTCTTCGGCTCGGTCGGCCATCAGCGCCGCGAGCCGGAGAAGGACGCGGGCGCGATCCTTCGCGCTCCGGGAGCGCCACGCCGGAAGCGCGCGGGCGGCGGCCTCGATCGCGCTGCGGGTCTCCGTCAGCCCGAGCCGCGGGACCGTCGCCACCGTGTCGCCCGTCGCGGGATCGACGACGGGGAAGGTCTCGCCGCTCTCCGCGTCGCTCCAGCGCCCGTCGACGTAGGCCTGCGTCCGGAGCAGATCCGAGGCGATCGTCGCCACGGAGCGGACGATACCGCCTCGCTCCGGCCATCGATGATCGATCAAGCCTGGGGCCGAAAGTGCCGACCATGAGGCGGAGTAGAGTCATGCCGGTGGAGCCCGCATTCGTCCGTTTCGACGAGGTACGTCCGTTCGCACTCACGGACGGCGTCAGCGGACGCCCGCTGTTCGGCGCGGGCGCGATGCTCAATCTGATCGAGTTCGAGCCCGGCTCGACCGTGCCGCTCCACAGCCACGTGCACGAGCAGCTCGGCATCGTGTTGCGCGGGATGCAGGCGCTCGTGGTCGACGGCGTCGCGCACGAGCTGGGCCCCATGGAGGGCTACGTCCTCCCCGGCGGCGTCGAGCATTCGGCCTACTGCGGACCGGAGGGAGCGCTCGTGCTCGACGTCTTCCAGCCGGTCCGCGAGGACTACCGCGACGCGTGGGAGCGCACCGCCTGAGGCGCAGGCGGATCTGACGTGGCGCTTCTGCGACGGCGAACCAAGGTCGACATCCCGCACGCGGGGCCGTACGCACCCGGTTGGGAGGTACCGGCGCACTTCAACTTCACGCGCGACGTCGTCGACACGCTCGCCGCCGATCCGGCACGGTCGGCGTTGACGTTCGTCGACCGTGAGGGGATCGTCGACCGGAAGACGTTCCACGAGATCTCCGGCGACGCGGCCCGCTGGGCGCATCTCCTCCGGACACGGCTCGACCGTGGCGACCGCGTGCTGTTCGCGATCGGGAAGGTGCCCGCGTGGCATGGCGCGATGCTGGGGGCGCTCAAGAGCGGCCTCGTCTCCGTGCCGAGCCCGGACATGCTGCGCGCCCGCGACCTGGCGTTCCGTGTGCACCACTCGGGAGCGCGCCTGGTCGTGGCCGACCGCTCCCTCGAGCAGGAGATCGAGGAGATGCGCCACCAGGTCGGGGCGAACGTCTCCGTCCTCTACCTCGACGACGCCCTCGAGGAGCTGCGCCGCTACATGCCCGTCGCGCCGACGGAGGACACGATGGCGGGCGAGACCGCGCTCATCCTCTACACGTCGGGGACGACGAAGGATCCGAAGGGGGTCGTCCACACGCACGCGTACACATGGGCCCAACGCGCCCAGGCGACGCACTGGCTCGACGCCCATGACGGCGACGTCGTTTGGTGCACGGCGGGAACCGGCTGGGCGAAGGCGATCTGGAACTCCCTCCTCGGCCCGTGGTCGCACGGCGCCGAGATCGTGCTGCACGAGGGGCCCTTCGACGCGGAGGAACGCCTCTCGCTGATCCAGCGCCTCGGCGTCACGATCCTCTGCCAGGCGCCGACCGAGTACCGGATGCTGGCGAAGCTCGAGAACCTCGGCGCGGCGCACCTGCCGCGACTGCGGCACGCCGTGTCGGCGGGCGAACCCCTCAACCCCGAGGTGATCGCGCGCTTCCAGGACGCGCTCGGGATCACGGTCCACGACGGCTACGGGCAGACGGAGAACTCGCTGCTCGTCGCGAACCCGCCCGGGGCGCCGCTCCGGCCCGGGTCGATGGGCGTGCCCACGCCGGGCCACGACGTCGCTGTGATCGACGACTCGGGTCACGTCTGCCCGCCCGGCGTCGAGGGCGACCTCGCCTTGATCGGCCGGCCGCCGACGCTCTTCGTGGGCTACTGGGACGCCCCGGAGGAGAGCGAAGCGATGTTCCGGGACGGCTGGTACCTGACGGGCGACCGGGCTGTCAGGGACGAGGACGGGTACCTGTGGTTCGTCGGGCGTTCCGACGACGTGATCCTCTCCGCGGCGTACCGGATCGGGCCGTTCGAGGTCGAGAGTGCGTTGCTCGAGCACCCCGCCGTGGCGGAGAGCGGCGTCGTCGGCGTGCCCGACCTCGACCGCGGGCAGATCGTCAAGGCGTTCGTCGTGCTCCGGCCCGGCCACGAGCCGGGCGATCGTCTCGCGCGGGAGCTCCAGGAGCACGTGAAGGCGGTGACCGCTCCCTACAAGTACCCGCGCGCGATCACGTTCGTGGAGGAGCTCCCGAAGACGTCGAGCGGAAAGATCCGCCGGAGCGAGCTGCGGCGGCTGAACGACGAGCTCGGCGTTGCGAGCCCCCGCATGACGATCGTTCCCGACGCTCCCGAGGCCGACGAAGCCGCGGAGGTTGCCGCCGCCGAGGAGGCAGCTCGGGTCGCCGCCGCGGCTGCGGCCGAGGCCGCCGCTGAGCGAGACCGCGCGGCTGCCGTCGAGGCGGCCCGCCGGGAGGCCGCGGCGGCCGCCGAGCGTGCGCTGGCAGAGGCGGAGGAACGGGCGCGGCGCGAGGCGGAGGATGCGGCGCGGATCGAGGCGGAGTCCGCGGAGCGCGAGCGCGCGAGGGTCGAAGCCGAGACGGCAGAGCGCGCACGAGCCGAAGCCGAGCAAGCCGAAGCTGCGGAGCGCGCAAGGGCAGAAGCCGCGGCCGCGGCCGCGGCTGCCGAGCGGGCGCGCCGCGAAGCCGAAGAAGCCGAACTCGCCCGCGCCGAAGCCGAAGCCGCCGAACAGGCACGCCGCGAAGCCGAAGAAGCCGAACGCGTCCGCGCCGAAGCGGAAGCCTGGGCCCGCATCGCGGCGGCCGAGGAGGCGGCGGCGCGGCTGGAGGCCGAGGCGCAGGAGCAGGTCGCCCTGGTGGAGGCCACCGAGGAGCTCGACGAGCAGCTCGACCATGACGAGCTGGACGAAGACGAGCTGGACCAGGACGAGCTCGGCTCCGCGGAGGTCACGGAAGGGAAGGAATCGAGAGGCGATGCGCGGAGGCGGCGCCGCGCGGAGAAGGCGGAGGCCAAGCGGCAGGCCGAGGAGGAGCGCCGGCTCGCCAAGGAGGCGGAGGAGCAGCGCAAGCGTGACGAGGCAGCCGCGCGCGAGGAGGCCAAGCGGCGCGCCGAGGACGAGAAGGTCGCCGCGAAGCAACGCGCCGAGGACGAGAAGCGCCGGGCGGTGGAGGAGAAGGAGGCCGCGACGCGCCGGGCGGAAGAGGAACGCGTGCAGGCGAAGCTCGACGCCGAGCAGCGCAAGCGCCAGGAGGCCGCGGCCCGCGAGGCCGAGAAGGCCGCCGCGAAGCAGGCTGCGGAGGACGAGCGTCGGCGCCAAGCGGAGGAGCGCGAGCAGGCACGCCTCGCCGAGGAGGAGGAGCGACGCCGCCAACGGGATGCCGCGAAGGCGCAACGAGGAGGTCTCGGGCGCCTCTTCAAGCGCGAGCAGCACGACGAGTACGAGGACGAGGACGAGACGCCGGCGGCGCCGATCCCCGACATCGTCGAGCGGCTGAAGGTCTACTCCCGTGATGCTGCGGAGGTGCCCGCGCCCGAGGAGTCCGCGGTCGCACCCGAGATCGGCGAGGCCGACGCCGTGGAGACCGTCGGCGACGACCAGCCTCCCGCCACTCGGACCGCCGAAGGCGAATAGCCCCTCTCCGGCGACCGTCGGTCAGACTGACGGCGTGAGCCAGGTCATCGAAGCGCCCGTCGAAGTCCAGGAGCCGACCACCGACGACGTCCCGGTCGACGAGCGGCCCTGGGTCGTGATCGTGTGGAACGACCCGATCAACCTCATGTCCTACGTGACCCTCGTCCTGCAGCAGCTGTTCGGGTACTCGCGCGCCAAGGCGACGAAGCTCATGCTGCAGGTGCACAACGAGGGCAAGGCCGCGGTCTCGACCGGGACGCGCGAGAAGGCCGAGCTCGACGTGTCGCGCCTGCACGCGCACGGGCTCTGGGCGACGATGCAGCAAGACTGATGATCGACGCCACGATCTCGCGCGTCCGGCAGCGCGATCTGGCCCGTCTGATCCGCTGCCCGGGTCGCTCACGCCGCGGCACCGGCGATCTCGTGGCATCAATCATCTGGTGATGCGGCGCGGGATCGATCGACGCCGGGATGGGAGCTATCGCGTCCGCCTGCCGAAGGAGGAGCGGGAGGTGCTCGCCTCGCTTCCCGGTCAGCTGCGGGAGGCGCTTTCCGAGGGCGAGCCGACGCTCTACCGCCTCTTCCCCCCTGCGTTCCTGGACGACGACGCCGCGAACGCGGACTACGCGCGACTCGTCGGGGGGACACTGCTCGACGGCAAGCTCCGGGCCCTCGCGGAGCTCGAGCGAACGGCGCATGCGGAGTCGCTCAGCGAGGAGGAGCTTCGCACCTGGCTGGGCGCGCTCGAGAGCCTGCGCCTCGTTCTCGGGACGCAGCTCGACGTGACGGAGGAGAGCTACGGCCCGTTGCGGGCCGACGATCCCGACGCGCCGCGGCTGGCGCTGTACCACTGGCTCTCCTGGCTCCAGGAGGAGGTCGTCCACGGCCTCTCCGCGGCGCTCGACGACGACTGACGTCCGGGCTCACGGCAGCACGAGCACGCGCCCGGCCTCGCCCGCGAGGCTCGCGTCGACCGCCTCGTTCACGTCGTCGAGCGAGAACGACGGGCCGAGGGACGACGCGAGGTCGAGCCGACCGAGGCGAACGTGCTCGAGCATCGCCGGCAGCGCGAGCGCCGGGTCCTGGGAGCCGTAGAGCGTCCCGGTGAGGAGCTTCTCCTTGCGGATCAACTCGAACGGATCGAGGTCGAGCCGGAGCCCCTGGGCGGGCAGGCCGACGATCACCGTCGTGCCGCCGTCCCGCGTGAAGCGCAGAGCGGTCGCCGTCGTTGCCGGGTCGCCGACGGCGTCGAAGCCATAGTCGGTGCCGTCCGGGAACTCGGCGCGAATGACGTCGCGCAGCTCGTCGGGAGTCGCGAGATGCGTCGCGCCCGCCCGACGAGCCGCGTCGAGTCGCGCCTCGACCGGATCGGAGACGACGATCGTCGTGGCACCGGCGATCCGGGCGCCCTGGACCACGAATTGCCCCACGCCGCCGGCACCGATCACGAGCACCGACGAGCCCGCCGCGACCCGCGCCGCGGACAGCACGGCACCGACGCCCGTGAGGACGGCGCAGCCGAGCAGGGCCGCCTGGTCGAGCGGCACGCCTTCACCGAGCGGCAGCGCCACCTGCTCCGAGACGACGATCCGCTCCGTCAGACAGCCGGTCGCCGTGCCGCGGTACACCGTCTCTCCGCGCCAGGTCATGCGAGTCGTCCCGTCGGGCAGCGTCCCGTTGGGGATCGCAGCGTTCAGCACACGACATGTCGCCGGGCGTCCGCGGCGGCAGCCGGCGCACTCCCCGCACGACGGCGCCCACGACAGCACCACCTCGTCGCCCGGCCGGACGCGGGTCACCGCGTCGCCGACCGCCTCGACGACGCCCGCTCCCTCGTGGCCGAGCACCATCGGCGTCGGCCGCTGGAACTCGCCTTTCACCTGGTGGAGGTCGGTGCCGCAGATGCCGACCGCGACCATGCGAACGAGCACCTCGTCGGCGCGGGGCTCCTCGAGGTCGATCTCCGCGACCTCGAGCGGCTCGCCGACCGCGTGGAACAGCGCGGCCCTCGTCTTCATGTGTCCCTTTCTAGCCGCCCAGCGCCGCCTTCACGTCGGCGCAGTTCGTCACCGTAGAGACGTTCTGCAGCGCGAAGTTGATCGACGCGTTGTGCCAGTCGGCGTTCATCGTCGAGCACGCGTCCTCCGGGACGACCATGTAGAAGCCCTTGTCGGCGCCCGTCCGGGCGGTGTGCTCGATCGACATGTTCGTCCACGCGCCGGTGACGACGATCGTGTCCCGTCCGAGCCCGGCCAGCATGGTCTCCAGCTTCGTGCCCTGCCAGGCCGACATCCTCATCTTCTCGACCACGAAGTCGCCGTCCTGGGGCTCGAGCCCCTCGGCGGGCTCCGCGCCCCACGTCCCTCGCACGAGCGCCCCGGCGGCGACGCCCTCGAAGAGCGGCGCGTTGACCTTGAGGCCGGGCGCACCCTCGTCCACGACGTACCAGACGTGGATCACGGGGATCCCCTTGCCGCGGCAGAACGCGGCGAGGTCCTTCACGTGCTCGACGACGTCCTGGTCCTTCGCATGCTGCGGCGACCCCGACTCGGCGAACGCGCCGCCGTCGATGATCACGTCGTTCTGTAGGTCCTGGACGAGCAGCACGCAGCGGCCGGCGTCCAACGTGTAGTCGGGCATCTCGTCTCCTTCTAGCGCATGTACGGCTCGCGGCGCGGGCCGACGGTCGTCCGGATCGTGTAGACCGACGTGCTCGACGGGATGAACAGCGTGTGCCAGTCGGGCCCGCCCCAGGTGTGGTTGCCGACGTTCTCGGGGACGAGGACCGTGCCGAGGTGCTCGCCCTCCGGCGAGATCACCCAGACGCCCTTCGGTCCGGTCACCCAGATGTTCCCTCGCTCGTCGCACTTCATCCCGTCGGGGATCCCCTCCTCGATCACGCCGGTGCCGACGCCCTCGAAGAACATGCGCCCGTTCGCGAGCGTTCCGTCCGCGTTCACGTCGAACACCTTGATGTGCGCGCGCGGCGTGTCGTTGATGTACATGAGCGACTCGTCGGGCGAGAAACAGAGCCCGTTCGGCATGTCGAACTCGTCCTGTGCGACGGCGAGGTCGAGCTCGTCCTGACCGCCTCCCGGCGGGATCCGGAACACGCCCTGCCAGCCGAGCTCCCGCTCGCGCTCGATGCCGAAGCCCGGGAACCGGCCGTACCACGGGTCGGAGAAGTAGATCGTCCCGTCCGAGCGGACGGTGACATCGTTCGGGCTGTTCAGGTACTTGCCCTCGTAGTGGAAGGCGAGCGTCTCGCGGACGCCATCGGGCCGCTCGCGCACGAGCGAGCTCGTGACGTGCTCGCAGACGAGCAGGTTGTGGTCTGCGTCGAGCGTCATCCCGTTGCACTTGAACGACGGCCGCCGGACCTCGGTCACGTGACCGTCGAGCGTCACCTTGCGCCGGACGTCGCCCGGCATGTCCGAGAAGTACAGGACTCCGTCCCCGGGATGCCAGATCGGCCCCTCCGTGAAGGTGAAGCCGGTGGCGAGCTGCTCGACCGCCGAGCCTTCCTCGACGAGCTCGAAGATCGCGTCCGACTTCGCGTCGATACCCGACACGGCGTTCTCCTTTCGTGACTGCGTCGTCGTGGGCGACTCTACTCAGTTGGCGAGAGGCAATCCGCGGGAGCGGATTCCCGCCGCTCGATCCCCGCCCTCCAGGCGGGGAAGATCCCTACAAGGCGCCGCCTTCGGCGCCGCAACTGCCTCTCACCCTCGGCTGTCTGGGGCTGCCCCGAGTACGCTCCCCCGGTGCCCGACGCCGACACCGTCGTCTTCATCCCCGCGTGGAACGAGGAGCAGGCGCTGCCCGCCGTGCTCGACGAGTTGCGGGCGGGGCTGCCCGACGCGGACGTGCTCGTGATCGACGACGGCTCGACAGACGCGACAGCCACGGTCGCGGCGGCACGGGGTGCGATCGTCGTCTCGTTCGGCGAGAACCGCGGGCTTCGCGCCGGCATCGCGGCCGGCTACCGCGAGGCCGACGAGCGTGGTTACGCGTTTTGCGGCCGGGTCGATGCCGACGGACAGCATCCCGTGGAAGATCTCCGGCGCCTCCTGGAGCTCGTCCGGTCGGACAGCTGCGACGTCGCGATCGGCTCGCGGTTCGTGCATGACGACGACTACGCGTCCGATCGGTATGTCCTGCCGCGCTCGCGGCGGCTCGGTACGGGACTGGTGCAGCGCGCCCTGCATCTTCGGCTCGGCCGCCGCTTTCACGATCCGATGAGCGGCATGGCCGTCGTCAACCGCGACGCGATGCGCGTCATGGCGCAGCCCTACTTCAGCGGAGCCCCGGAGGTCGAGGCGCTGCTGCGGCTGAAGCGGGCAGGGCTCCGCGTCGAGGAGGTCGCCGTCCACATGCGCGAGCGTTCGCACGGACACTCGAAGCTGCAAGGGACGAAGGCCGTGAAGCTCGTGCTGACGGTCGTCGGCACGTTGCTCTTCTTCCGCTGGCTCCGCAACCGCCGCGCGTGACTCCCCGGCTGGTCGTCGTGCTCGGCTACTCGGACAGTGGCCGCGGCGAGCTTCATCCGGAGTGCGCCGCGCGACTCGAGCGGGCGGCGGAGGTGACGACCGCGGACGACGTGGTCGTCCTCTCGGGCTGGGCGCGCGTCCCCCACACGTACTCGGAGGCCGAGCTGATGCGCGCCGCGTGGCGCGGGGCGGCGCACGAGGTCGTCGTCGACCCCGACGCCCGCACGACGGTCGAGAACATGGCGAACGCTCTCAACGACGTGCTCCGCGTCGGGGCGAAGGAGGTGGTCGTCGTCACCTCGTCCTGGCATGCCCCGCGGGCGAAGTCCGCCCTCCGCTGGCTGCTCCGTCACACCGGGATCCGCGTCCGCTCGGTGTCGCCGCCCGGCGGCTCGCGCCGCGCTGCCGCGCGCGAGCTCGTCCTGTGGCCGCTGTTGCCGTTCCAGCTGTGGGCGGCGGGGCGGAAGAGCTGGCGGCCGTAGGTGCTGCACTGAGAGACAGAAATGCATGGGCCCGGCTGAAGCCGGGCCCGATCCACGCCGAGGTGGCTACGCCACCTCCGCGTGGATCCGCTGCTTTGCGTCGCGGAGCGGCCCGCCCGAGCGCTGCGCCCGCACGGCGAGGATCTCGCCGAGGATCGAGAGCGCCGTCTCCGCCTGCGTGTCGGCGCCGATGTCGAGGCCGCACGGGCCGCTGATCCGGGCGAGCTGCTCCTCGGCGACGCCCGCCTCGAGCAACCGCTCGCGGCGACGCTCCTGGTTGCGCCGCGACCCCAGGGCGCCGATGTAGAACGCCTCGGTGTCGAGCGCGGCGATGAGCGCCGGCTCGTCGAACTTGTCGTCGTGCGTCAGGACGACGATCGCGGTCTGGTGATCCGGCGCGACATCGGCGATCGCGTCCTCCGGCCACTTCGGGATCAGCTGGTCTGCCGACGGGATCCGCTCGGGCGTCAAGAAGGTCGCGCGTGCGTCGGCCACGATCGCCGTCCAGCCGAGGAGCTTCGCGCCCTGCGCGAGCGCCTCCGCCGTGTCGACTGCGCCGTAGACGAGCACCCGCGGCGGGGGGCCGTACCACTCGGCGAACACCTTCGCCCCGTCGACCTCGACGATGCGGTTGCGCCCGCGCCGGACGAGCTCGTCGAACTGCTCGAGCGCCGCGACCGGAACGCCGTCGCCGATCGTGTCGCCGCCCTCGACGACGAGCGCCTTCGCCCCGACGCCCTCGCCCTCCACAACCGTGAAGAGCACGCCGCGGCCGCCGTCGCGCAGGAGCTCCCGGAGCCGGGAGAGGACGACCGTCACTCCACCGTCTCCACGAAGACGTCGATCTCGCCGCCGCAGGGAAGGCCGACCTCCCACGCCTGGTCGTCGGTGATGCCGTAATGGAGGAGCTTCGGCTCGCCGGTGCGCATGACCTCCATCGCGTTGTCGAAGACGTCGCTCTCGACGCAGCCTCCGGACACCGAGCCGCACATCTTTCCGGACTCCGACACGGCGAGGCTCGTCCCGACGGGGCGGGGCGCCGAACGCCGCGTGGCGACGACCGTGGCGACGACGACCTTCTCGCCGGCCTCTTGCCACGCCTCGACCTCGGGCAGGATCTCCTTCACGCTGCGTGCCTCCTTTCGATGCCGGCGAGCACGGCCGCCAGCTCCTCGAGACTCCTCAGATTATGGCCGGGCAGGAACCGGTCGACGTACGGCAGCGCCGCGCGCATGCCGCCCGCGAGCGGCTGGTACTGCGGGTTGCCCTTCAGCGGGTTGACCCAGACGACCGCGTAGGCCGCGCGCGCAAGCTTCGCCATCTCGCGCCCGACGAGCTCCGGGTCCTCGCGCTCCCAGCCGTCGGAGACGATGAGGACGATCGCCCCTCGCGACAGTGCGCGCCGGCCGTAGACCTCGTTGAACTCGCGGAGCGACGCCCCGATCCGCGTCCCGCTCCCCCAGTCGACGACCGCCTCGGTACAGCGCGCGAGCGCCGCATCCGGATCGCGCGTCGCGAGGTCGGGCGTCAGGCGCGAGAGGCGCGTGCCGAAGGCGAACGCCTCCACCCCGCGCCCGGTTCCGACGACCGCGTGGAGAAAGAGCAGGAGCGCGCGGGCGTAGCTGTCCATCGACCCGGAGACGTCGCAGAGGACGACGAGCTTCCTCGGCACGTCCTTCCGCGTACGGAGCGGGCGGTCGAGGGGGTCGCCGCCGGCTCGGAGCGAACGGCGGATCATGCGGCGCACGTCGAGCCGGTCACCGCGGGCGTCCGGTGTCCGGCGGCGCGAGTGGCGCTGCGGACGCGACCGGCCGATGCGGGCGATCAGCTCGCGCAGCCGACGTAGCTCGTCCCCGGTCAGCTCGGCGAAGTCCTTGTCGCGCAGGAGCTCGTGGCCCGAGGCCCCGAGCTCGAGCGGATCACCGGGGTCGGCCTCCTCCTCCTCGGTCTCGCGCGTGCGGAGGCGGTCCACCGCCTGGCCGACGCGCGTCTCGACCTCGGCCGACGAGCGCGACCGCACGGGCGGGAGCACCGGGGCGCGCAGGAACCAGGCGCTGAAGGCCCGGTCGAAGAGGTCGAGCTCGTCGTGCCGTGAGACGAGCGTCTGGCGGAGCGAGAAATAGACGTCCTCCTGCCTCGCGAGGTCGACCGCGTCGAGCGCGCGCAGCGCGTCCGCCACGCGGCCGGGGCCGACCTCGAGGCCGGCCTCGTGGAGCACCCGTCCGAAGGTGACGACGTGCCCCACGATCGCGTCGCCGGCGGGCACGGCTCACCCCGCCGCGGCGGCCGTCCGCGCGGCCTCGACCAGCCGGGAGAGCGTCTCGTCCTGCACCGCGTCGATGTCCTCGCGGTACTTGAGCACTGAGCCGAGCGTTTGCTGGACGACCTCGGCGTCGATCTCCCGGCGGCCGAGGGCGTTGAGCGCCATCGCCCAGTCGATCGTCTCGGCCACGCCGGGCGGCTTCGCGAGGTCGAGCCCGCGAAGCTCGCGCACGAACGCCGCGGCCTCCCCGGCGAGCCGCTCCGGGATCCCCGGCACTCGGAGGCGGACGATCGCGATCTCCCGCTCGATCGACGGATGGCCGATCCAGTGGAAGAGCGCGCGCCGCTTGAGCGCGTCGTGCAGCTCACGTGTCCGGTTGGACGTGAGGATGACGGCCGGACGACGCCGCGCGACGATCGTGCCGAGCTCGGGGATCGTGATCTGGAAGTCCGAGAGCACCTCGAGGAGGAACGCCTCGAACTCCTCGTCCGCGCGGTCGATCTCGTCGATCAGCAGGACGACCGGCCCGTCCGAGTCGATCGCCTCGAGCAGCGGCCTGCGGATCAGGTACTCGGGGCCGAAGAGCTCCTCCTCGCGCAGCGTGCCCTCCTGGGCGGCGCGGATGTGGAGCAGCTGGCGGGGGTAGTTCCACTCGTAGACGGCGTGTGCGACGTCGAGGCCCTCGTAGCACTGCAGCCGGATCAGCCGGGCGCCGAGGACCGTGGCGAGCGCCTTCGCGGCCTCCGTCTTCCCCACGCCGGCCTCGCCCTCGAGCAGCACCGGCTTGGAGAGCATGAGCGAGAGATAGAGCGCCGTCGAAAGCCCGCGATCGGGCAGGTAGTCGGCGCCGCGCAGCGCCTCCTCGAGCTCGTCGATCGACGCGAACTCCATGCACGGAGCGTAGCCCGCGCGCGGAGGCTCAGGCCGCGTCGCGCTCGAGCAGCGTCGTGGCGAGCTCGACCGAGCGCTCGAGCGACCCGTTCTCGACGAGCTCGCCGAGGGCATGCGAGGGGTCGATCAGCTCGGCGACGCAGACCTCGAGGATGCGCAGCGCGACGAAGGTCCGCGCGTCGAGCTCGACCCCGGCCGCCCGGAGCGCCAGGCCCACGTGAAAGGCCTCGCGAGCGAGCGCGTGCTCCATCGACGCGAGCGCGAAGCCCGCGGCAAGCTCGCGCTCCTGCGCGACGCGCAGCTCCTCGGGCTGGCGCCCCATGTCCTCCGACCCCATCACGTCACGTCCTCACCCAACTGAGACGCCGAAATCGCGCGGTCGGCTGCGCGACTCGCGACGTCGCCGTTCGAGGCGTACGATCGAGCACATGCGGCGGATCTGCGCATGAGCGCGGTCGGCGTCTCGACGTCGACGCTCGCGGGCGTCCCGCTGCTCGCGGGCGCCGATCCCGACGCACTCGAGGCGCTCGCCGCGGACGCTCGGCCGCGTCGCGCGCTCGCGGGGGACTGGGTGATCCGAGAGGGCGACGAGGCCGACGACCTCTTCGTCATCCTCCGCGGCCGCCTGCGCGTCGTCGCGAAGTCGGACGAGGGAGAGCGGACACTGCGGACCCTCGGGCCGGGCGCCGCCATCGGCGAGCTCGCCCTGCTGACCGGGGCGCCACGGTCCGCCTCCGTCCAGGCGGTGCGCGACACGACTCTCCTCCAGCTTCGCCGAGACAGGTTCGTCGAGTTGATGGAGCGGGACGGCCGGTTCGCCGCTGCCGTCGCCCGCGAGCTCGCATCCCAGCTCCAGACGAGCGGCGGCCTCGCGGCCCCGCCGACCCGGCCCGTGCTTCTGGCGCTGCGGCGGCTTGGTCCGGAGGTGCCGCTCGCCGACGTCGCGTCCTCGCTCGCCGGCGCGCTCTCGCGGTACGGCCGGGTCGAGATCCTCGGCGCGAGCGCGGCCGGCACGGACGCCGTAGAGCGCGCAGAGGACGAGAACGCCCACGTGCTGCTCCTCGACGAGGCCGGCGCCGGCGTGTGGAGCGACCTCTGCGCCCGGCAGGCCGACCGCACGCTGCTCGTCGCGACGGCCGACAGCCCACCGCCCCCCGTCCCGAGTCCCACCGCGGACCTCGTCGTGCTGGGGCCGTCCTCGGGCGAGGCGCTGCGAGCGCTCCTCGACGCCGTCGCGCCGCGCGCCCACCACCGACTGGCGTCCACCGAGGCGACGGATCCCGGCGCGGGCCGCCTCGCGCGACGCCTCGTCGGTCGCGCGCTCGGCGTCGTCCTCTCGGGCGGCGGCGCGCGCGGGTTCGCCCACATCGGCGCGCTGGCCGAGCTCGAGGACGAGGGGATCGAGGTCGACCGTTACGGCGGCTGCTCGATGGGCTCGCTCATCGCCGCGATGGCCGCAGCCGGCTGGAATGCGCAGAGCATCCGCGACCACTGCCACGAAGAGCTCGTCCGCCGCTCGCCGTTCAACGACTACACCATCCCGCGCGTTGCCCTGATCCGCTCCCGCAAGGCCGCGCGGATGTTCGATCGCCTGTTCGGCGGCCTGACGATCGAGGAGCTCGCCAAGCCGCTCTTCACGGTGAGCGCCGACCTTCTCTCGAGCCGCCTCGTCGTGCACCGGCGCGGCAGCCTCATCGAGGCGGTCGGGGCGAGCATGTCGATCCCGGGCCTCGCGCCCCCGCTTCCGCGCAGCGGGCGGCTGCTCGTCGACGGCGGCGTGCTCAACAACCTGCCGGTCGACGCCATGGCGGACGCGGCCGAGGGACCGATCGTCGCAGTCGACGTCGTCCGGCGTCTCGAGCCCTCCGACGACGACGTGCCGGCGCTGCCCTCGATCATGGAGACCCTCTCGCGCGCCACGGTGCTCGGCAGCGTCGAGCGGGCCGAGCGCAACCGCGACCTGGCGCTCCTCGTCCTCTCGCCCGAGGTCCAGGGCATTCCGCTCCGCGACTTCGGGGCGCTCGACCGTGCGATCGAGGCCGGCCGGGCCGCCACGCGCGCCGCCCTCGACGACGGCGGCCGGGACGAGATTCTCGCGGCGGTCGGCGCCCCCGTCGACTGACGACCGTCCGTCTCTCACGTGCGAGACTCGTGGTCGACCCCTGACGAGAGGAGCAACTGTGCCGCTGATCGAGGTGAAGCTCTACGACCGGCGTGTGACCGAGGAGTCCGTGCCGAAGATGATCGACGCGCTGACCACCGCCCTGGCGGAGACGAGCGGAGCCGACCCCGCGCACATCCAGGTGGTGATCCAGGGCGTCGATCCGAAGCACTGGGGCATCGCCGGCAAGCAGCAGTCGTAGCCGGAAGCCGGTAACCGATAATCGATTCTTCTCGCTGCGCGCGGCGTTAGACTCGGCAGCGCTGACCAACGACCGAAGGAAGGCCCATGACGCAAGCCACTGAGGTCTTGTTTCCGACCTCGGCCGAGGAGGCAATCGCGCAGTTCGGGGACGGAGGCGACGTCACGGTGCTCGGGGGCGGCACGATCGTCATGCCCGAGCTGACGTACGGGCGGCTGGCGCCGTCGAAGGTCGTGAGCCTCGCCCGGGCCGGTCTCGACACGCTCGAGGCGGACGGGACGAGCGTCACGATCGGGGCGGCGTTGCCGATTGCCCGGCTCGCCGAGCTCGCCGACGACGTCACGGCCCTCGCACAGTGCGCGCTCAACGTCGCCGACTACGAGATCCGCCGGCAGGGCACCGTCGGCGGCAACGTCTGCGCGGGCGCGGGCCACGACGCCCCGCGCGGCGACCTCCAGGGGCCGCTTCTCGCGCTCGAAGCGCAGGCGCGCTCGGTCGGCTCCGCCGGCGAGGCGACGGAGCCGCTCGAGGAGTTCCTCGCCCACCGCGACGGGAGGCTGCTCCTCGACCTGACGTTCGAGAAGCCCGCGGCGTCCGCATTCGCGGCGATCGACTATCCGCACACGCACGAGTACACGGTGCTCGCCGTCACCGGGGTCCGCACCGCGGGCGGCGAGACGCGTCTCGCCGCGACCGGCGTCGCGGGCTACGGCACGCGACTGCGCGCCGCCGAGGCCGCCGGAGACCCGCAGCAGGCGGGCGCAGCCGCGGTCGGCGACGTGAGGCTCGGCGACGACGCGCTCGCATCGACGTGGTACCGCGAGCAGACGCTGCCGGTCCTCGTCCGCCGTGTCCTCGCCGAGCTCGAGGAGGCCGCATGAACCTCACGGTCAACGGCGTCGCGCGCGACGTCGAAAGCGCACCGCTGACGACGCTCCTCGACGTCCTCCGAGAGGAGCTCGGCGTCACGAGCCCCAAGGCGGGCTGCGAGCAGGGCGGCTGCGGCGCCTGCACGGTCCTCGTCGACGGCGAGCCGCAGCGCGCGTGCCTGACGCCCGTCGGCGCGATCGAGGGGGCGCAGGTGACAACGGTCGAGGGCCTGGGCGCTCCGGAGTCGCTGTCGCCGCTCCAGCAGGCGTTCACCCACCACTACGCGGCGCAGTGCGGCTTCTGCACGTCGGGGATGATGCTCGCCGCGGAGGCCTACTTGCAGCGCGGGGGCACCGACGACCGCGAGGCGATCCAGGAGGCGCTCGCGGGGCACGTCTGCCGCTGCACCGGCTACGTGAAGATCATCGATGCCGTCGCCGCAGTGGCGCGGGGCGACTCGTTCGACCTGAGCGTCACCGCCGCGAGCGCCGGCATGACCAATCTGGGAGGTGGCGACCGATGAAAGCCGTGGGTGCACGACTCCCCCGCTACGACGGGATCGAGCACGTCACGGGCCGCACGACGTACGTCGACGACGTGCGCGTCCCCGGCACACTCTGGGCGAAGGCGCTCCGGTCGCCGCTGCACAGCGCGGCGATCACCTCGCTCGACGCGTCCAAGGCCGAGGCGATGCCCGGCGTCCACGCGGTCATCACCCACGCGGACGTCCCGCTGCTCGAGTACGGCCACCTCTCCGCCCTCGGCATCCCCGCCGACGAGCCGCTGCTCGCGAAGGACGAGGTGCGCTACAAGGGCCAGCCGATCGCCGTCGTCGCGGCGGAGGACGAGGAGACGGCGATGGCGGCCGTCGACGCGATCGAGATCGACTACGAGGAGCGGACGCCGCTCTTCGACATCCGCAAGGCGTTCGACAGCGACGCCCCGAAGGTGCACCAGTGGGGCAACTGGTACCCGCACTTCGAGGGCGAGATGGACCGGCGGCAGATCCGCAAGGGATCGGTCGAGGACGCGTTCGAGCAGGCCGACGCGATCGTCCAGGGCGTCTACCGCCCGGCCGCGATCGAGCATGTTCCCCTCGAGACGCAGGTTGCGCTCGTGGTTCCGGAGGCCAGCGGGCGGCTGACGATCTACTCCTGCACGCAGGCGCTCTACTTCTCGATGGGCGTCGTCGCGGCGCACCTGCAGGTTCCGCTCAACAAGCTGAAGGTCGTCGGCGGCACGGTCGGCGGCGGCTTCGGCGGCAAGGTCGACACGGCGAGCGAGACGATGTGCGCCCTGCTCGCCCGGAAGTCGGGCCGTCCGGTGAAGTGGCGCTGGACGCGCGAGGAGGAGTTCCTCTGCTCCTCGACCCGGGCTCCGTGGCACATGGAGATCGCCGACGCCGTGACGAAGGACGGCTGGATCCTCGGCCGCAAGATGCTGACGCTGCACGACTCCGGCGCGTACTCGCGCTTCTCGCCGTACGGGCTGACGAAGCACTCGTTCCACCACACCGGGGCGTACACGATCCCGAACCTCTCGTTCGACGGCTACGTCGTCTTCACGAACCGCGTGCCGACGACCGCGATGCGCGGTTTCGGGGTCACCTCCGTGTCGTTCGCGACCGAGACGCACCTGAGCCGCATCGCGGACGTGCTCGGCCTCGACCCGTACGAGGTGCGGCTGAAGAACGCCAACCGGATCGGCGACACCTCACCGAACCGGATCGTCTACACCGACCCGTCGACCGTCTCGGTCGTGAAGGCGCTCGCCGGCGGCATGGAGGTCGAGCTCGCGCCCGAGTACGCGGCGATGAGCCGCGACCCGCGCGAGGGCGACCTCCTGCCCGAGCACCTCGTCTCGCAGACGGCAAACCCGGAGGACCACTGATGGCTGTCCACAAGGGCCGCGGGATCGCGGCGATCGAGTACCCCACGGGGATGAACCAGAACGGCGACCCCTCACAGGCGTGGATCAAGGTCAAGCCCGACGGGCGGGTGGACGTCTTCGCCGGCACGTCCGACATCGGGAACGGGTCGAAGACGATCCAGTCGCAGATCGTCGCGGAGACGATCGGCGTCCCGTACGACTGGATCACCTACGACAACTCGAACACGGACTCGTCTCCGGTCTGCACGGGGACGTTCGCGTCGCGTGCGACCTTCGTCGCGGGCAAGGCCGTCGAGAAGGCTGCCGAGAAGGTCAAGGAGCGGATTCTCGACATCGCCGGCAAGGAGCTCGAGATCGACCCCTCCGACCTCGAGATCGTGGACGGCGAGGTCCTCGCCAAGGGCGCCCCGCAGAAGAAGATCGCCGTGCCCGACGTCGCTGCGGCGGCGACCTGGACGTACGGCGAGCTGATCACGGGCACGGGGGCCCAGCTCAAGGACTACGCGTCGATCGTCGACCCGGAGACCGGCCAGGTCGACCTCCCACCCCACTCCGCGATCTCGTACGCCGCCTGCGCGGCCGAGGTCGAGGTCGACGACGAGACCGGCGTCGTCAAGGTCACGCGCCTCGTGCAGGTCTACGACGTCGGCCGTGCGATCAACCCCACCCTCGTCGAGGGGCAGATCGAGGGCGGCGCCGTCCAGGGGCTCGGGCTCGGCGTGCTCGAGAACTGCTACCCGTACTACCCTTCGGCCGAGCACCGCGGCGGCCAGTTCGGCTCCTACCTGGCGCCGGGCTTCGAGGACCTCCCGAAGATCGACACGATCATCATCGAGAACCCCTCGTCCGACGGCCCGTACGGCGCGAAGGGCATCGGTGAGATGGCGAACAACGCCCAGCCGCCCGCGATCGCCTCGGCGGTGTACGACGCGGTCGGCGTCTGGGTCACCGAGCTGCCGATCACGCCGGAGAGGGTGCTCCGGGCGCTGCAGGCCAAGGCGGAGCCGGCCCGCGAGGGAAAGAAGGTCGTCTTCGACGCGGAGCTCTCCGTGAACGCCGTCTCGCAGGGCGGCATGTCGTTCGAGGTGCCCGCCTAGTGCCCCTGACGCCCTTCGAGACGTTCAACGGCCGTGAGCCCCACCCCCTCTTCCCGGGCGTGGGGCTCAAGGCGGTTGCCGGCGACCAGGTGTTCCTCGGGCACGTCACCTACGCACCCGGGACGACGGTCGCCCGCCACAGCCACGAGCACACCGAGCAGGTGATGCTGATCCTGGACGGCTCCGTGACGATGACGATCGGCGACGCGACGCGCGAGCTGCGCGCCGGGGACGTCTGCGTCGTCAACCGCGGGGTCGAGCACGAGCTCCACTCGACCGACGGCGTGACGTTCGTCGAGGCGCTCGGCCCGGTGCCGCTCGACCACATCCCGGACCGCGAGCGCGACCTCGTCCTCGGCGACCTCGCGGGCAGCCTCCACGTCGAACGTTGACCTTCGGCCTCGTCCACGGCGCCTGGCACGGCGCGTGGTGCTGGGAGAGGCTCGTCCCCGAGCTCGAGGTGCTCGGCCACCGCACCGTTGCGGTCGACCTGCCGGCAGAGGATCCGCACGCGGGGCTCACGCGCTACGCCGAGCTGACGGCCGCTGCGCTCCCCGTCCACGACTGCACGGAGGACGACGCCCGGCAGGCAGTCGCCCGCCTCCGTCCGCAGTCGAGCGCGCCGCGCGGCGAGCCGTGGCCGGAGGACGGCATCCCCGACGTCGAGCGGACGTCGATCGTCTGCCGCGACGAACGTTGCATCCGGCCCGAGTGGTCGCGCGCCGTCGCCCGGGCGCAGCTCGGTGTCGAGCCGGTCGAGCTCGACGGCGGCCATTCGCCCTTCCTCTCGCGCCCGCGCGAGCTGGCCGCGGCCCTGGCGCGAGTCGCCTGACCCCGTCCACTCGCGGGCCCGCGCAGGGCTACCGTAGAGGTGGTGAGCGCGCTCGCAGCGACCGCGACCGGGGACCTGTGGCGGGCGTGGTCGTTCGACCCGCTCGTCCTCGTCGGCGCGGCGGTGGCGATCGCGTTCTTCGCGCAGGGCTGGCGGCGGTTGCGCGGGCGACGCCCGGAACTGGCGCCGTGGTCGCGCTGGCCGATCTTCCTCGCCGGCGTCGCGATCGTGGTGCTCGGGATCGTCTCCCCGCTCGACGCTGTCGCCGAGGAGTACCTCCAGTCCGCCCACATGCTGCAGCACGTCCTGATCGCCGACCTCGGCGTGGCGCTCGCGCTCGTCGCAGTCCGCGGGCCGCTCTCGATGTTCTTCCTTCCCCAGGACCTGCTCGCGCCGCTGGCCCGCCGGCAGTGGCTGCGGCGTTCACTCTCGTTCCTGCTCCGGCCGCGCGTCGCCGTGCCCCTGTGGCTGGGCGTGCTCGTGGCGTGGCACATCCCGTTCCTCTACGACGCCGCCCTTCGCCACCCGCTGCTCCACCGCGTCGAGCACCTGTCGTTCGTCGTCGTCGGCGCGCTCGTCTGGACGTTGCTGATCGACCCGGCGGGCCACGGCCGCCTCACGCTCGGCCAGCGCATCGGCCTCGCGGTCGTGATGCTCTGGATGGGTCAGCTCCTCGCGTACGTCTTCGTGTTCTCGTTCCACCCGTACTACGACGTCTACGCGGAGCAGCCCGAGCGCCTCTTCGGGCTCTCCCCGTTGGCCGACCAGAAGCTCGCCGGCGTCGTGATGATGGCCGAGCAGCTCTTGACGCTCGGAGTGGCGCTCGTGGTGCTCGTGGTCGCTGCCCGCCGCACGCGGGCGGTGCCGGCGGCGGCGCCCGAGCCGGTCTGATGCCGTCTCCCTGGTCGTTCACGTTCGAGCCCGTGTTCGTGGTCGCGGCGGCCGGCGCGGTCGTCGTGTACGTCCGCGCCTGGCGGAAGGAGCCGGGGCCGGCCTGGCGGGCGTGGTGCTTCGGCGCGGGCGTCGCCCTCGTCGTCGTCGCGCTCAACTCGCCGCTCGGGACGATCGCGATCGAGTATCTCGTCCTCTTCCACCTGCTTCAGAACGTGATGATCTCCGACTGGGCGCCTCCGCTCGTCCTGATCGGCCTCACGCCCGCGATGCGAGAAGGGCTCGCCGCTCGCGGCGGCGACTGGTTCGCGTGGCTGACCCGGCCGCAGGTGGCGCTCCCGGCCTGGCTCGTCGGCTGGTATCTCGTCCACCTCGGCGCGGTGTACGACGCGGCCGTCCGGAACCCCGTGCTGCTCGGCCTCGAGCACGCGTTCCTGATCGCGATCGGGCTCCTCTTCTGGTGGCCCGTGCTCTGCGACGTGCCGCGGGCGGTGTCGACCCTCGGACGGATCGGCTACGTGCTCGCCGCGTTCGTGTTTTCCGCTTTCCTGGGACTGGCCCTCACCTTCTCGCCGCCCGTCTACGACTACTACGAGTCGCGCCCCGAGCGCCTCTGGGGGATCACAGCGGAGCAGGACCAGAACCTCGGAGGGATCCTCATGTCGACGGAGCAGGCGCTCGTCTTCTTCGCCGCGGTCGTGTGGCTCCTCGTCCGGCTCTTCCGCGAAGAGGCAGAGGCCGAGGAGCGGCTCGCAGCGGAGCAGCGCGCGGCCGGCCTGCGCGAGCACTAAGGTGCGCGCCGATGAGCGACCTCGCGAACGATACGGCCACGATCGAGCGCTGGAAGGCGACTCGGCAGGAGGAGCTCGACGCCGAGGCGATCTATCGTGCGCTGGCGGAGTCGGAGCGCACTCCGGAGCGGAGGCGGCTCTTCGAGGAGCTCGCCGACGACGAACGGCGCCACGCGACGCACTGGGAGGAGCGGCTCCGGGAGGCCGACGTCGACCCGGGCCCGGCCCGCCCCGGCCAGCGGGCGCGCGTGCTCTGCAAGCTGGCCGGCGACTTCGGCGACACCGTGGTGGTGCCCATCATGCGCGACAGGGAGGCGCTCTCGACCGAGGCGTATCTCGACGAGTCGCGGGCCTTTGCGGACGACGAGGAGCGCCACGAGCGCGCCCTGGTGGCCCTCGTCGGCGACACCCGCGGCGAGCCGATCGGTCGCGCGCTCGCCCGCCTCCAGCGCGGGCGCGCAGCGGGCGGCAATGCCCTCCGGGCGGCTGTTCTCGGCGTCAACGACGGGCTCGTCTCGAACGCCGCCCTCGTGATGGGGGTTGCGGGCGCCGGCATCGCCTCGAAGGACATCCTCGTGACGGGCGTCGCCGGGCTGATCGCCGGCGCCGGCTCGATGGCGATGGGCGAGTGGATCTCGGTCCAGTCGAGCCGCGAGCTGCACGCGCGGGAGCTGCAGATCGAGGAGCAGCACATCGCGGCGAGCGCCGAGGAGGAGCAGGCCGAGCTCGCGCTCGTGTACGAGCAGAAGGGGCTGCACCCGCGGGAGGCGCGACAGATTGCGGAACGGCTGTCGGCAGACCCGACGACGGCGCTCGACATCCATGCCCGCGAGGAGCTCGGGATCGATCCGGAGGAGCTCGGCGGCTCGCCCTGGGTGGCCGCCGGCACGTCGTTCGTCCTCTTCGTGCTCGGCGCGATCCTCCCGATCCTGCCCTTCGTGTTCCTCTCGGGGCATGTGGCGGTCGGGGTCGCGCTGGCGGTCTCGGCGCTCGGCCTGTTCGGCATCGGGGCCGCGATCACGCTCCTCACCGGGCGGAGCGTGCTCCTCTCGGGTTCGCGGCAGCTTGCGTTCGGCGCGGCGGCGTTCCTCGTGACCTACGGGGTCGGCGCGCTGTTCGGTGCGGTGGTGGGCTGAGCTCGTTTTCGCTGCTGATCCCCCGCCTGCGGCAGGGGCAGACCCTTATAGGCGCCCGCTTCGCGCTCGCAGGCTTGCGGAGATCAGCGTGAGCTCGACGGGCGGCGCGCCGGGGACGACCGCCCGCGCCTCTTGCGCGTGGAGCAGCGTCGTCAGCACGATCAGCTTGGCGCGCGCGAAGTTGTCGAGCTCGGTCGGGACGGGGCCGACCCGTTGCCCGAGCGCGTACCCGGCCGCGTTTCGCCCCATCGCGCGATAGCTCTCGAGCGTGTAGAGCGGGCTCATCCCGAAGAGCTCGAGGTTGTCGAGCGGCTGCAGGTCGGCGCGGTGGATCACCGCGGTTCCCTTGGACTGGAGGCCGAGCGCGACGCCGGACCCGGAGAGCCGCGCGCCGTCGTGGCCGATGAACGCGACGTCCGCTGCACGTCGGATGCGGACGAGGCGCGCGGAGGCGCCCGCCTCGTCCACGCCCTCGACGACGGCAGCGAGCACGTCGGCATGCGAGAGGCCGGCGATCGTCTCGCGGAGGCCGTCGGCGAACGCCGGCCCGACCGCGACGACGACCTCCGAGGCGTCGTCGCCCCGCCGGGCCGTGTCGCCCTCCGCGACGATGGGCTCGGCGTCCGCCGGCGCCGCGCCCAGCCGCCGCGGGTCGACGACGTGCGGCAGCGCCTGAAGGAGCTCCCAGCGCTCTCCCTCGAGCCGGTAACCGGTTCCCGGGCCGAGGTAGAGGTTCGGGTCGTTGACGGCGGACCGCACGAGCCCGTCCGGCTCGATCACGGCGGACGTCTGCAGGTAGTCGGCCGCCACGCGCTGACGCAGCATCCCCACCACCGCCTCTGCGACGTCCTCGTGGCCGCGGCGGTCGAGCGCGAGCGCGACGTCGAGGGCGGACACGCCTCGCGCGAGCAGCTCGTCGGCCGCCTCGACGTCAGCGGCGCGGTCGCGGTCCGGCATGTCGGGGCTGCCGTGGCCCACCGTCGCCGCCTCCACCTCCGCGTCGGTCACCTCCGGGAGGCCGAGCTCGGCGAAGACGGCCTGCACCGCCCGCGCGGCGCGCTCGCGTACGCGCAGCGCCTCCTCCTCCGCCACGGGCTCGATCCCCCCGTCCACCTGCCAGTCGCGCTGGATCGTGAGCCACTCGTCGATGTCGTCCCCGTCGTAGTTGCCGCCGCCGAACGTGTTGTCGCGCCGCGGCATGATCGAGTAGCCCGACGTCACGAAGTCCGTCCCTGGAAGGAACTGACCCATCAGCTTCGCCGTCTTGCGGATCGGCGAATGGGAGGCGATCGCGTCATTCCCCGAGGCGACTTCGAGATCGAGCCAGGCGGCGAGGACGTTCTCGGCGAGGATCGCGCGGGTCCCTCCGGGCACCGAGAGCACGAGTGCGACACACGAGATCGAGCCGTTCTGGACTCCCTGCGCGCCCGCCGCGCGCACGACCGAGACGCAGCGCGCCTCGAGGTAGAGCATCGAGAGCCCGGCCGCGTGCCCCATCAGCGCCTCCGAGCCCGTGCCCGACGTGAAGCGCACCTTGACACCACGCGAGGCGTACGCAGACGCGAGAAACGCCTTCGACCACGGTGTGTCGTCCCCGTCGGCGAAGACGGCCTCCGTCCCGTACACCGAGAGCGTCTCCGCGTAGGTGACGAGCCCGCGGATCGCCAGCTCGAGGTTGCGTCGCTCCTCGACGGCGCACTGGGTCATCACGCCGGGGCGCCCGGTCTGCGAGCCGACGAGGAGCGCGAGCGCGTTGAGCGGCGCATAGCGGGCGACGCCGACCGTCGTCTCCAGCTCGTCGAAGCCGCGGCGCGCCGCCTCGGCCGCGTCGGCTGCGAGGAGCGCAGGGCTTTCCTTCAGGTTCGTGACGTGCGCCTGGTTGCCGGGATCGCGCCGCGCGCGCAGCTTCTTGAGGGCCATCATCAGCTCGACCGGGTCGAGCATCCCGACGACCCGCGCGAGCTTCGCCGGCGTCAGGCCGCGGCCGAGGCGAACGAGCTCGTCCCGCGGCACGTCGACGTCGACGAGCATGCGGGCGAGCCGCTCGTCCGGGAGCGCCATCGCCTCCGCGGCGACCTCGAGGTCGAGGCCGTGCGCCACGAGGAACCGGTCGATCACGTCGAGCTCCGACGCGTCCTTGCCGTCGAGGCGGACGACGACGCCGTGCTCGACGACGAGCTCGGGCTCGGGGTCGGCGGGGCCGTCGGCCGCGACGAGACCGAGCTCGGGCCACGGCTCGACGAGCGTCTCCCGGCGGAGCTCCGTCGCCTCCCGCGCCTCGAACCGTGCGCTGCGCCGCTCGTCAGCCATCCGTGGCGAGCCCCCGCACCGTGTAAGCCGTGGCCGCCTCGCGAACGAACGCCGCGTTCCGCGGCGCGCCGAGCTCCTCGAGCCGCGCCGCCCAGGACTCGAGCTCGTGCGCCGACGACCGGCCGGGCCGCAGCGCCGTGTACACGGCCAGCAGCTCGTCGTCGGGAACGCGGGTCAGCTCCGAGGCGCGCTCGAGGCCGTCTGCGAGCTGGGCGCGGCCGGCGGCCCGGGCGACTTCGGCCTGCAGCCCGAGCGTGGCGGCGGTCGCACGCGTGTCGGTCGCGGCGAGCTGCCCGTCGCGCGCGGCGGCGAGCGTGACGTCGTCGAGCGGAAGCCCCGAGGGCGTCGTCACGAGCTCGGGCCGGCGTGTGCCCAGCGGGTAGTCGGTGACGGGGTCGAATCCCACGCCCAGAGGTTAGGCTAGCCGGGGTGGCGCGGAACGACGATCGATTCGCGGGCCGCGTCGCGCTCGTCACGGGCGGGTCGAGCGGCATCGGCGCGGCAACCGTGCGGCGCCTGCTCGCCGAGGGCGCGAAGGTGGCGTCGCTCGACCTCGACGGCGGGGCGCCCGACGGTGCGTTGACGCTCCACGGCGACGTCTCCGACTCGCAGCAGGTCGAGGCCGCCGTCGCCCGCGCGGCGTCGGAGCTCGGGCCGATCGACGTCCTCGTCTGCTCCGCCGGCATCACGGGAGCGTCGATCTCCACGGTCGACGTCTCGGACGACGAGTGGCGCCGCGTGATGGCGATCGACGCCGACGGCGTCTTCTTCTGCAACCGCGCCGTCCTCCCGGGCATGATCGAGCGCGGATACGGGAGGATCGTGAACGTGGCGTCGATCGCGGGCAAGGAAGGGAACCCGATGGCGGCCGCCTATTCCGCCGCAAAAGCTGCGGTGATCGCGATGACGAAGGCGATCGGCAAGGACGTTGCCCGCACCGGAGTCGTCGTCAACTGCATCGCGCCCGCCGTGATCGAGACGCCGATCCTCGACGGCCTCGCCCAGTCGCACATCGACTACATGATCGAGCGGATCCCGATGGGACGGATGGGCACGCCCGACGAGGTCGCGACGCTCGCCTGCTGGCTCGCGAGCGAGGAATGCTCGTTCTCGACCGGCGCGACGTACGACATCTCCGGCGGCCGGGCGGTGTACTGATGCGCCGCATCGTTCGCTGGGTCGACGGCTCCGGCCGCGTCTCGGTCGGCGTCGAGGTCGACAACGAGGGCCACTTCCGCAAGCTCAGCGGGATCGAGGACCCGATGCCGTTCCTGCGGGGCGAGATGTTCTCCCCCGAGGGAGGCCAGGTGACGCCCGTCGACCCGTACAGCCTCGAGCTCGGCGACGGCCGCACGCTGATCGCGCCGCTCGACCCACCCGAGGTCTGGTGCGCGGGGGTCACGTACGAGCGGAGCCGCAACGCGCGCATGGAGGAGAGCGCCGTCAAGGACGTCTACGACCTCGTCTACGAGGCCCATCGGCCCGAGCTCTTCCTGAAGGACGCCGCGTGCCGCCGCACCGTCGGGCCCGGTGAGCCGATCGGGATCCGCGGCGACTCGACGTGGAACGTGCCCGAGCCCGAGATCGGGGTCGTCGTCGGCGAGCGCGGCCGAATCCTTGCCTACACGATCGGCAACGACGTGTCGTCGCGCGAGATCGAGGGCACGAACCCCCTCTATCTCAGCCAGGCAAAGGTGTACGCAGCCGCGTGCTCGATCGGCCCCGCTCTCTACATCCCTCCGCGCGAGCCGCAGGGCTTCCAGATCATCATGCGGATCTCCGACGAGGAGGGCGAGGTCCTCTACGAGGACAAGACGTCGACGACCCAGATGGTGCGGACGTTCGAGGAGCTGACCGCCTGGCTCGTCAAGGAGAATCCCGTGCCGCCAGGCTCGGTGCTCCTCACGGGCACGGGCCTCGTCCCGCCCGACTCGTTCAGCCTCGTTCCGGGCAACTGGGTCGAGATCCACGTCCCGGAGATCGGCACACTCGTCAACCCCGTCGCGCTCGCGACGAGCCTCCTCTAAGGAGTCGCGATGACAGAGACCCTGATCGGAACCCCAGCCCGCAACTACGTCGGCGGCGAGTGGCGCGAGGCCGACTCGGGCGAGACCTACGAGAAGCACGACCCATGGCGGCCGTCGGAGGGGACGGGCGTCTTCCAGTCGTCCGGCGTCGCCGACGTCCAGGCGGCAGTCGCGGCGGCGGCGTCCGCCTTCCCCGCGTGGGCCGCGCTCCCGGCGCCCTCGCGCGCCGCGATCTTCCACCGGGCCGCCGATGCGATCGAGGCGCGGACGGAGGCGGTCGCGCGCGACATGACGGCCGAGATGGGAAAGCCGCTGCGCGAGGCGCGCATGGAGACCGCGCGCGCCGCGACGATCCTCCGCTTCGCCGCCGGCGAGGCGTGGCGCCCGATCGGGGAGGTCTACGCGGCGTCCGTCCCGCTGCAGCGCCTCTACACGGTGCGGCGTCCACTCGGGGTCGTCGGCCTGATCACACCGTGGAACTTCCCGATCGCGATCCCCGTGTGGAAGCTCGCGCCGGCACTGATCCACGGCAACGCTGTCGTGCTGAAGCTCGCCCACGACGCGCCGCGGACCGGGCTGCACGTCGCGGAGTGCTTCGCCGAGGCGGGCCTCCCCCCGGGCGTGCTCAACGTGCTGACGGGCTCGGGCTCGGTCGTCGGCTCGGCGCTCGTCGAGAGCCCCGACGTGAAGGCGATCTCGTTCACGGGCTCGGTCGCTGTCGGCGAGGGCGTCCGCGAGACGGCAACCGCGCGCGGCGCCCGCGTGCAGCTCGAGCTCGGAGGGCAGAACCCGTTCGTCGTGATGGCGGACGCGGAGCTCGACCGGGCCGTCGAGGCGGCATACGCAGGCGCTTTCTGGTCGGCCGGACAGAAGTGCACCGCGACCCGGCGGATCCTCGTCCAGGACGGCGCCTACGACGCGTTCCGCGAGAAGCTCCTGGCGCGCGTGGCGGCCGGCAAGGTCGGCGACCCGGCCGACCCCGAGACGGAGGTCGGGCCGCTCGTCACCGAGAGCGCCTTCGACGACGTCCTCGCGGCGATCGAGCGCGGCCGCGACGAGGGCGGCTCGGTCGCGGCGGGCGGCAGGCGCGGCCCGGGCGACGGGTTCCTCGTCGAGCCGACGGTGTTCGAGGACGTCGCGGAGGACGCGCACCTCTCCTGCGAGGAGGTCTTCGGGCCCGTCACGTCGCTCTACCGCTTCACGACGCTCGACGAGGCGCTCGAGCGCGCGAACGCCGTGCAGTACGGGCTCTCCGCGTCGATCTTCACGCGCGACCTCCATGCCGTGCAGCGCTTCTCGGAGGAGCTCCAGGCGGGCATCCTCCATGTCAACTCCCAGACGGCCGGGGCCGACGTCCACGTCCCGTTCGGCGGCATCAAGGGCTCGGGCTTCGGGCCCCACGAGCAGGGCCGCGCGGCGCGCGAGTTCTTCACGGACGCGGTGACCGTGTACCAGGACGCGCCGCTTGCCTGAGCTTCTCCATGGGGCGTGGCTCCAGCCTCGCACCTCCTGGTTCCCGAGGACGTGAGCGAGCGGTTCCTCGTCACCGGCGTCCTCGGCTGCCTCGGCGCCTGGGTCGCGCGCGCCGTGCTGGCCGACGGCGGCGAGGTCGTCGGCTACGACCTCGGCGAGGACACCGCGCGTCTGCGGCTCGTGCTCGGAGACGAGGACACCGACCGGGTGACGCTCGTCCGGGGCGACATCACCGACCTCGAGGCCCTCGAGCGGGTGCTCGACGACCACGCGATCACGCGGGTCGTGCACCTCGCGGCGCTCCAGGTGCCGTTCGTGCGCGCGAACCCGCCGCTCGGGATGCGCGTCAACGTCGCGGGCACGGTCAACGTCTTCGAGGCGGTCTCGGGCCGCCTCGACCGGATCCCGGGCGTCGCGTACGCGAGCTCGACGGCCGTCTACAGCGCCTCCGACCCCTCGCCCGCGCCGGAGCTCGGCGGCACGACGCCGAGTACCCTGTACGGCGTCTCGAAGCTCGCCGACGAGGGCATGGCGCGGGTCTACGCGGCAGACAGGGGACTGCCTTCGGTCGGCCTTCGACCCTACGTCGTCTACGGGCCCGGCCGCGACCAGGGCATGACGTCCGGGCCGACGATGGCGATGCTCGCCGCGACCCGGGGCGAGCCGTACGCGATCGGCTACTCCGGCACCGCCCAGTACGACTACGCGCCCGACGTGGCGCGCGCGTTCGTCATGGCAGCGTCGTCGGGTCGCGCGGGCGCCGCCGTGTACAACGCTCCCGGCGTCGCCGCCTCGATGGAAGAGGTCGTGACGGCGATCCGAGCGGTCGTCCCTGAGGCCGAGATCACGTGGGGAGGGGACACGCTCCCGTTCCCGCCCGAGCTGGAGGCCGTCGGGTTCGACCGCGACGTCGGCCCGTTCCCTCGCACCGCGCTCGACGCCGGCGTCGCCGCGACGATCGCGCACTTCCGTACCGCCGCCTAGCCGGCCTCGGCTAGGTTGGGCCTCCGTGAGCACGACGCGGATCGTGGACATCGCGGCGCTGCCCGGCGCGCGGGAGGCGGACGAGCGCGCCACCGAGCTGGCGTGGCGGCTGCCGACCGAGCTCGCGCCGCTCGCGCGGATCGCGCTCGACTACCGCTGGGCGTGGGATCCCGACGGGCCGGCGCTCTTCCGTGCGCTCGATCCCCACGCATGGGTGATCAACGCCGAGAATCCGGTGCGTCAGCTCGCCGACCTCCCGCCGCACGCCGCGCAACTCGCGGCGGGACACGGGCCGACGCTCGAGCGGATCGCGCGCCTCGAACGCGTGCTCGACGAGAACCGCGCGCGGCCCGAGACGCCCGTACGGGGCATCGACCAACCCGTCGTCTTCGTCTGCGCGGAGTTCGGGATCCATCCGTCGCTCCCGATCTACTCCGGCGGGCTCGGCGCGCTCGCGGGCGACATCCTGAAGCAGGCGAGCGACCTCGCGCTGCCGATGATCGGCGTCGGCCTGCTCTACCGCAAGGGCTACTTCCACCAGCGCGTCGACCGCACGGGGCTCCAGCACGAGTACTGGACGCAGATCATGCCCGAGCGCCTGCCGACCGTCCTCGTGCTCGACGAGACCGGCGCGCCGCTGCGTCTCTCGTTCCCGCTCTTCGGGCGCGAGGTGGCCTTCCACGTCTGGCGAGCGGAGATCGGCCGCGTCCCGCTCTACCTGCTCGACACCGAGCTCGAGGAGAACGACCCGGTCGACCGCTGGATCACCGCCCGGCTCTACGAGGGAAACCCGCTCACGCGGCTCGGCCAGTACGGGCTGCTCGGGCTCGGCGCGGTGCGCGCACTGCGGGCCCTCGGGATCGAGCCCGGCGTCCTCCACTTCAACGAGGGCCATCCCGCGCTCGCCGCCCTCGAGCTCGCGTCCGAGCACATCGAGCGCGGCGTGTCGCTGGACGAGGCGCTCGACCTCGCGCGCCACGACTGCGTCTTCACGACGCATACGCCCGTCCCCGCCGGAAACGAGACGTACGAGACCGCGTCGTTCCTCGAGGCGTTCGCCGAGCTGCCGGAGCGACTCGGGATGGACGAGGGACGGTTTCTCGACCTCTGCCGGACGCACCAGGGAAGCGACGAGTGGCCGGGCATGACACCGCTCGCGCTCCGGCTCTCACGTCGCGCCAACGCCGTCAGCCTGCGCCACGGTGAGGTCGCCCGCGAGATGTGGCGGCCGCTCTTCGGCGATCCGCCCGCGGACGAGGTGCCCATCACGCACGTCACGAACGGCGTTCACCTCCCGAGCTTCCTCTCCGCGCCGATGCTCGGCCTGCTCGACCGCCATCTCGGCGAAGGCTGGCTCGATCGCGCGTCCGACCCCGAGACCTGGGCCCCGGTCGAGGACATCCCCGACGAGGAGCTGTGGGCCGCGCGAAACGAGTCGCGCCGCTCGCTCGTCGAGTACGTCAAGGCGAAGTCGATCCAGGACCGGCTGCTGCGCGGCGAGGATCCCGAGAGCGTGAAGGCGGTGGCGGAGACGTTCGCGGAGGACACCCTGACGCTCGGCTTCGCCAGGCGGATCGCGACCTACAAGCGCCTCTTCCTGCTCACGTACGACCCCGAGCGCGTGCGCCGCATCTTCGCCGACGGCCCGCCCGTGCAGATGGTCGTCGCGGGCAAGGCGCACCCGCTCGACGAGAACGCCAAGCAGATGCTCGTCGACGTGTTCGGCCTCTCCGAGGCGGTGGGGATCACCTCGCGGGTCGCATTCCTCGAGGATTACGACCTCTCGGTCGCGGCGCCGATCGTGGGCGGCTGCGACGTCTGGCTCAACGTGCCCAGACCGCCGCTCGAGGCGAGCGGGACGAGCGGGATGAAATCCGCGGCGAACGGCGGCCTCAACCTCAGCGTGCTCGACGGCTGGTGGGTCGAGGGGTACGACGGCGAGAACGGCTGGGAGATCGACGGCGCGGGCCCCGAGGGCGAGGACGAGGTCGCGCAGGACGCGCGCCACGCACACGCGCTGTACGACCTGCTCGAGCAGCAGGTGATCCCGCTCTTCCAGGACCGCGACGCCGACGGCATCCCCCACCGGTGGCTTCGGATGGTGAAGCGCTCGCTGCGCACGAACGGCCCGCGCTTCTCGGCGGCGCGCATGGTCGAGGAGTACGCGTCGAACATCTATCCGCCCGCGTAGCGCGCCTCGGGCCGCGGCAGCAGGCGGACGAGGACGACGAGCAGGACGAGAAAGGCGGCACACGTCCAGAGCACCGCGTCGAAGGAGTGCGTGACGTCGCGGACGGCGCCGAGGAGGAACGGGGCGATCGCCGCCACCGAATAGCCCACACCGAGCATCAGCCCGACCAGCGCGCCGATGCGCTCTCGCGTCTGCTCGAAATCGAGCGGCAGGGTCATGACGAGCGAGAAGGTGCCGCCCTGTGCGCTTCCCGCGAGCAGCGCCCAGAAGAACCCCGCCGCGGGAAGGGCGACCAGCCCGATGGCGCCGATCGCGAAGACCGTGCTCGCCCCCACGAGCCATGCGCGCCGGCCACCGTGACGGTCGGACAGCCAGGGAATCAGGAAGGAGCTCGGGATCGCCGTCAGCGTCATCGCGGCGAGCAGCAGGCCGGCTGACGTGTCGCTCCAGCCGCGCTCGCCGTACGCGTCGGCGAGCCATGCGTTGAGGCCGTAGTAGCCCGACGCCATCGTGGCGAAGATCGCAACGAGCAGCCACGCGGTATGCGACCTCCACGGCAACCGCGGGACCAAGGAGCCGGACCGCACGTGCTCCGGCCCGCCCCGCTCCAGCACCGCCCAGACGACCGCGATCGCGCACGCCGAGAGGGACAGAGCGATGAGTGCGCCCCGCCAGCCGCCGAAAATCGTCGCGAGCGGCACCGCGATCGCAGCGGCGACGGTGGCGCCGAGCTGGATGCCTGTCGTGTACACACCCGTTCCGGTCGCGGGGCGATCGGGAACCGTCTCCCGCACCGCGAGCGGCGCGAGCGCGTTCCCGATCCCCATCCCGATGCCCACGCCCCAGGTGAGAAGCACGACGAGCCAGGCGCTCGGCGCGACGGCGCGCAGGATCCCGAACGTCCCGATCAACGCCAGCCCGATCGTCATCGCGCGACGGGTGCCGAGCCGGGCAGAGAGATAGGCGGCGACCGGCGCGAAGAGCCCCATGCAGAGCACGGGGATCGTGCCGAGCAGCCCGACCAGCGCGTGCGAAGCGTCGAGGTCGTCCTGGATCTCGTCGATCAGGGGCCCGACGCCGACGATCTGGGGCCGCAGCGCCAGCGAGGCGAGGAAGAGGCCGGCGAGGGCCGCTCCGGTGGAGCGGCCGCCTCTCAGCGCGCCGCGGCTCCGGCGGTCTTCGCGCGCTGCCGTGCGATGCGCGCGAACTCCTCGACGTGCCGACGTGCCTCGCGGCCGGCCGGGCCGGGCTTCACCGCGCGGATCGCCTCGAGGATCGGGACGTGCTTCTCGGCCGCCTCCTGTGGCTCCACGTACGTGCCGTAGAGCGAGATCGTGATCCGACCCTCGACGCCGAGCGACTTCCAGCACTGCTCGAGCACCGAGTTCCCGGCGGCCTCGACGATGACGCGGTGGAAGGCGAGGTCGTGGCGGACGAGGGCGTTGATGTCGCCGCGCCCCGCGGCGTCCCGCATCTCGTCGACCTCGCGTTCGAGCACGGTGACGTCGCCGTCGAGGAGCTTCGCTGCCTCCTTCGCCGCGAGCTCCTCGAGCACCGCGCGCACGGGGTAGACCTCGATCAGCTCGTCGTTGCCGAACGCCCGCACCCGTGCGCCGCGGAACGGCTCCGACTCGACCATGCGCAGGAGCTCGAGATCGCGTAGCGCCTCGCGCACGGGTGCCTGGCTCGTACCGAGCTCGCTCGCGATCCTCGTCTCGACGAGCCGCTCGCCCGGCTTCAGCTCGCCGTTGACGATGCGCTGCAGCAGGACGTCCTTCACCTGCTCACGGAGCACGGTTCTGGAGATCGCGCTCATGACGGCCGGGCGACGATCCGCCACTCGAGCGGCGCCGTCAAGCTCCCGTGACGGGATTCGTCAGCGTTCCGACCCCGTCGATCTCGATGGTGATCTCGTCGCCGGGCCGGAGGAGGCGCTGTGGGTCGCGGAAGACGCCGACGCCGGCGGGCGTCCCCGTCAGGATGAGGTCGCCGGCCTCGAGGGTCGACGTCTGAGAGGCGTAGCTGATCACCTCGTCGATCCCGAAGATCAGGTTCGCAGTGGTCGAGTCCTGCATCGTCTCGCCGTTCAGGATCGCCCTGATGCGCAGCGCGTGCGGATCGCGAACCTCCGCCGCCGGGACGAGCGGGCCGACCGGGCAGAACGTGTCCGGCGACTTGCCGCGCGTCCACTGGCCGTCGGCGAACTGGAGGTCACGCGCCGAGACGTCGTTCGCGACGACGTATCCCGCGACCGCCTCGAGCGCGTTCTCCTTCGAGACGTTCCGGACGGTCGCGCCGAGCACGACGCCGAGCTCCGCCTCGTAGTCGCACTTCGTCACGACGGGCGGGATCACGATCGCGTCGCCGGGCCCGATCAGCGACGTCGTGTACTTGGCGAAGAAGAGCGGCGCGGCCGGCAGGTCGACACCCTGCTCCTCCGCGTGGTCTCGGTAGTTGAGCCCGACGCAGACGATCTTGCCGGGGCGCGGGATGGGGAGCGTCATGCGTTGACCCTAACCGAATCCACGATCATCGATCATCGATACTTGCGCGATCCGCAGGAGGTCCGCCGAGTAGGATCGGCGGCGATGAGCCTCTCGCCCAGGTTCCTCGACGACCTCCGCACCGTCGTCGGCGACGAGCACCTCGTCACCGAGCCGGAGCGCCTCGCGACGTACGACTGCGACGGCCTCACGGGGTGGCGTGCGCAACCCGCCGCGGTCGTCCTCCCCGGCTCGGCGGAAGAGGTGCAGGGTGTCCTGCGCCTCTGCGCGCGCGACCGCGTGCCGTTCGTCGCACGCGGCGCGGGCACCGGTCTCTCGGGCGGCGCGCTGCCGGTCGCGGACGGGATCGTCGTCTCCGTCGCGCGCATGAACCGGATTCTCGAGGTCGACGTCGCCGCCGAGCGCGTCGTCGTCGAGCCCGGCGTCGCGAACCTCGACGTGACACGCGCCGTCGCGGCACAGGGCTACTTCTACGCACCCGACCCCTCGAGCCAGCAGGTCTGCACGATCGGCGGCAACGTGGCCGAGAACTCGGGCGGCGCCCACTGCCTGAAGCACGGCTTCACCGTCAACCACGTCACCGGCGCGAAGGTCGTGCTGCCGGACGGTGAGCTGCTCGAGCTCGGCGGGAAGGCGATCGACGGAGATGACGGCCCCGACCTGCTCGGCGTCATCGTCGGCTCCGAGGGGACGCTCGGGATCGCGGTCGAAGTGACGTTGCGGATCGTCCGGCAGCCCGAGGCCGTCGTCACGCAGCTCGCCGCGTTCACCACCGTCGAGGCCGCGGGCGACGCCGTCTCGCAGATCGTCGCAGGCGGGATCCTCCCCGCCGCGATGGAGATCATGGACAGCTTCACGATCCAGGCCGCGGAGGAGGCGTTCCGGCCGGGCTACCCCGAGGGCGCCGGCTCGGTGCTCCTCGTCGAGCTCGACGGCCGGCTGGCCCAGGTCGAGGAGGACGTCGCCGCCGTCGACGGGATCTGCCGCGCCGCGGGCGCCTTCGAGATCCGCACTGCGCACGATGCGGAGGAGCGAGCGCTCCTCTGGAAGGGACGGAAGGGCGCGTTCGCGGCAATGGGACGCGTCTCCCCCGACTACTACGTCCAGGACGGCGTCGTTCCGCGGACGAGGCTCCCGGCGGTGCTCCGGCGGATCGACGAGCTTTCGGAGGAGCACGGCCTCCGCGTCGGCAACGTCTTCCACGCGGGCGACGGGAACCTGCATCCGCTCGTCCTCTACGACGGCGCTGTCGAGGGCCAGTACGAGCGGGCGAAGGGCCTCGCGGACGAGATCCTCGCGGCGTGTGTCGAGGCGGGCGGCTCGCTCACCGGCGAGCACGGGATCGGCGTCGACAAGGCCTGCGCGATGCCGTCGATGTTCTCGGAGCGCGACCTCGAGGCGTTCGAACGCGTCCGCCGTGCCTTCGACCCGGACGGGATCGCGAATCCCGGCAAGGTGATTCCGACGCCCAGGCTCTGCGGCGAGGTGCCGGGCCCGTATCGGATGCACCCCCTCGAACGGCTCGGGCTCGCGGAGCGGTTCTGATGCGTCCCGGGACGGTCGAGGAGGCTGCGGGCGTGCTTGCGGACGCAGCGGCCGCAGGACGCCGGGTCCGGATCGGAGATGACCTCTCGACCGAGGCGCTCGACCGTGTGCTCGAGCACGAGGCGGGCGATCTCACCTGCACGGTCGAGGCGGGAATCCGTCTCTCGGCGCTGCGCGAGGTGCTCGCCGCGTCCGGCCAGCGCCTCTCCCTCGACCCCCCCGGCGACCCGACGATCGGCGCCTGCCTGGCCGGCCGTCTCTCGGGCCCGCTCTCCCACCGCTACGGGACGCCGCGAGACCTCGTCCTCGGCGTGACGCTCGTCCTCGGCGACGGGACGGTCGCGAGCTCGGGCGGCAAGGTCGTGAAGAACGTCGCCGGCTACGACCTCGGCAAGCTCGTCTGCGGCTCGGAAGGGCGGCTCGCCTTGATCGCCCGCGTCTCGCTGCGCCTGCATCCGCTGCCGCCGGCAGCGGCGACCCTGGTCGTCGAGACGGCTGACGCGGCCGCGATCGTCCGCGCTCTGCGCCGCTCGCAGCTCGACCCGAGCGCGCTCGACGTGCTGCACCCGGGCCGGGTCGCAGTCCTGTTCGAGGGCCGTGAACGGGCGGTCGCCGCGCAGCTCGACGCCGCACGATCGCTCGTCGGCGGCGCCGTCGCCGAGGGCGCGGTGTGGGAGGAGGCCCGGGAGCGCCAGGGCCACTCGCTCGGCAGGGTGCGCTTCTCGCCGGCCGACCTCGGGAACGCGCTCACGACCCTCGACGAGGCGGTCGTGCGACCGGCGGCCGGCATCGCCTACGTGGCCCACCGCGTCGGCGGCGTGCCGGCTCCTGCGGCGCGCCGGGTGCAGCGCGCCCTGAAGGAGCAGCTCGACCCCGCCGGCGTTCTCGCATGATCGAGGAGCTGACGAAGGCGTGCGTCCACTGCGGCTTCTGCCTCCCGACGTGCCCGACGTACGTCCTCTGGAGCGAGGAGATGGACTCGCCCCGGGGACGAATCCAGCTGATGGAGAAGACCGCCCAGGGCACGCTGACGCTGAACGCAACCGTCGTCGAGCACTTCGACCGCTGCCTCGGCTGCATGGCGTGCGTCACGAGCTGCCCGTCCGGCGTCCGCTACGACCGCCTGATCGAAGAGACGCGCCGCGTCGTCGAGACGGAGCACGACCGGCCGCGCGGTGAACGCCTCCAGCGGCGGCTGCTCTTCGCGACGCTTCCGTATCCGCGACGGATGCGCTGGGCACTTCGCCTGGCGCCGCTCGGACGCGCGCTGCCGACGCCGCGCTGGGCGCGCCCGATGCTCGACCTCGCCCCGCGCTGGCGCTCGCGCGAGCAGCCCGCGCCGGTGACGCCCGCCGCCGAGCCGGCTCGAGCGCACGGCCGTGTCGGGCTATTGACGGGCTGCGTGCAGTCGGTCGTCTTCGGGGAGGTCAACGCCGCGACCGCACGGGTGCTCGCCGCCGCGGGCCACGAGGTCGTCGCGCCGCCGCAGGGCTGCTGCGGGGCGCTGTCGGCGCACGCGGGCCGCGCGACCGAGTCCGAGCGCTTCACCGAGCGGCTCCGTCGGAGCTTCGCCGGCACCGAGACGATCGTCGTCAACGCCTCGGGCTGCGGCTCGCACCTGAAGGACCATGGCGTGGCGGCGGTCGACGTCACCGAGGCGCTCGCAGACGCGGAGCTGCCGCCGCTGCACCCACTCGAGCTGACCCTTGCCTACCAGGACTCCTGTCATCTCCGCCACGCACAGCGGCTCCCGGCCGCCTGGCTGCCCCTGCTCCAGCGGATCCCCGGCCTCCGCGTCGTGGAGCCCGCGGAGCAGGACATCTGCTGCGGCTCGGCCGGGATCTACAACGTCACGCAGCCCGAGGCGGCACACGAGCTCGGCGACCGCAAGGCAGCTCACGTGCTTGCGACGGCGCCGGACGCCTACGCGAGCGCGAATCCCGGCTGTCTCGTGCAGGTGGCGCAGGCGCTCGGGCGGGCGGGCACCCCGCTGCCCGCACTGCACCCGGTCGAGCTGCTCGACGCGTCGATCCGCAGCGTGAGCGCGTCGAAGCTGCTCGCGGGCGCCCGCCGCTGACGGGTCGCGTCAGACCCGGCGCAGGCTCGGCTGTTCCCCACCCTCGAGGCGGTCGAGCCGTGCCTCGATAGGATCGTGTTACTCCGGTCGCGGCGCCTCCAGACGTCCGTTCAGGACGCGACCGCTTCGACCGGCCGCAACTCGTCGAGCCGGTCGACCTCGAGGAGGCCGGGGAACAGCCGCCTCCAGGCGAGTGCGACGCCGATCGTCAGGACCCCGCCGACGAGCACGGCGGGCACCGCGCCGATCAGGGCGGCGGCGACGCCCGACTCGAACGCGCCGAGCTCGTTCGAGGCGCTGATGAACACCATCTCGATCGCCGTCACGCGGCCGCGGAGCTCGTCCGGCGTCACGAGGGGCAGGATCGTCTGTCGAAGGACGACGCTGACCATGTCCACGGAGCCTCCGGCCGCAAGGGCGAGGAGCGAGAGCCACATCGTCTGCGACAGCCCGAAGACGATCATCGTCGCCCCGTAGAGCGCCACGACCGTCAGCAGGGTCCTCCCCGCGCGGCGCCGAACCGGGCGGCGCGACATGACCAACGCGGCGGCGAGCGCCCCCACCGCGGGCGCCGCGCGCAGAACGCCGAGGCCCGCCGGCCCGACGTCGAGCACGTCCTTCGCGAAGATCGGGAGCAACGCGACGGCCCCGCCGAAGAGCACTGCGAAGAGGTCGAGCGAGATCGCACCGAGCAGAACCGACGTCCGTCGGACGAGCCTGACCCCACCGAGCACGCTCGCGAGGTCCGGCGTCCCGGCGCCCGCGCCTTCGCGGCCGGCGCGGAGGGCGAGGATCGCGGCGAGCGCGAGGAGTGAGAAGGCGGAGGAGGCCGCGTACACGAGCTCCGGCTGGATGGCGAAGAGCAGCCCGCCGAGAGCGGGGCCGACGATCACCGAGAGCTGGAAGGCCACCGATCGCTGTGCGAAGGCCTTCACGAGAATCTCCTGCGGAACGAGCGACGGCGTCATCGCGCGCCCGGCAGGCGCCCCGACAGCCGACGCGACTCCCGTCATGAAAGCGAGCGCGAAGAACGGCCAGGTTGCGTCCGCCCCGTTGCGCGTCACGACGAGGAGACCCACCGCGACGAGCGCATCGAGCCCCGTGGCGAGCGCCAGCACCGTCCTGCGCGGATGCCGGTCGGCGAAATGACCCGCTGGCAAGGCGAGCAGCGGCAGCGGCACGAACATCGCGAGTCCCACGAGCCCGAGGTCGAGCGGGTCGCCGTGGATCGCGTAGACCTGCCATCCGATCGCCACGAACGACATCTCGATCGCGAACGCGGTCGCCACCGTGGCTGCGACGTAGAGCGCGAAATCGCGGTGCCTGAGCGGCGAGCCCATGGGTCAGTTGCTTACACGAACCCGCGTGGAAAGTGCGTCGCGTGAGCGCGTCGCGCGTTCGGGGCCGATCAGGCCGCTTCGGGCGTGTCGTCCGCCCCGACAGGCGCGGGGAGGAACTCGACCTCGAGACGCTGGATGCGCGAGCCGCTCGTCTCGAGCACGAGGAAGCGGAGCTGCTCCGCGGCGACCTCGTCGCCGACTTCCGCGGCGCGTCCCAGATGGCCGAAGACGTAGCCGGCCACCGTGTGGAAGTCGTCCGAGTCGAGCGTGGTCTGGAACTCCTCGTTGAAGTCGTCGATCGTGAACGAGCCGTCGATCCGGATGGTCGTGTCGTTCAGCCGCTCGACCGACTCGTTCGGGAGGTCGAACTCGTCCTCGATGTCGCCGACGATCTCCTCGAGCAGGTCCTCGAGCGTGACGATGCCCGCGGTGGCGCCGTACTCGTCGACGACGACGGCCATGTGCTGGTTCGTCCTGCGGAACTCCGCGAGCAGGGCGCCGAGGTCCTTCGTCTCGGGCACGACGTATGTCGGGTTCAGGAGCTCCCCGAGGTTCACGGACGCGATCCTCTGGTCGTTGAGGGCTGCGACCAGCGCGCGGATGTGGAGGATGCCGATGATGTCGTCGAGCGACTCGCGGTACACCGGGTACCGGGTGTACGGGTTGTCGAGGATCAGGCCGAGGGCCTGCTCGGGCGGCAGGTCGACCGACAGGCCGAAGACGTCGGGTCGCGGGACCATCACGTCCGCGGCCTCCTTCTCGGCGAAGTCGAACACCTTGTAGAGCATCTCCTCTTCGGCGGTCTGGATCTCGCCGACGTCCTCGGCGACCGCGACCGACTGTCGGATGTCCTCGCGCGTGAAGGCCATCATCCCGGCCGGGGCCGGCTTCACGCGGAGCAGGCGAAGGACAGCGTTCGACGAGTGCTGGAGGATCCAGACGACCGGCGCGAACGCCCGTGAGAGCAGGTCGATCGGGACCGCGAGGATCAAGGCGAGGAGCTCGGCCTTCTGGAGCGCGACCGCTTTCGGAACGAGCTCGCCGAGGACGACGCTCAGGTACGTCAGGACCCCGAACGAGACGATGAACGCCACACCGCGGGGGAGGAATTCGAAGTACTGCGACACGAGTGGCTCGCCGACGACGCCGAGTGCGATGCTGAGCACCGTGATCCCGACCTGGACGGTCGAGATGAAGCGCACCGGCTCGTCCATCAGCAGGAGCGCGGTGCGTGCGCGGCGGTTCCCGTGCTCGGCGCGGCCCTCCAGCCGGTTGCGCCTCGCGGTGACGAGCGCGTACTCGGCCGCGACGAAGACCGCGTTGCCGAGGACGAGCGCGAACACGGCGAGGATGCGCCATACGTCGCTCATCGGGACCCTCTACCGAGGATGGTCGCCCCGCGGCCCGGGGCACGGGTACTGGGCGGTAGCTCGCCGTCCACTCAGCGCGCAGTATAGGTAACCCGTTCGGCGGTCTCGTGGCGCCGAGCGCCCGCGGCGAGGACGAGGCGCTCGAGGTGCGAGAGCGTCTCCGCGACGGCGAACCGCCTGGCCGCCGGCTTCAGGTCGTCGCCGAACAGCGGGAACGAGACGTCGTACCCGCTCTGTGGCTCGTCATGCAGCATCGCGGCAGTGGCCTGGAGCCGCTCGTCGTGATGGGCGATCAGCTGCCGGGCCCTCCGGACCGGATCCGCAATCGGCTCGCCGTGCCCCGGCAGCGCAAACGTCGGGCCGAGCTCGACAACGGCCCGGAGCGCCCCCACGTAGTCCCCGAGCGGGTCCGGGCGGCTACGCGGCCAGAGGCCGACGGTCGGGGAGATCGGGTCGAGCACGTGGTCCGCGGCGACGAGCACGCCGTCGCGCAGCAGCATCAGCTGGCCATCCGCGTGACCGGGAGCCGCGACGGCCCGCCAGCCGTCGATCGCGTCGCCGGGATCGATCAGCTCGGGGTCGGGCTGGTAGCGGATGAACGGCCGGTAGAGCGAGCCCTGCTCGATCAGCTCCGTGACCATGCCTTCGGGCACGCCGTGACGGCGGAACCAGTCGACGAGGACGGGCCCCCAGTCCGTCTCTCCCCAGACGAGCTCGCACTGCGCGTAGTCGAGGCGCCCCTGGAGCACCGGCGCTCCCGTCAGCTCCGACAGATCGCGCGCGGCACCCACGTGGTCCGGGTGGAAGTGCGTGACGACGATGCGCCGGACGTGGCCGGGAAGCCCCTCGAGCTCCCTGGCCCAGCGCTCCCGCGCATCCGGCAGCCCGAGGCCCGTGTCGACGACCGTCCAGCCCTCGTCCCCGGGCAAGAGGTACGAGTGGACGTGCCCCGGCCGCGTCGGCAGCGGGAGCGTGACGCGCCGAATGCCCCCGGCGAGCTCGTCCATCGACGCAACCCTACGCCGCGCATGGCCGGTCGGGCCAAGGTCCGAAACGGCCCTCTTGACAGAGATCGGTCTCTGAGACCGATCTCCGCCCTTCGCCTCCGGACGGCGAAGATCGGTTCCCGCGATCGCAGCGCCGACGCCGGGGCCACGCTTCGGGGTCGTGAGTGCGTAGAGGCGGTCGTTGCATCGTGCAACGAGTTTCCCTAATGGCCAGAATAAGCATCCGTGATGAGTGGTACCGTTCGCCCGATGGAGCGGAGCGTCGCAGAGCTCGTCGGCGGGACCGACGTCGAGGCCCTCACGGCGGAGGAGGTCGTCGAGACCGTCCTCGAGCGCCTCCACCCCGGCGTGGCGCTCGCCTGCTCCTTCCAGAAGGAGGAGAGCGTCCTCCTCGACATGCTCCTCGAGCGCGAGCCGCGGGCGCGCGTCTTTGCGCTCGACACGCACGTGCTCTTCCCCGAGACGTACGCCGTCTGGCGCCAGTTGGAGCAACGCTACGGGATCAGGATCGAGGTGTTCGAGGGCCCTTCGCTCGGCCGGCAGGCCGCGATCCACGGTGAGGCGTTGTGGGAGCGGAACCCCGACCTCTGCTGCTCGATCCGGAAGATCGGCCCGCTCGGTGCGGCGCTTTCGGGCCTCCACGGCTGGATCACCGGGGTCCGCCGCGACCAGTCGTCGAGCCGCACCGCGACGCCGAAGCTCGGCTGGGACGACCGCCACGAGCTGTGGAAGGCGAGCCCGCTCGCCGATTGGACGGACGACGACGTGTGGGCCTACATCCGGGAGCGCGACCTGCCGGTCAACCCGCTGCACGAGCGCGGATACGCTTCGATCGGCTGCACCCACTGCACGACCCCCGGGACCGGCCGCGAAGGCCGGTGGGTCGGGTCGGGCAAGACGGAGTGCGGCCTCCACGCCTGATTCCTGCACGCCTGAGCCACACGTGACCACGACCGACTCACTCGTCCGCCTCTCGCATCTCGACACGCTCGAGTCGGAGGCGATCCACATCATGCGCGAGGTCGCGGCCGAGCTCGAGCGGCCCGTGCTGCTCTTCTCCGGCGGCAAGGACTCGATCGTCCTCCTCCGGCTGGCCGAAAAGGCCTTCCGCCCGGGCCGCTTCCCGTTCCCGCTCATGCACGTCGACACGGGGCACAACTTCCCCGAGGCGATCGAGTTCCGCGACCGGCGCGTCGCCGAGCTCGGCGAGCGCCTCGTGATCGCGTCGGTGCAGGAGTCGATCGACAAGGGCCGAGTCGTCGAGCAGACGGGCCCGCGCGCGTCGCGGAACCAGCTGCAGACGACGACGCTGCTCGACGCGATGGCCGAGCACGGCTTCGACGCTGCGATCGGCGGGGCGCGCCGCGACGAGGAGCGCTCTCGCGCGAAGGAGCGGATCTTCTCCTTCCGCGACGACTTCGGCCAGTGGGACCCTCGCGCCCAGCGGCCGGAGCTCTGGAACCTCTACAACGGCCGGATCCGCAAGGGCGAGCAGGTGCGCGTCTTCCCCATCTCGAACTGGACAGAGCTGGACGTCTGGCAGTACGTGGCGCGCGAGCGGCTCGAGCTGCCGGCGATCTACTTCTCGCACCGGCGCGAGGTGTTCGAGCGAGACGGGATGCTGTACGCGGCGTCGGAGTTCGTCGAGCGCTACCCCCACGAGGACACGTTCGAGGAGGACGTGCGGTTCCGCACCGTGGGCGACATGAGCTGCACCGGCGGCGTGCGCTCCACTGCACGAACGATCGACGCCGTCGTGCGCGAGATCGCGGCGACGCGGGTCACCGAGCGGGGCGAGACGAGGGCCGACGACAAGGTGAGCGAGGCGGCGATGGAGGACCGGAAGCGTGTCGGGTACTTCTAGCGACGCAGCGCTCCTCGGTCCCGCCGCGGAGTCGACCGAGCTTCTCCGGCTCGTCGCGTGCGGCTCGGTCGACGACGGCAAGTCGACGCTGATCGGTCGCCTGCTCTTCGACACGAAGCAGGTGATGTCGGACCAGCTCGAGCACGTCGAGGAGACGAGCGAGCGCCGCGGCGACGGCTTCTTCAACCTCGCGCTGCTCACCGACGGCCTGCGCGCCGAGCGCGAGCAGGGCATCACGATCGATGTCGCCTACCGCTCGTTCGTGACCCCGTCGAGGCGCTTCCAGCTGGCCGATGCGCCCGGCCACGTCCAGTACACGCGGAACATGGTCACCGGCGCGTCCACGGCCGACGTCGCGGTCGTACTGGTCGACGCCCGCAAGGGCGTGATCGAGCAGACGCAGCGCCACACGTACATCGCCGCGATGCTCGGCATCCCGCACGTCGTCTTCGCTGTGAACAAGATGGATCTCGTCGAATTCGACGAGGGCCGCTTCCGCGCGATCGAGAACGACCTCCGCGAGCTGTCCGAGCGCCTCGGGCTCCGCGACGCGACGACCGTGCCGATCGCCGCGCGACCTGGTGACAACGTGGTCGAGCCCTCCGACCGGCTCGCCTGGTGGGGCGGCGGCACGTTCCTCGAGCACCTCGAGTCGATCGAGCTCGCGGCCGACCGCGACGCCTCGCACCGGCGCTTCCCCGTGCAGTGGGTCATCCGTCCCATGTCGGACGAGCACCACGACTACCGCGGCTACGCCGGCCAGGTCTCGGGCGGCGAGTGGCGCGCGGGTGACGAGGTGCTCGTGCTCCCCTCCGGCCTCCGCACGACGGTGGCCGCTGTCGAGACGCGCGACGGCCCCCTGCCCGTGGGCGTCCAGGGCCAGGCGGTGGTCGTGCGCCTCACCGACGAGATCGACGTCTCGCGCGGCGACATGCTGTGCGATCCCGACGACGCCCCGACCGCCGCCCGCGAGCTGGAGGCGAGGGTCTGCTGGATGAGCGAGCGGCCGGTGCAGACCGGCGCACGCCTCGCCGTCAAGCACACGACGCGTTGGGCGCGGGCGATTCTCGACGAGGTCGTCTCCGTGCTCGACGTGTCGACGCTCGAGCAGGTCCCTGCCGACGGGCTTGTGCTGAACGACCTCGCGCGCGTGCGACTTCGACTCGCCGCCCCGCTGCTCGTCGACCCGTACGCGGAGAACCGGACGACCGGGGCTTTCATCCTGGTCGACGAGGCGACGAACGAGACCGTCGGGGCCGGCATGGTGCTCGCCGCGTCAGCCTGAGCGACTCGACACGCACGAACATATGTTCTATCATTGCCGGTGTGGCTCTGCCAGTCTGGCGCTCCCTCGAACGTCTCGATGACGGCCGCAAGCCCGAGCGACCAGATGATCGCCGCGACCGCGCGCAGTCTTGGGGTCCCTGTGAACGGAGGCTCGAGCGCGAAGAGCAGGACGACGAGTGGGTGCTCGCGCACACGATCCCGACCCCGAGATCCCGCACATGACGGCTGGATCCACGCGGGCCGGGTGACAAGACGGCGATGAGCGTCGAGTACCGCGAGGAGCCCTGTCGGAGCGCGCTCAACCGCGTGAAGGGGATGCCTTTCGACTGGTCGCTCAACCCGTACACCGGCTGCGCGCACCGCTGCACCTTCTGTTACGTCCGCGCGTTCGAAGCTCGGGCGGACCGTCCGTCCGACGACCGCTACGGGCGTTCGATCCGCGTCAAGGTCAACGTCGCCGACGTCCTTCGTCGTGAGCTGGCACGGCCGTCGTGGAAGCGCGAGAGCGTCGCCGTCGGAGCCGCGACGGACCCGTACCAGCCGGCCGAGGGGCGCTACCGGCTGACACGCGCGTGCATCCGCGAGCTCGGCGTCGGGCGTACTCCGTTCTCGCTCATCACCCGCGGGCCGATGATCCGGCGCGACGTCGACGTCCTCGTCGAGGCCGCACAGCGGGCAAAGGTGCACGTCAGCTTCTCGGTGCCGACGCTCGACGAGCGAATCTGGCGCGCGACGGAACCCGGCACGGCGCCGCCGCGCAGGCGGCTCGAGACGGTCCGCATCCTCACGGACGCGGGCATCGACACGGGCGTCGCCCTCGCTCCTCTCCTCCCAGGGCTCTCCGACGAACCGGCGCTCCTCGCCGAGGTCGTGCGCGAAGCGCGCGCTGCGGGAGCGAGCGGGATCTGGGCGAACGTCCTCTACCTCCGCCCGGGCACGCGCGAGCACTTTCTCGAGGCGCTCGCGCGCGACTGGCCCGAGCTGCTGCCCGACTACGAGCTGCTCTACGAGGGACGCGCCTACCTTTCCGCGGCCGAGGTCGAGCCCGTGCGCGAGGAGGTGCGGGCGCTCGCGCGCGCGACATGGGCGCCGCGCAGGCCGTCGATCACGCCCGCGCCGGACGCCGAGCAGCTCCGGCTCGCCGTGTAACGGGGGGAGGCGTCCCACGCCGCTCGTAGAATCCCACTCCGTGGCCGAGAACAACGAGATCACGGTCCTGATCGCCGACGATCACGAGGTCGTCCGCGAGGGCCTGCGGCTCGCGCTCCTGCGCTCGTCGCACATCCGCGTCGTCGGCGAGGCTCCCGACGGCGAAACGGCCGTCGCGCTCGCGGAGCGTCGGCGCCCCGACGTCGTGATCATGGATCTGCGCATGCCTCAGATGGACGGGATCGAGGCCACCGAGGAGATCGTCGCGCGTGTCCCCGACACGAGCGTCCTCGTCTTCACCGCCTACAGCGAGCGCGCGTTGCTGCAGCGCGGCCTCGAGTCGGGCGCCCGGGGCTACGTCCTCAAGGAGGCGCCGCACGAGACGTTGCTCAAGGCGATCGAGAAGGTCGCGGGCGGCGACACGTTCGTCGATCCGGCGCTGATCCCGTCGCTCGCAACGGGCCGCGACGGGCAAGAGATCCTCACGCAGCGCGAGCGCGAGATCCTCCAGCTGCTCGCCGACGGGATGTCGAACGCGGACGTCGCTCAGCAGCTCTTCATCTCACAGGAGACGGTGAAGAGCCACGTGCGTCACATCCTCGCGAAGCTCGAGGCGGAGACCCGCACGCAGGCGGTCGCCATCGCGCTCCGCGAGGCGATGATCGATTGAGCGACGAGCACCTGGTCGCGGAGCGGCTGCTCGCGGAGCGGTCAGAGCGGCGCCGGATCGCCGAACAGCTCCACGACGGGCCCGTCCAGCACGTCGCTGCGCTGTCGCAGATGCTCGACGCCGCGGTGGCGGCCCTGGAGGCGAGCGACGTCGAGTCCGGCCGCCGGGTGGCCGCTCGGGCGCTCGCCGTCGCGCGCGAGGCCGCCGAGGAGCTGCGCGGCATCGTCGCCGGCCTCGAGCCCGTCATGCTCGACGAGGTCGGTCTGGCTGCGGCCGTCCGCGAGCTCGCCCACCGGACGGTCGGTCGCCGGGGGGCCTCGGTGACGATCGCGATCGACGACGAGGGGCTCGGTGAGGGCGCCCGCTCGAGCCTCTTCCAGGTCATCCGCGAGGCGCTCGACCAGGCGGTGCGACGGGGACCGCCGTCCACCGTCTCGATCTCTCTCGAGCGGACGCCGTCGGGCGGCGTCGAGCTCGTCGTATCGGACGACGCGGCCCCCGAACGTCGGCAGGCGGTGATCGACGGCCTCGCCGAGCGCGCCGGGGAGCTCAACGGGACGTTCGATGCGCGCCGCGAGGGAGCCCTCACGACGATCAGGCTCGTCGCGCCCCCCTCCGCAGCCCGGCTCTGACCTGCCTCGCGAAGCGCGATTCCGCAGAAGGGGAATCGCGCAGCCGATCCCCGACCCACGGTCGTGGCCATCCCTGAAGGCGCCCGCTGTCCGCGGTCGCGGCGCTATTCGAGCGGCTCGTTCTGGACGTTGTGCTCGTCGGCGTAGGCCTGCACGAGCGGGTTCACGACCTCGGCGCCTTCCGGGAACGCGTAGTTGATCTTCACGAAAGCGTCCCACTTGTCCGGGAGGGCGTCCTCGGGGAAGATCGCCTCGACCGGGCACTCGGGCTCACAGGCACCGCAATCGATGCACTCCTCGGGGTCGATGATCAGGATCCGGTCGAACTCGTGGATGCAGTCGACCGGGCACACATCCACGCAGGAGCGGTCTTTGATGTCGATGCAGGGCTCGGCGATGATGTACGTCATCTCTAGGGCGAGCCTACCAACGGCATCCGCCGGGGGGCCGGGTCAAGCGTCGACGCCGACGAGCTCCTCGACCACCTGCCGCGCCCGCTCGACGAGCGCCGACTTCACGATCACCTGGTCGAAGCCGGCCGTGTGTGCGCGCTGCAGCCCGAGCGTGTCCGTGTGGTTCGTGAAACCGAGGATCGGCGTCTCGGGCCACGCGTCCGCGACCTCCTGCGCGTCGACCCTCGCGATGTCGCAGATGACGAGGTCTGGCGGGTCGGCGCTGTCGCTCGTGACAAGCCGGTGCCCGGCGAGGAGCCCGTCCAGCCGGGAGCGGACCATCAGGTCGACCCCCACGAGCAGGATCGTCGCCATGGCCCCCGTTCTAGCACCTCGGGGAGCCTCTGCGTGAGTCTCGAGCAGGGCATCGAGCTGATGCGCGCCGAGCGCTGGTTCGACGCGCACGAGGCGCTCGAGGACGAGTGGCGCGACGCGCCCGGGCCCGAGCGGGACTTCCTCCAGGGCCTCGTCCACGTCACCGTCGCCTGGCACCACGCCTCCCGCGGCAACCGGCCGGGCGCGGAGCGTCAGCTCGCGAAGGCGGCCCGCAGGCTCGGCCCGTACGCGCCGGCGCACCGGGGCGTCGCGGTCGCCGCCGTCCTCGGCCAGGTCGAGGCCGCCTCGGCCCGCGTCTCGGAAGGCCTGCTGGACCTGCTGCCGGTCCGGATATAGCGGGGAACCGACGGTTCCCGGCTAGAACACGGGCTCGATGCCGAACCACTCGAGCGCGCGGTTCACGTAGATCCGCAGCACGTAGAAGCGGCCGAAGAAGAGGAGTAGGCCAAGGGCGACCATGACGAGCCCGCCGGCGAACTGGATCGCGCCATAGTGGTCCCGCAGCCAGCGGAAGGCGCCCATCATCCGCGTGAACGCGGCGCCGACGAGGACGAACGGGATCGCGAGCCCGAGCGAGTAGACGGCCAGGAGACCGGCGCCTTCGAGCGCCGTGTCCGACGAGCCCGCCAGCACGAGGATCGCCGCCAGCACCGGCCCGATGCACGGCGCGGCGCAGACCGCGAAGGCGCCGCCGAGGAGAACCCGCGAGCCGCGTGAACGGGCGCCCTGGACGAGCCCCGCCCCGACGAGCCGCTCGGGCCAGGGGAGCAGGCCCATGAAGGCGAGGCCGAAGACGACGAGCACGAAGCCGGCGACCTGCTCGAGCAGGAACTGGTCGCGGAAGAGGCTGCCGCCGAGCAGCGAGGCGCCGACGCCGAGCAGCACGAAGAACGCCGTGAAGCCGAGGACGAACGGGATGCTGGAGACGACGACCCGCCGCGCCATCCCCGGGCGACCGAGCTCGTCGGCCTCGACCGCAGAGACCGCGGAGAGGTAGCCGGGGACGAGCGGGAGGACGCACGGCGCGAGGAACGAGAGGAACCCTGCGAGCAGGGCGACCGGGATCTCGCTCGCGTTCATGCGTCGTAGCGCTCGAGCTCCGCATCGAGCCGGCGCTCGAGCGCGGGGTCGAGCGGCTCCGCGGGCGCCTCGTCGCGGCGGCGACGGCGCCAGCCCCATGCGATCGCCCCGACGCCGAGCGCGCCGCCGGCGAGGATGGCGAGCGGCACGAGCCAGGCGAGTAGGTCGAAGCCCGACTTCGGCGGCTCCGCGATCACCCCGGGGCCGAACTGCGCGACGAGCTCGGCCTTGATCTGCTTCTCGGTCGCCCCCTCCGAGAGGCGGGTCCGGATCACTTGCTTCATCTTCCGCGCGATCGGCGCGTCGGACTGGTCGAGAGTGGTCTTGCAGGTCGGGCAGACGAGCTCGGCCTCGAGATCCGACGGGCTCGGAGCCGCGACCGCTGACGCCGTCGCGGCGAGAAGAGCGACGACGAACAGGACGAGAAAGCAGGCGCGCATGACGCTACGGCGCGTCGGCGAGCGCGAGCGCGATGCCGCGTTCGAACGTCTCGCGGTTCCGCTCGATGTCGACCGCGCCCTCGATCCGCTCGCCCACGAGCGTCCCGGTGCGATCGACGAAGAAGGTCTCCGGGAACCCGCGCACTCCCCACTTCCCGACCGTCGAGCCCTTTCCGTCGTAGGCGACCGGGTACGTGATCCCGTACCGCTTCATGAAGCGGCGCGCATCCGCCTTGAAGTCGTTGACGTCGACGCCCAGCACCACGAGCCCCCGGTCACGGTAGCGCTCGTACGTCTTCTGGAGCACCGGCGCCTCGTCCCGGCACGGGATGCACCACGAGGCCCAGAAGTTGACGACGACCGCTTTTCCCTTCAGGTCGTCGAGGGCGAGCTGCCCGCTCCGGTCGAGGCGGTCGAGCGTGAACGCGGGCGCGTCGACGAGCTTCCCGGCGGCGAGCTCGTCCGCAGCCCCGGTGTTGTCCTTGAAGGCGACACGCCAGATCAGCAGGCCGAGGAGAGCCGCGACCCCGACGAGCGCGATGACCTGCGCGACGCGCTGGAGCGAGCCCTGCCCGCCGCCGGTCACGCCGCGACGATGAACACGGGCGTGCCCACCTCGACCCGCTGGAACAGCCACTCGACCTGCGGGATCAGCATGCGGATGCAGCCGTGCGACGCGGAATAGCCGATCGACGCGGCGTCGGGCGTCCCGTGGATCCCGACGTACGGGGAGGAGATCCCCATCCAGCGCGTCCCGAGTGGGTTCCCGGGTCCTGGCGGGATCGGCTTCGCTCCCTCCGCCCAGGCCGAGCCCTGCGGCGGGTACCACCACGGGTTCCGCTGCATGGTCACGATCTCGAAGTTGCCCGTCGGAGTCGGATAGGCGGACTGGCCGGTCGCGACCCGGAACGAGCGCTTGAGCTTGTCACCGACGTAGTAGAGCAGCTGGTTCGAGCCGCGCTTGATCACGATCGCCTGGCCGAGGTCCTTCTCGGTGACCTTCGGCTCGAGCTCCTGGTAGGGCAGCTCGACCGCCCGCTCGTGCTTGCGGATCGCGAGCGAGAGCTTCTGGGCGGCGATCACCTGCATGAGACGGCGCCCGGGCGAGGAGGGATGCGCGACGGGCGTGAAGCGGCGGAGCGTGAGGCTCGCGTCGACCGGCTCGCGGTCGGTCTTCTTGCCGAGGTCCGTCAGGAAGTGCTTCAGCCTTGCGTTCGCGACGTCGACGCGGAGCGGCACCTGGAAGCCCTCGCGGCGGACACGCACCGCCGTCTTGACCGCCTTGCTCACCCAGGCCGCAGCTCCGAGCTCCTGCGGCGTGACGCGCACCTTTCGATCGGGTGCGACCAGCGTGATCGGCGCGTCGAACCGCTCCTCGACGAGCTCACGCGCCTCCTCCCTCGTGAGGCCGCCCACCAGCAGGCCGCCGATCGTCACGCCGGGCTGGATCAGCTTCGGGCCTGCGGCCGGCGGAAGCGTGGTGGTCGGAGGCTCGGTGCCCGTCGGCGGCGGAGGGACGGTGGTCGGCGGCGGCGTCGTCTCGTCGGCCGAGGCGACGGGCGCGAGCGCGATGAAAAGCGCAAGTGAGCAGGGAAGAACGGCGAGCGTTGCCAGACGGCGCATCGGGGCTGAGTGTATCCAGGCGACTGGTCGGCGAAGGTGAATGATCTGTTATGTGCCGATCGCGGCGAAGATCCTCGGATCGTTCGTGATCACGCCGTCCGCCCCTGCCCGCAGCACGCGCTCGAGGTCGGCGGCCTCGTCCACCGTCCACGCCAGCACCGGCGCCCCGAGGCCGTGTGCGGCGGCCACCGAGCGAGGCGTCACCAGCGCGTGCTGGAGCATGAGGGCGCTTGCCCCGGCGCGCCGGATCAGCCTCGGCAGGAAGCGCGGCGCCGCGGCACGGAGCGACACGAGCCCCGCCCGGAGCACCGGCCGCAGGACGGGACGCCGCGAGACGCCGTAGCGGTCCTCCGGGTACGTGAAGCCGACGCGGATGGCCGGCGCCTCGCGCGCCACGGCGTGCAGGCTCGGCACGTGGAACGACGAGACCACCGTCCGACGCTCGAGGCCGCGGCGGCGCAGAGCCTCCGCGAGCTCGTCGAGGCGGGTGGTCAGCTTCAGGTCGACGTGGAGCCCGACCTCCGGCGCCTCCGCGACGAAGAAGTCGAGTGCCTCGTCGAGCGTCGGCAGCTCCGGTGCGAGCTCGCGCAGCTCCGCGAGTGAGCGTCCACGGACCGGGCCGCTCGCGGCGCCGTGGCTGACCTCCTCCAACCGGTCGGAGTGCGCGAGCACGAGCGGTCCTCCGGGTAGGTCGAGCACGTCGAACTCGACGAGATCCACGCCGTACGCGACCGCCTCCCGAAAGGAGCGAAGCGTGTTCTCGGGCGCGAGCAGCGCCGCGCCACGGTGGCCGATTCGGAGCACGCCGCCGTCACGACGCGTCAGGTCGATCACGCGGCCTGCCGCCGGGCCGCGCGCCGCCACCACCAGGCGAGCGGGGCCAGCAGGATCGCCTGGCCGACCGCGATCGCCGCCGCGAGCCGGGAGACGTCCTGCCAGAACCGCTCCGGGTAGAGGCGGATCAGCGTGTCCGCAGTCGAGAACCGCCAGGAGTTTCCCTCGAAGAAGACCTCGTGGAAGCGCGTGAAGAAGCCGTCGAACCCGAGCAGGATGATCGGCACCGCGAGAAGCGCGACCGCGAGCGTCGCGAGCGCCCCTGCGAGGAGACCGGTCGGCACGACCGTGCGAAGTCGCGTGCGCGCAAGCGCAATGGCGAGGGCCGCGAGGGCGACGAGCACGACGAGCTGGAGACGCAACGCCGCTCCGAAGAGCCGTCGCACGTCTCGCATGTGCGTCAGCTCACGCTCCTCGAAGGCAGGTGAGCCGTTGGGCAGCGTGGCGCGCTCGAGCAGTGCAACGCCTTCCGAGCCGGGGCGGATCGAGCGAAGGCCGGTCAACGCCAGCGCCTGTCGCTGATCTTCGGTGAAGCCGTAGAGATCCGGCGGGATCCGGTCGAGCTCGAAGCGCACGAACGTGTCCGTCGCGAGGACGCGGAACGCGTTGACCACGAGCACAGGTGGGATGACCGCCGCAATCAGGACGACGAGCACGACCGCGACGGCCCGCACGGACGCGCGCGAACGTGGAGCGGCCTGCGCTACAGCCCGAACAGTCGACCGATCTCCCGCCACGTCGTCATCGCAAGCACGGCGCACGCCGCAACGAGGAGCACGAGCACCACCCAGAAGCGCGCGCCCGCACGCCTCGTCCGCTTCCGGTGCTCGACACGCGCGCGGCGGCGGGCCCGATGGAGCTGGTAAGAGCGTCGGACGGCATCCGGATCGGACGTCGGAGGCTCGTCGGGCACGAGCGCGCCCGCGGCCCCCTCCCGTGCCGCCTCGCGTACGTCTTCGACCACCCGGGAAGCATACGACCGCGACGCCCGCACGGTGTCTCGGACATACTCTCCCGCGAAATGGTCACGCGGGAGCGACGCTTCGATCCGGGACTCTTCGGGCTCGGCGACGGGCTCGGCCTCGTCTCGGGGGTCGTGCTCGCGGTCTCCTCGTTCACCGGTTGGTACACCGGCGAGGGGGAGGGCGTGACGATCTCGGTGCTCGGCTGGCACACCGGCGTCCTCGGCAAGCTCGTGCTCTTCGTCGGGCTCGCGGTCGTGCTCGTCCTGGTCCTCCGCGAGCTCGGCATCGAGCCTCCCGCGGCGCTGCCGCAGAGCCTCGTCACCGTCGCGCTCGGCGCGCTCGCCACGGTCTTCGTGCTCGTCCGCGTGATCTCCGTGCCCGACGACTTCTTCTTCGCGAACCGCGGCGTCGGCCTCTGGATCAGCCTCGCCGCGGCGATCGCGGTCATCGTGTCAGGCCTGATCCAGGCCTCCGAAGAGCTCTAGGGCGCGTCAAGGCGCGCGCTGCGGGAGCGGCTCGAGCGTGCGGACGAAGGTCTGTGTGCCGCCCGGAACGGGTCGATCGTCGAGCGCCAGCCCGAGCGCGACGCCGAGCCCGAACAGCACGAGCGCCGCAAGGACGGCCACGAGGACCCGCGGCCAGCGGCGCCTCCGCGCCGGGCGACGCCGAGGCGGCAGCGGGTCGACGGTCACGGCGCGTAGTCCTGTGCCTGGCGGCTGTAGGCGTGGAATGCCGCGTCGCCGGCGAGGCTGACCGTCCGCGCCCAGTTCCGCGACGGCGCGCGCTCCTCGACGACCTCGCGCAGCCACCGCTCGGAGCTGGCGTAGGCGTCCGCCAGCTCGGCGAGCGTGAACGTCGGGCCGAGCCGCCGGCGGAGCTCCTCCAGCACGGCGTCGCGCTGCGCGTGGAGGGCGTCAGCGTCGGACGGGTCTCGCGTCGCCTCGGCGAAACGCCGATCACCTTCCGCCCATTCGCGGCGCGCCGCCGAGACCGTGGCCATCCGCGCGATGCTAAGCGTCTACTGGAGGCGCGTGCAGCACCTCTCGGGCCAGCGCTGCGGCACCTCGTCGAGCACCGCCTCCCCGAGACGGTAGCCGGGGCACGCGAGCGCGAAGGCGACGTGGGCATGGAGGCACTTGAGCGCCGGAGGGTTGCGCGAGCCGCCGATGCCGAGCTCGAGCGACGCGCCGTCGTCGGAGCCGGTCGCGCCGGCCGCGAGCTCGTGGCGGATACGGCCCTGCTCGGCCGTCGCTCGCTCGAGGTCCTCGCGCAGTTCCGGGTCGGCAGCGACCGCGGCTGTCCAGCGTTCCACGCCACCCGAGGCCTCGAGCCGCGAGACGGCCGAGACGAGATGGGGGCACGTCAGGTAGTAGGTCGTGGGGAAAGGCTCGCCGTCCGGGCCGTAGGGCTCCTGCTCCGTGACGGCCGGCAGTCCCCACGGGCAGCGGACGACCACGCGGCGAAAGGTGCGCGGCTCGCGCCCGAGCTGCCGTGCGACGACGGAGCGATCGTCCATCCGGTGACCGTAGCGGCCGCGACGACGTCAGCCGCCGGGGTGGGTGCGCTTCCAGGCAGCGGTGCCCTTGACGATGAACAGGTGCTCGCCAGGGCGGACATAGCCGATGCGGCGAGCGGCGCGGGCCAGCTCCTCGAGGCTCGTCGCGCGTTCGAGGCGCGCGGACACGCGCGCGCGTTCCGCACGGAGCGTCGCGACCTCCGTCCTGCGCCCGTCGAGCTGGTCACGCGTCTCGAGGTACGTCGTGATCGGGCGAACGTAGAGGTAGCCGACGACTCCGAGGACGAGCACGGGCAGCAGCCACTTCGGCGCCCTGCGGCGTCGCAGGCGCCGTCGCCTGGTCTGCTTCCCCTTCCCGGCCACGGCGCCCTCTTCGCCGCGCCGAGCCGCGCCCCTTTGCCCCTATGCGAGATCGACCTTGATGACGTTCGTGCCGCCGGGAAGGTTCACGGCCGTGCCTGCGGTGATCACGATACGTTCGCCGCTCGAGACGAACCCGGAGTCGCGCGCCGCGGCGATCGACCGCGTCCAGAGGTCCTCCACGTCGGTGGTCTCGGTGATCTCGAGCGGCGTGACGCCCCACTCGAGCGCCAGGTGGCGGAGCGAGTCCATGTTGTGCGTCAGCGCCAGGATCGCCCGCTGCGGCCGCAGCCGTGCCACCGCCGACGCCGTGCGGCCGGTGAAGGTCGGCACCAGGATCGCGCTCGCGCTCAGGGCCTCTGCGACGTCGCAGGCGGCGTTCGACATCGCCTGATCGATCGTCGGCTCGTCGCTCGCCTGCGGTGTCTCGTGCCGGTAGCCGAGATGCGGCTCGACCGCGAGCGCGATGCGGTCCATGACGGCCACGGCTTCGACCGGGTGCTCGCCGATCGCCGTCTCGCCCGAGAGCATGATCGCGGACGTCCCGTCGAGGATCGCGTTCGCGATGTCGGACGCCTCCGCGCGGGTCGGTTCCGGCGAGTGGATCATCGACTCGAGCATCTGTGTGGCCGTGATCACGGGCTTCGACCGCTCGAGCGCGTGGTGGATGATTCGCTTCTGGAGGAGCGGCACCTCGGCCGCCCCGATCTCGACGCCGAGATCGCCACGCGCGACCATCACGCCGTGCGCCTCACCGAGGATCGCGTCGAGCGCCGCCACCGCCTCGGCCTTCTCGATCTTGGCGATCACCCAGGCGTGCGAGCCGCGGGCTTCGATCAGCGTGCGCAGCGCCGTCACGTCGGAGGCCGACCGCACGAACGAGAGCGCGACGAAGTCGACGCCGAACTCGAGCGCGGCGTCGAGGTCGTCCAGGTCCTTGCGGGTCAGCGAGGGAATCGGCAGCGGGATGCCGGGGACGTTCACGCCCTTGTGCGCGGCGACGGTGCCGCCGACGACCACGTCGCACCGCGCCCGACCCCGCTCGACACGGTCGACGCGCAGCCTGACCATCCCGTCGTCGATGAGGACGTCGTTTCCGGGCTGGAGCACCGACCCGAGCACGGCCGGGCTCACAGGGATGTCGCCGTCCTGCGCCGCGTCCTCGCCGGCGATCACGACGGAGCCGCCGTCCTCGAGCTCGACCTCGTGGTCGAGGTCGCCGACGCGGAGCTTTGGCCCCTGGAGGTCGGCGATCAGCGAGATGGGGCGCCCGGCGGCGGCCTCGGCGTCGCGGACGAGCTGCGCGGTGCGCGCGTGGTCGTCCTGTGTCCCGTGCGAGAGGTTGAGCCGGGCTCCGTCCATTCCGGCTTCGATCAGTGCGGAGACCGTCGCCGGGTTCGCGGAGGCGGGCCCGATGGTGGCGACGATCTTCGTGCGGCGCGTGTGCCCGGTCACGCGGGTCAGGGTAGTTGCTCCGTCGCCGCGCCCGGGCTCGGCGGGACTCACGAGGAGCGCCGCGGAAACGCGTCCCAGCCGGGATAGGCAGCCTCGTCGCCGAGCTCCTCCTCGATCCGCAGGAGCTGGTTGTACTTCGCGACACGGTCCGAGCGCGTCGGTGCCCCGGTCTTGATCTGCCCGGCATTCGTGGCGACCGCGAGGTCGGCGATCGTCGCATCCTCCGTCTCGCCGGAACGGTGCGAGATGACGACGCGATAGCCGTTGCTCGTCGCGAGCTCGACCGCGTCGAGGGCCTCCGTGAGCGTCCCGATCTGGTTGACCTTGACGAGGATCGCGTTCCCGACCCGCTCCTCGATCCCACGGCGGAGGAAGTCGACGTTCGTCACGAACAGGTCGTCCCCGACCAGCTGGACGCGACCGCCGAGACGGTCGGTCAGCGTCTGCCACCCCTTCCAGTCGGACTCCCCGAGCCCGTCCTCGATCGACACGATCGGGAAGCGGTCGCAGAGGTCGGCCCACAGGTCGATCATCCCGGCCGTGTCGAGCGTGCCGCCCTGGCGCTCGAGCCGGTAGGTGCCGTCGTGGTGCAGCTCGCTCGTCGCGGGGTCGAGTGCGAGGGCGACACGGTCGCGGTGTCCGGCACGCTCGGCCGCCTCGAGGATCGCCTCGCAGGCGTCGTACGCGGATCCGAGGTCGGGCGCGAACCCGCCCTCGTCGCCGACGCCGGTCGAGAGGCCCCGCTCGTGGAGCAATGCCTTCAGGTGGTGATACGTCTCTGCACCGATCCGCAGCCCCTCGCCGAAGCTCTCGGCGCCTGCCGGCACGAGCATGAACTCCTGGAAGTCGAGCGAGTTCTCGGCGTGCGCGCCTCCGTTGACGACGTTCATCAGCGGCACCGGCAGGACGTGCGCATTCGTGCCGCCCACCCACCGGTAGAGGGGCACGCCGGCGTCGGCCGCCGCAGCCTTCGCAACGGCGAGCGACGCACCGAGAATCGCGTTGGCGCCGAGCCGCGCCCTCGTCGGCGTGCCGTCGAGCGTGACGAGCGTGCGGTCGACGGCACGCTGGTCGGTCGCGTCCAGGCCGAGGAGCGCGTCGGCGATCTCGCCCTCGACGTGCGATACGGCACGCCCCACGCCCTTCCCGAGCCAGGCCTCGCCTCCGTCCCGCAACTCGACCGCCTCGTGCTCGCCCGTCGATGCTCCGGAAGGCACCGCGGCGATCCCGAACGCGCCCGACTCGAGGCCCACCTCGACCTCGACGGTCGGGTTGCCCCTCGAGTCGAGGATCTGGCGTCCGTGGACGTGGACGATCTCGCTCATCGCGTTTTCCCGCTCACGCAGGAGAACACTAGGCACTACTTCGCGATTCCGTCGCGGTGACTAGCGGCGCTCGGCGGAGCCGAGAGCCGCCTTCGCGCGCTCGTACCAGCGCTCCTGGCCGGCGAGGTCGAGCGCCGCCCAGTCCTCACCCGCGTCGGCGGCGAGCTCCTCCGCCCGCTCGACGCGTTGCCGGAAACGCGCCGCCGCTCCGCGAAGCGCGAGCTCGGGATCGACGTTCACGAAGCGGGCGAGGTTGACGACCGTGAAGAGCAGGTCCCCGAGCTCGGCCTCGACGGCGGCGTCGGGCTCGGTTTCCGGCGCGGGACGTCCGGCGCGCTCGAGCTCGTCGAGCACCTCGTCGACCTCCTCGCGCACCTTCGCCGCAGGCCCTTCGAGCGACGGCCAGTCGTAGCCGACCGCCGCAGCGCGCCGCTGCACCTTCCGTGCCAGGAGCAGCGCGGGAAGCGACCCCGGAACGTCGTGGAAGATGCCGCTCCGGCCCTCCTGCTCCGTCTTGATCGCCTCCCACCGCTCACGCACACGTCCCGCCGTCCGGGCCTCGGCGTCGCCGAACACATGAGGATGGCGCCGCACGAGCTTGTCGTGGACGGCGCGCGCGACGTCGTCCAGGTCGCCCGCATCCTGCTCCTCGAGGAGGAGCGACAGGAAGTAGACCTGGAAGAGCAGGTCTCCCAGCTCGTCGCGCAGTTTCTCCGGGTCGCCGGCGCGCGCCGCGTCGGCGACCTCGTACGCCTCTTCGACGGTGTGGGGGACGATCGTGACCGCGGTCTGCTCGCGGTCCCAGGGGCATTCCGCGCGAAGACGCCGGGTCAGCTCACGGAGCTCTGCGAGCGGCCCGTCCGAGCCCACGGGTCGGACGCTATCCGGAGGTCGTCGTCGACTGGTTCGTGGTCGACGTGTCGGGCGGCTCGAACCCGGCGGCGTACTGGACCTTGTCCTTGTACGACTTCTCCACCTTCGCGACCCAGTCGTTCACCGCGCTGTTCTTGCGCTCGGACTCGAGCTGCGAGCGGATCTGGCTCTTCACCTGCTCGAACGGCGTGACCGAGCCCGGCTTCACGGCTGCGAGCGGCTGGATCAGGTGATAGCCGAACTGCGTCTTGACCGGCTGCGAGAGCTCGTTCGTCTTCAGCGCGAATGCCGCCTTGTCGAACGCAGCGACCGTCTGCCCGCGCGTCACCGTGAGCTTGCCGCCCTGGTCCTTCGACCCGGGATCGAGCGACTTCTCCTTCGCGATCGCCGCGAAGTCGCCGCCGTTCTGGAGCTGGGAGTGGATCGCGTCAGCCTCGGCCTTCGTCTTGACCAGGATGTGGCGGACGGAACGCGATTCGGGAACCGAGTACTTCTGCCTGTTCTGGTCGTAGTAGCTCTTGACGTCCGCGTCGGTGATCTTCACGTCGTCCGTGACCTTCTTGTAGATGCCCTCGGTGACGAGCTGCGAGCGGATGTCGTCGCGCAGCGTGTCCACCGTGTATCCCTGGTCGGCCAGCCCTTTCTCGAACTTCGCCTGGTTACCGCCGAAGTACTGCTTCTTCACCTCGTCGAGCTTCTTCGTGATCTGCCCATCCGTCACGTCGATCCCGAGCTTCTCGGCCTCGCGCGCGTACTCCTGGCGCTGCACGAGGTACGCGACCGCCTGCGTCTGGAGTGACTGGTACTCCGACGTGCCCGCCTTCGGGAAAGAGCGCTTCTGCGCCGTGTAGGTCTTCTTCGCGCGCGTCAGGAGGTCGTCGAGCGTCGTCCGGCTGATCGACGTGCCGTCGACCACCGCGACGGCGTCCGCCGGCACCTCGTCGGAGCCGCCGCAGCCCGCGGCGACGACGGTGACCGCGGCCAGGGCGGCGGCGGCGAGCAGGAGCGAACGCTTCATCGAGACCTCTTTGTAGGGGACGTGCGGTTACGGACGGGTTACGCTCTGTTCGGGAAAGGTTCGGCGTCGGGGCGGACGGTGTGGAGCGACGTGTCAGGCGGCCCGGCGAGCGGCAACGATAGCATCGGCGAGTGCGAGGGCACCTTCCAGGCCCTCGGCCCGGATCGCCACCTCCTGACGGGCGGACGTGTAGACCGCCGTATCGGCGATCCCCCGGAGCGCACGTAGCTCCGAGGCCGCGAGCCCCACCGGTCCCACCGTCGCGCGCCCACCCCGGAAGACGAGGTAGTCGGCGCCTACCAGGGCGAGCGCCAGCTTCGCCTGCTGGATCCGGAAGAGGTTGTCCACGGGCTCGGGGAGCGGCCCGTACCGGTCCTCGGTCGCGGCTCGGAGCTCACGGAGCTCGTCGTCGTGCTCGGCGAGCGCGATCCGTCGATGGAGGTCGATCTTGAGCGCCTCGGCGTCGATGTACGTCGCCGGCACGAAGGCGTCGACCCGTGCGTCGACGCGAACGGGACGGACGGCTACCCGCGCCTGGCCGGAGAGCTCGGCGACCGCCTCGTTGAGCATCTCGACGTAGAGCTCGAAACCCAGGGCGGCCACGTGCCCTGACTGCTCGGCGCCGAGGAGGTCGCCCGCGCCCCGGATCTCGAGGTCGCGCATGGCGATCTGGAACCCGGCCCCGAGCTCCGTGTGGTCGGCGAGCGTGGAGAGGCGCGCACGCGCCTCGGGCGTCAGCTCGCTCGGATCCGGATAGAAGAGGTACGCGTGGGCGGTGACGTCCGAGCGGCCGACCCGACCACGAATCTGGTAGAGCTGGGCGAGCCCGAGCGTGTCCGCGCGCTCGATGATCAGGGTGTTGGCCTGAGGGATGTCGATGCCCGACTCGATGATCGTCGTCGACACGAGCACGTCCGCGTCGCCGGCCAGGAACTCGTGCATGCGCTCCTCGAGCTCGCGCTCGGTCATCTGCCCGTGCGCCACGAGGAACCGGAGCCCCGGACACAGCTGCCGCAGCTTCTCGGCCGCCTCGTCGATCGTCTCGACCCGGTTGTGGAGGTAGAAGGACTGTCCTCCCCGCGCGTGCTCGCGCTCGAGGGCGACGCGCACGAGTTCCTCGTCGTACTCACCCACGCTCGTGCGAATCGGCCGGCGCCCCTCCGGCGGCGTCTCGATGATCGAGATGTCGCGGAGGCCCGAGAGCGACATGTGCAGCGTCCGCGGGATGGGAGTCGCCGAGAGGGCGAGCACGTCGACCTCGAGGCGGAGCGCGCGCAGGAGCTCCTTCTGCTGCACGCCGAAGCGTTGTTCCTCGTCGACGATCACGAGGCCGAGCTGCTTCGGGATCACGTCGCGCGAGAGGATCCGGTGCGTACCAACGAGGACATCGACCTTCCCCTCGGCGAACTCTCGGAGCACGGCCTTGACCTCGGCCGGCCTGCGGAAGCGCGAGACCATCTCGACACGTACCGGGAAGTCGCGGTAGCGGTCGCGGAACGTGTTCCAGTGCTGCTCCGCGAGAATCGTCGTCGGGCAGAGGAAGAGCACCTGGCGGCCGTTGACGGCGACGGCGAACGCCGCGCGGACGGCCACCTCCGTCTTACCGAAACCGACATCGCCGCAGACCAGGCGGTCCATCGGCCGCGGCGCTTCCAGATCCTCGCGGACAGCCTCGATCGCGCGCTGCTGGTCGTCCGTCTCGCGATACGGGAACGACGCCTCGAGCCGCTCGATCCAGTCGCTCGAGAGGTCGTTCGCGACGCCCTCGGCGCGCTGCCGCTGCGCGTAGAGCTGCAGCAGCTCGCCGGCCAGCTCCCGGACGGCCGTTCGCGCGCGGGCCTTGAGGTTCTGCCAGGCCTTGCCGCCGAGCTTCGAGAGGGCCGGAGCCGTGGCATCCGCCCCGATGTACTTCGAGAGCCTGCCCAGCTGGTCGTGCGGGACGTAGAGCCGGTCCTCGCCACGGAAGGCGAGATGCAGGTAGTCGCGCGTGACGCTCGCGACCTCCTTCGTCTCGAAGCCGAGGAGCTTGCCGATGCCATGGTCCTCGTGGACGACGTAGTCGCCGACCCGCAGGTCGGCGAAGCTCTGGAGCGCCCGCCCCAGGCGCCGGTCGGCACGCGGCGGCCGCTTGCGGAAGACCTGGGTGTCCGGGAGGAGCACGAGCCCGAGCTCCCGCCACACGAATCCGCGGCGGGCCGGTGCCACGGCAAACCGGAGGCCGGGCCTGGACGGGAGCGATTCGCCCGCGTGCAGGAGCGGCGCGTCGACCTTGCGGAGCAGCGCTGCCTGGCGCTCGGCCTCGCCGCGGTGAGCGAAGGAGACCACGACGCGGCTTCCGCCGCGAACGAAGCCCGCGAGCTCGTTCTCCGCCTCGGCGAGCCCCCGCGCCGCGACAGCGGGTCGCTGCGCCTCGAAGGCGTGCGGCTGCGAGCGCGGGAACGGATCGAGCTCCGTCGCGCCTGCGCGCGACGGGAGCGCCACGTCGCCCTCGTCTGCGGCCTGGAGGACCTCGTCCGGCTGCCATACGAGGTCGACGGAGCGCTGCACGGGCGGCACGAGATCGGCCGCCACGGCGACGGCCTCATCGCCCTCGTCGGCTCCGAGGTCCGGCTCGACGGTGTCGGCACGACGCTCGGCGGCCGGATAGACCACCGTCTGGTCGGCCGTGTGCAGCGCGCGCTGCGTGAACGGCGAGAAGGCCCGCACCTGCTCGATCTCGTCTCCGAAGAGCTCGACGCGCAAGGGTTCGCGACCCGTCGACGGGAACACGTCCACGATCCCGCCGCGCACGGCGAACTGTCCGCGTTCGTCGACCCGGTCGACCCGCTCGTAGCCCGCGAGTGCAAGCGCCTCCGCGAGCCCGTCGACACCCGGCTCGTCACCGACACGGAGCTCGATCGCCGAGGGGCGCGCCCCGGGCGGAGGAAGCCCCTCGCCGAGCGCGGCCACGGAAGCGCACACGAGCCCGCCGGCGCCCAGCACGTCGAGGGCGCGGAAGCGCTCGCCGACCAGGTGTGGAGGCGGTGCGAGGCCCGAGTCGAGCGCGACCCCGCGACTCGGCATGAACGCGACCTGCGCGGCGCTCGTGAACCACGACGCTCCGTCGGCCGCATCGCGGGCATCCGCATCGTCGGGGAGCAGGACGAGCAGCGAGCGCCCGAGCTCCTCGTGGAGCGAGGCGAGAAGCAGCGGCAGAACGGGCTCCGAGACGCGCGCCCGGGTCGGCAGCGTGCGGGCGAACGCCTGGAAGCGCTCGTGGGCGCGCAGCTCGTCCACGAAGGCCGCGAGCGGCGCCGAGTCGGTGCGGATGGCGGTCTGGTCCATGGCTTCGGCGGGGAGGGCGCCCCGCACGGCCATCGTACTGCCCGACCACTGCCCGGCCACGATGCCCGACGACCGGAAATGGCCACACAACGCCCCCCAGGGGCACCCCCGTGCCCTGCTTTCACGCTATCGGTGAATGTGTGACCGAGGGGTGCCGACTTCGCACCGAATGTGCGCCGCCTCTGTGGCAGCTTCGCTCAGTTGAAGCGGCGCTGCGTCTCCTCGAGCCCCTCACTCGCGAGCGTCTCGACCGCGTCGGCTGCGCGCGAGACGATCGCCGCCACGTCGTCCTCCGGCGCGAAGGCGGAGAGCACGTAGTCGGCGACGGGCCGCGGATCCCCGCGGCCGGGACGGCCGACGCCGACGCGCATGCGGAGAAACTCCTGCGTCCCCAGGCGCTGCGCAATCGAGCGCAGGCCGTTGTGGCCCGCGAGTCCACCACCGAGGCGCGCCTGGAGCCGCCCGGTCTCGAGGTCGACGTCGTCGTGGACGACCACGACCTGGCCCGCCGGGAGCTTGAAGAAAGCCGCCGCGGACTGGATGGACGCACCCGACTCGTTCATGTAGGTCTCGGGCTCGAGGAGCGCGAGCTTCATCTCAGCGACTCTGACGTCGGCCAGGCGCCCGCGGAACTTGCTCTTGAAAGAGCCTCCGTGACGGCGCGCGAGCTCGTCGACGACCATCCATCCGACGTTGTGGCGGTCATGCACGTGCTCGCGGCCGGGGTTGCCGAGCCCGGCGACGAGGAGATCCATCGAGGTTCCGCCCTCTCCCCTGCGGAAGAGGCGCACGGCCTACTCGGAGTCGGACTCGGCGCCGGCCTCCTCGGAGGCCTCGCCCTCTGCCGTCTCCTCGCCTTCCTCGCCCTCCGCGGCCGCCGCCGCCTCCGCCTCCTCGAGCTCCGTGATCCCGCGCGGGATCGAGCAGTTGGCGAGCACGACCTGCGGGTCGTCGAGGTACGTGACTCCCTCCAGAGAGGGCAGATCCTCGATGCGCACCGTGCCGCCGACCTCGAGTGACGAGATGTCGGCCTCGATGTGCTCGGGGATGCCCGTGGGCAGCGCCTCGACCTGGATCTCGCGCGTGACCTGCTGCACGATGCCGCCCTGCTTCGACCCGGGCGACTCGCCGACGAGCTGCACCGCGACCGTCGCCTGGATCGGACGGTCGAGCCGCACCTCGTGGAAGTCGACGTGCGTGATCGTGCCGCGGATCGGGTGCCGCTGGAAGTCCTTCAGAACCGCGTGGTGCGGAGTCGTCTGCCCCTCGACCACCACGTCGACGATCGCGTGGAGGCCCGACGCCCCGGTGAGTGCCGCGCGAAGCTCGCGCTCGCCGACGACGATCGCGCGCGTCGAGCCCTTGCCGTAGAGAACGCCGGGCACGAGCCCCTCCTTGCGGAGGCGGCGCACGCGCCGCGAGCCGACCTGTTCGGCTCCGCGCTCGGAGACCTCGAGTGTGACGCGATCGCTCGACATCGGCGGAGGATTGTAGCGGAGGCTAGAGCTCGATTCTCCGCCCGAGGGCGTCGAACGCGTCGACCTGTACACGCGCGACGGGGGACGACCCGACGTCCTCGGAGAACATCGTGAAGACGACCGAGTCGCGCCGCGGCTCTCCTTCCGCTGCGGGGAGGCGTCGCCGGAGCGTCGCCTCCTCCGTGAAGCCGAGCGCGCGTGGAACGCGGAGGCTCGCCGCGTTGGCCGGATCGACGTGGATCTCGACCCGGTCGACGCCGCAGACGCGAAATGCGACGTTGGTCAGGGCCGCGGTCGCCTCCTGCGCGAAGCCCCGCCCGACGTGCGAGGCACGGACCCAGTAGCCGATCTCGAGCGACCCCGAACCGACTCTCGTGTGGAGGCCCGAGCCACCGATCACCTCGCTCTCGTCGCCCGCGAAGACCCCGTAGACGAAGTCCTCGCCGAGGTCGAAGCGGCCTCGGAACGTGCGCAGCAGTTCGGCTTTGTCGTCGAGCGACGTCGGTTCGTGCGCCGCCCACGGCATCCACGCACGCAGATGAGCCAGGCTGGTGTCGATCGCGTCCTTGAGAAGCGGCGTGTCGCGCGGGTCCCAGCAGCGGATCGTCAGCCGCTCGGTCTCGATCCGGTAGGGCGGCGGTGGGTGGTCGACGGCCAGGTCGTCAGAACAGCTGGTTCGTCGCAGGGGCGTCTACGGTCACGGATTCGACGGTATCAAGCCGTCTTCGGTCACGTGAGGATCGCTCAGGTCAGGTGAGTCGGGTAGAGAATGGGTAGAAACAGCGGCGCCTAGAAGCCGTTCTTCTGGTGCCGCCGCCTCGTCCTCGAACACGACGCCGGCGAGCCGCAGGTACCGCTTCGTGGTCGCCATGTTCGAGTGTCCGGCCTTCGTCATCAGCGCCACAGGCTTGGCCCGGCGATCGCGTCGTTCGTAATCGACGTGACCCGCAAGTCGTGGG
>NZ_DATMBZ010000063.1:0-44419 GCF_035558935.1 Gaiella sp. | reverse complement strand
GCCCGGTCGCGCGAGGTCTCCGAGCTCGAGCGCATCTCGGGGATGACCGCCGGCGAGGCCAAGCAGCACCTCCTCGAGCGGACGGAGGACTCGGTGCGGCACGAGCTCGCCCGGCGCGTGCGCACCATGGAGGAGGAGGCGCGGGCCGAGGCCAAGCGGCGCGCCCGGAACCTCGTCGCCGACGCGCTCCAGCGCGTGGCCGCCTCCCACGCCGCGGAGACGACAGTCACCCTCGTGGAGCTTCCGTCCGACGACATGAAAGGGCGCATCATCGGCCGCGAGGGCCGGAACATCCGCGCGCTCGAGCACCTGACGGGCGTCGACTTCATCATCGACGACACGCCACAGGCGGTCGTCCTCTCGTCCTTCGACGGGATCCGTCGCGAAACCGCGAAGCTGACGCTCGTGAAGCTGATTGAGGACGGGCGCATCCACCCGGCGCGGATCGAGGAGATGTATTACCTCTCGAAGGCCGAGCTCGAGGAGCAGATCCAACAGGCGGGCGCGCAGGCTGTGTTCGAGGCGAACTGCGGCGAGCTGAACGAGGAGCTCGTGGCGATCCTCGGTCGGCTTCGGTTCCGCACGAGCTACGGACAGAACGTCCTGAAGCACACGCTCGAGGTCGTCCACCTCGCGGGGATCATGGCCGCGGAGCTGGGCGCCGGCGTGAAGACCGCCAAGCGCGCGGCGTTGCTGCACGACCTCGGCAAGGCGATGACGCACGAGGTCGAAGGCTCTCACGCGCTCGTCTCGGCGCAGCTCGCCCGCCGCTTCGGGGAGTCCGAGGGCGTCGTGCACGCAATCGAGGCGCACCACTACGAGGTGCAGCCGCAGACGGTCGAGGCGGTGCTGCTCATCGCCGCTGACGCCATCTCCGCGTCGCGGCCGGGCGCCCGGGGCGAGAGCCTCGAGCACTACATCAAGCGTCTCTCCGCGCTCGAGGAGATCGCGATGTCGAAGTCGGGTGTCGCGAAGGCATATGCGCTCCAGGCGGGCCGCGAAATCCGCGTGATCGTCGAGCCGGCGGAGGTCGACGACGACGGCACGGCGCTCCTCTCCTACGAGATCGCCCGGCAGATCGAAGACCAGCTCGAGTACCCCGGCCAGGTCAAGGTGATCGTGATCCGGGAGTCACGCGCGGTCGAGATCGCCAAGTAGCGGTATGCCGCCGTGGAGCAGCTGCCCGATCTGGCGCCGCTGGCTGCCGTCGCCAAGACGCTCGCCGGCGAGTGGGGGCTCGAGCTCGGCATGCCGTTCTCCGCGACCCGCTACTCGTACGTGGTTCCGGCCGGCGCGGATGCGGTGCTCAAGCTCCGTCCGGCCGAGGACGACGAGTCGGAGGAGGAGGCCGACGCACTCGCGCTCTGGGACGGGGACGGCGCCGTCCGCCTCCTGCGTCGCGACGACGCGCGCAGAGCCATCCTCCTCGAGCGCGTGCGACCGGGGTCCGACCTCTCGACGCTTCCCGAGGACGAGGCCACGGCACGTGCCGTCGAGATCGGCCCTCGTCTCTGGCGTCCGGCCGGCGCGTCTTTTCGCTGGATCGGGGACCACGTGCCACGGTGGCTCGACAACGCGGAGAGCGAACCGGGTCGCGCGCTCGTGCCGCTCGCGCGCCGCCTCTCCGCGGAGCTCGACGTCGGACGTGCCGTGCTCGTACACGGCGACTTCCACCACCACAACCTCCTCGCCGCCGGCTCCGGCTACGTCGCGATCGACCCGAAGCCCATGCTCGGGGAGCCGGAGTTCGACGTAGCGCCGTTCCTCTGGAACCCACTGTCCTCCCGCATGCGTCTCGATGTCACCGAGCGGCGCCTCGCGGCATTCGCCGCAGCCGGCCTCGACGAGGGTCGCATGCGGGCATGGGCGGTGATCCGGGGCGCCTACCTCCAGACCGACGCGTGCGCGCTCGCGGTCATCCGCGCCCTCGTGTGAGCGGCGGAGACGCCGCTACCATCGACTCGCCGTGCGCCGTTACCACGTCACCACGTTCGGCTGCCAGATGAACGCTCACGACTCGGAGCGCATCAAGGGCATGCTCGAATCGCTCGGCCTCGGCGAGGCGGCGGCGCCAGAGGACGCGGACATCGTCGTCTTCAACACGTGCACGATCCGCGAGAAGCCGGACACGAAGCTCGCGGCCTACCTCGGGGACGCCGCCGCCAGGAAGCGCCGGCGGCCCGACATGGTCGTCGCGGTCGGCGGGTGCTACGCGGAAGCCCAGCGGGAGCGCATCTTCGAGCGCTACCCGTTCGTCGATGTCGCGTTCGGTCCGGGCTCGATCCCGCATCTGGGCGACTGGATCAGGGCCGGCGGGTACGCCGTCCCGCGGGGGCGCTTCGGCTCCCACGAGACGTTCGCCGCGACGCTGCCGATGCATCGTGAGCGCCGTTTCAGCGCCTGGGTGCAGGTCTCGATGGGGTGCAACTCGAAGTGCGCGTACTGCATCGTCCCGGCGGTTCGCGGGCGCGAGCAGAGCAGGCGGCCCGGGGAGATCGTCGCGGAGGTCGAGCGTCTCGCCGTCGACGGCGTCAAGGAGATCACCCTTCTTGGCCAGAACGTCAACTCGTGGGGCCGCGATCTCGCGCCGGGCCTCGTGACGGAGTTCGGCGAGCTGCTGCGAGCGTGTGATGTCGTCGAGGGGATCGAGCGCATCCGCTTCACGAGCCCCCATCCGAAAGACTTCCGCGAGCCCGTCGTCGCAGCGATCGCCGAGTGCGAATCGGTGTGCGAGCACGTGCATCTGCCGCTTCAGTCGGGCTCGTCGCGGATCCTCAAGGCCATGCGGCGGACGTACTCACGCGAGCGCTATCTCTCGCTCGTGGAGAGGCTGCGTGCCGCAATTCCCGACCTCGCTCTCGGCACCGACGTGATCGTCGGCTTTCCCGGCGAGACAGAGGTGGACTTCTGCGAGACGCTCGAGGTGGTCGAGGCGGTCGGGTTCGACAGCGCGTTCACCTTCGTGTACTCGCCCCGCGTCGGAACGGAGGCGGCGGAGATGCCGGACCAGGTGCCGGAGGAGCTGAAACGCGAGCGGATGGAGCGCCTCGTCGAGGTCGTCCAGCGCGGCGCGGCCGTTCGGAACGAGGGGCGCGTCGGCCTCGTCGAGGAGGTGCTGGTCGAGGGGCCGAGCCGGACCGATCCGGCGCTGCTGCGGGGCCGCACGCGGCGCAACACGACGGTCAACTTCACCGGAACCGCCGCGCCGGGCGACATGGTGCCCGTGACGATCGAAGGCGCCACCTCGACCACGCTCAAGGGCCGCGAGACGACGCTCGTTCCAGCCTGACCCTCGTCCGGCGCCCAATCTCGCGTCACGCTGTGGAGCGATCGGCACGGATACGGTGCAATCTCGTGTCCCATTCGCTGGGATTTCGCGAGTAGGCTCGACTCGTGGGGAGGAGGTCGGTGGCCCAGACGTTGTCCGCGCGGGACATGGCTCCGGAGGACACGTTTCCGGAGCGCAGATCGCGCAGGGAGTTGTCGACAGCGGTGTCGAGACCCGGCCTGTAGGGCGTGGGCAGGTCCGAAGACGCCGCGCGCGACCTCGAGACCACGCAGGACGCCGCGGTCGAACTCGAGACGGGGAAAGAAGGTGTGGAGGTCGTTGCGGTCTTCGGGCCCACCGCCTCCGGGAAGAGCGCCGTTGCCGAGGCCGTCGCACGACGGCTCGGAACGGAGGTGGTCTCCGCGGACGCGATGCAGGTCTACCGGGGCCTGCCGATCCTGACGAACCAGCCGGCGGCGCCGACGCACCTGGTCGCCATCCGGTCGCTCGACGAGACGATGAGCGTCGGAGCGTTCGCTGAGCTCGCGCACGCCGAGATCGACGGGCTGGTCGAGCGCCGAGGCGCCGTCGTCGTCGCAGGCGGCACGGGGCTGTACCTCCGCGCCGCGCTGGCCGATCTCGGCGTGCCGCCGCCCGCCGAAGACGAGGAGCGGGAGCGAATCAGGCACGAGGTCGAGCTGGATCGGACGCGGGCACACAGGCGCCTTTCGGAGCTCGATCCCGTCGCGGGCGCGGCGATTCACCCGCACGACACCAAGCGGCTCGTCCGCGCGCTCGAGCTCGCCGAGTCGGGCCGGTCGCTCGTCGCGGGTCAGAACCGGCTCTGGAGCGGAACGATGCGCCGGCCCACGCGAGTCTACGGGCTCGACGTGCCACAGCCCCTGCTCGAGGAGCGGATCCGGCGCCGAACCGAGGAGATGTTCGCCCGCGGGGTCGTGGACGAGGTCCGCGAGGCGCTTGCCCGGCCCGTGTCGCGCACTGCGGAGAAGACGCTCGGCCTGTCCGAGATCGCCCGGCTCGATCCGGACGAGGCACGCGAGCGGATCATCGTCCGCACGCGCCGCTACGCGGCATACCAGCGCAAGTGGATGCGACGGATTCCGGGCCTCGTGCCGATGGACGGAACGAGACCGGCCGAGGAGCTCGCCGCGGAGATCGCAGCCGAAGCGCGGATGTAGCCTCACGACGGATGCGCTTCGAGAAGTGGCATGCGCTGGGCAACGCCTACCTCCTGGCCGAGCTGAAGGATGCTGGCGCCATGACGCAGGAGCGCGTCCGCCGGCTCTGCGACGTCGACACCGGGATCGGCAGCGACGGCCTCCTCGAGGTTCTCGACCGTGTCGGCACAAGGGCGAGGGTTCGGATCTGGAACCCGGACGGGTCGACGGCCGAGCTCTCCGGGAACGGGACGCGCATCGCTGCGGCGTGGCTCCTGCGCGAGTCCGCTGCGGACACCGTCGAGATCGAGACGGAGGCAAGGGTCGTCCGCGCCGTGCGAACGCCTCTCGAAGGCGTGGTGCGCCAGGACCTCGGAGCGGTGGCAGTCGGAGCCGTCGAGCTGCTCGACGTCGCGGGCGAGCGGATATCGGTCGTCCCGGTGGACGTCGGCAACCCTCACGCGGTCGTTCTCCGCGACGAGCTCTCGCGCGACGAGCTCCTCCGGCTCGGGCCCGCGATCGAGACGCATCCGCGGTTCCCCGGCCGGACGAACGTGCAGCTCGCGCGGCCGGGGCCCCAAGGTTCCGTCTCCATCCTCGTCTGGGAGCGCGGGGCGGGGGAGACGGCGGCATCCGGCTCGTCCGCCGTCGCGGTCGCGGCTGCGGCGACGTCACGAGGCTGGTGTGAAAGTCCCGTGCGCGTGACGATGCCCGGCGGTGAGCTCCGAGTCGCGATCGAGAACGGGCAGGCCGTGCTCGAGGGACCGGTGGAGCTGATCTGCGTCGGGACGACGGAGCTCTGACCGGAGCGGCTAGACCGCGAGCTCGAACTCGCGCAGGACGTCGTTGAGGCTCAGGCGCAGGTCGTGCGACTCCTCGCGCCAGCCGACGATCAGCGCGCACGCGAGCTGGTACGTCCCCGCGGGGAAGCTCCGCGGACGCGTCCCGGGCACCACCACCGCCCTGGGCGGAACCTCGCCGCGATACTCGACGGGCTCCGGCCCGGTCACGTCGATGACCGGCACGGAGGCCGTCAGCGAGACGTTCGCCGACAGCACCGCGCCCTCGCCGACCCGCACACCTTCCGTGACGATGCAGCGCGAGCCGAGGAACGCGCCGTCCTCGACGATCACGGGGGCCGCCTGCGGCGGCTCGAGCACGCCGCCGATCCCCACACCTCCCGCGAGGTGGACGTCGGCGCCGATCTGGGCGCAGGAGCCGACCGTCGCCCACGTGTCGACCATCGTCCGCGGCCCCACCCAGGCGCCGATGTTGACGTAGCCCGGCATCAGGATCACGCCCTCCGAGAGGAACGACCCGCGACGGGCGACGCCCGGCGGAACGACCCGCACGCCAAGCGACGGGTCGACTTGCTTGACCGGGATCTTGTCGAGGTAGTGGAGGCCGCCGGCGTCGAGCGGCTCGACCTTGCGGATGCGGAAGTAGAGAAGGATCGCCTTCTTCACCCACTCGTTCACCACCCAGCCGTCGGGACCGGGCTCGGCGACGCGCAGCCGGCCGCGGTCGAGGAGCTCGATCGCCTCCTCGATCGGCCCGGCGTCGAGCTCGCCGCTCTCCCAGATCGCCTCGATCGACTCCCGGAGCACCATCAGAGGACATCCTCCAGGATCGCGGCCGCCCGGGCGCACTGGTCCTCCGTCGGCACGAGCGCGTAGCGGACATACCCCTCGCCGGTGGGGCCGAGGTACGAGCCGGGCGTGACGAGGACGCCGTGGTCCAGCAGCCTTGCAGCGTGCTCCTCGGACGTTTCGCCGGCGGGGACGGCGATCCAGAGGTACATCGTCGCCGCGCCGCCAGCATCGCGCAGGCCCTTGCGGCGGAGGACGTCGAGCAGGAGCGACCGCTTCCGCCCGTACGCCCCCCGCGCACGGGCGACGTGCTCCTCGTCGCGCCAGGCGACGACCGAGGCCCGCTGGACGAACTCCTGCGGAGCCGTGCCGACGTTCGGCCGGAAGCGCTTGAGAGCGGCGATCAACTCCGGGTCGCCGGCGACGAAGCCGCTGCGGAACCCCGTCATCGACGACCGCTTCGAGAGGGTGTTGAACGCCACGACGCCCGTCAGGTCGGCGAGCTCGAGGGCGGAGGGCGGAGGCTCGTCGAACCACAGCTCGCTGTACGCCTCGTCGGAGGCGAGGACGAACCCGTGCGCACGCGCGAGCTCTGCGAGCCGCTCGAGGAACGACCGCGGCGCGACCGCGCCCGTTGGGTTGTTCGGGGAGTTCAGCCACGCCACGGCCGTGCGCTTCCAGACCTCGTCCGGGACGGCCTCGACGTCGGGCAGGAATCCGTTCTGCTCCCGCAGCGGCAGCTCGAACACGTGCGCACCCGCGAACGCGGCGCCCCGGCCGGGCACCGGGTACCCGGGCTCCGTCACGACGACGGTGTCGCGCCCAGCCGGAGCGTCGAGCACGACCTGCGCGAACGAGTAGATCGCCTCCTTCGACCCGAGCGTCGGAATCACCTGCGTGTCCGGATCCAAGGTGACGCCGAAGCGGCGACCGACCCAGCCGGCGACCGCCTCGCGGAGCTCTGGGAGGCCGACGGCGGCGGGATAGCCCATCCGCTCGCGGACGCCGTCGCGAAGCGCCTGCAGAATCGCCGGGTCCGTCGGCTCCCGCGGATCGCCCATGCCGAGATCGATCACCTCGAGGCCGCGGGCGCGACGCTCGGCCGCCGCATCGTTCAGGCGGACGAAGGGGTACGTCGCCGTCTCGCGGAGAACGGGGGAGAGTGGCACCCCCGGAGGCTAGACGAGGTCGCCGAGCGCGACGCGCCGGAGCGCGAGGTAGGCGCGCTCGAGCGCCTCGACCTCGACCAGCTCGTCCTTCGCGTGCGCGTACCGCGTCCCGCCGGGCCCGAAGTTGACGGCCGGGATGCCGCGGGAGGTGAAGTCGGCGACGTTCGTCCAGGCCTGCTTCGGCTCGATGGCCGCGTTCGCGGCTGCGCGAAGCGCCTGCACGAGCGGCGCGTCGATCGCGACCGCGCCCGGCAGCGAGTTGCCCACGACGTCGACCTCCGCGTCCGTCGGCACGAGCGACCGGAGAAGCTCCTCGGCGTCCTCCGGCGCGCGATCCGGCGGATAGCGGAGGTTGACCGTCGCGACGGCCCGATCGGGCACGACGTTGTCGGCGACGCCCCCCTCGAGCCGCGTGACCGAGACGACCTCGTAGAACGGCAGGCCGTCGATCACCGCCTCGCGACGCTCGTGCGTCGCGACCCGTGCAAGACCCTCGATCGCACGGTGGACGGCGTTGTCCGCGAGCCAGGGGCGCGCCGAATGGCCGCTGACGCCGCTGAACGTGACACGGGCGGAGAGATTGCCTACGCAACCCGCCTGAATCGTCAGGTCGGTCGGCTCGAGCAACACCGCGAGATCGGCCTCTCGGACGAGGGGACACCGGTCGAACAACGCGGGGAGCGGGTTGTGCTGCGGTGGGAGCTCCTCGCGTCCGAAAAGGAGGAGGGCGACGTCCATCGGTCCGGGCTCGCCGACGGCGAGCTCCCGGATTAGCTCGAGCGCGACGGCGACGCCTCCCTTCATGTCGCTCGCCCCGCAGCCGTGGACGGCACCGGCCTCGATGCGACCCGGGATGTTGCCCTGTGACGGAACGGTGTCGTAGTGCCCGGCGAGGACGAGAAGCGGAAGCCCGTCGCGCCGTTCGCGGGCCCACAGGAACGCCTCGTCGCTGCCGTAGACCTCCTCGAACGGGGCCGGCACGAGCGTGCGCAGCCGCTCGCGAATCGCCTCCTCGTGGAGGCTTTCGGACGGGATGTCGACGAGCTCGAGCGTCCGCCCGGCGAGGCTGTCTGCAAGGGCGCTCACGGCGCCGAGCGTAGATGATTGATTCCGAATCGATCGCACCCTCGGATGGGGGCCTGCGGTACGGCGCATCGCGGCGGTGTCGCTCGGCATCCAGGCGATCCAGCCTGCGCGCCGAGCGAGCCGGCCAGGCTGCTTGACGCAGGGCCCATCCCGGGGCGCGCCGACTCGGGATCAATCATCTACCGCTCCCCGCCGGGGCATACTTCGGCTGATGACGGACGGCGAACCCGAGCTCCGGGACGGTTCGGAGCCCGAGCGTGGACTGCTCCTCGCCGTGCTGCCGCAGGGTGTCGACGCCGACGAGGAGCTGGCCGAGCTCCGCGAGCTCGCGCGCACGGCGGGCGTGGCTCCGGTCGGGGAGGTCGTCCAGCGCCGCGCACATGCCGATCCGCGCCGCTATGTCGGCAAGGGGAAGCTCGAGGAGCTGAAGAGAGCGTACGGCGACCATCGGGCCGAGGTGCTCGTCGTCGACGACGAGCTCCAGCCGGTGCAGCAGCGTGCGCTCGAGGACGCGCTCTCGGCCCGCGTGGTCGACCGCACGCAGCTGATCCTGGACATCTTCGCCCAGCACGCCGTCTCGGCCGAGGGAAAGCTTCAGGTCGAGCTCGCGCAGCTCGAGTACAACCTGCCGCGCATGCGAGGCATGTGGAAGCACCTCGAGCGCCAGGCAGGTGGTGGCGGCACCGCCAGCCTCGGAGGCGGCGTCGGCACGCGCGGCCCCGGCGAGTCGCAGCTCGAGAGCGACCGGCGGATGGCCAACCGGCGCATCACGCTGCTCAAGCGTCGACTGCGCGAGGTCGGCGCGCACCGCGCGACTCGGCGCAAGGCACGCATGCGGTCTGAGACGCCCACGGTGGCGCTCGCGGGCTACACGAACGTCGGCAAGTCGACGCTCCTGAACGCCCTCACGGGGGCCGAGGTCCCCGTCGAGGATCGCCTGTTCGAGACGCTCGACCCGACGACGCGAACATTCGAGCACGACGGCAAGCGGTACCTCGTCACCGACACCGTCGGCTTCATCCGCCGGCTGCCGACGCAGCTCGTGGAGGGCTTCGCCTCGACGCTCGAGGAGACACTGGTCGCAGACCTGGTGTTGCACGTCGTGGACGGCTCGCTGCCGGAGGACGTGCTCGCCGAGCAGATCGAAGCCGTCGAGACGGTGCTCGCGGAGATCGGAGCGGGGGAGATCCCCGTCGAGCTCGTCGTCAACAAGGTCGACCTGGTCGAGCGACTCGGCCGGCGCCGCATCGCCAACCGCTTCCCCGACTCGATCCTCGTCTCCGCGGTCACGGGTGGGGGCCTCGAGGAGCTGAAGGCGAGGATCGCCGCTCGGTTCGCCGACCGGTTCGACGAGGTGCGCCTGCTCGTGCCGTACGACGAGGGCCGCGTGCTGTCCGACCTCTATGCGCTCGGCGCGCCGATCGAGGAGCGGAAGGACACCGAGGCGGGCGTCGTCGTCCGTGCACGGCTCCCGCACCGTGAGGTGCGCCGCTTCGCGCCGTTCCTCGTCGCGGGGTCCGGCCTCGGCGACGAGTCGGAGGCGGAGAGCGCGTAGTGCGACCGGTGACCGTCTCGACCGGGGAGGTCGCGGTGACGCGCCTGAGGCCCGACGCGGTCCTGCCCGTCCAGGCCTACCCCGGGGACGCCGGCTTCGATCTCGCTGCATGCGACCGGGCCGAGCTTCGCCCCGGAGAGCGCGCGGTCGTCGGAACCGGCATCGCCGTCGCGCTTCCGGCCGGTCATGCGGCGTTCGTCGTGCCGCGCTCGGGCCTTGCCGCGCGTCATGGGCTGGGAGCCGTCAATGCCCCCGGTCTGATCGACGCCGGCTATCGCGGGGAGGTCAAGGTGATCCTCCACAACACCGACCTCGACACCGCGTTCGTGGTCGAGCCGGGCATGCGGATCGCACAGCTCGTGATCGTCGAGCTTCCTCGGCTCGAGCTCGTCGAGGTCGAGGAGCTCCCGGACAGCGAGCGGGGCGCCGGCGGGCTCGGCTCCTCGGGAACGTAGCGTCCGTGCGCCCCGAGCCTCGCATCCGCGTCTCGGCGCTCCTGCACTGGCGCGGCTCGATCCTCCTCATCCGCCACGAAAAGCGGGGACGGGAGCACTGGCTGCTGCCGGGAGGCGGCGTTCGCAGCGGCGAGACGCTCGTCGACGCCCTCCAGCGAGAGCTCGCGGAGGAGACAGGGCTCGTCGGGGATCGGGACGAGCTTCCGGTCGAGGGCCCGATCGCGATCGTCGAGTCGATCTCGCCCGAGCGGAGTCTCTGGTCGAAGCACGTCGTCCATGTCGTCTTCGCCGGCGAGCTCGACGGGTCGCTCGAAGCCGCCGTCTCGAGCGACGAGGCGGTCCGCGGCCATGCCCTGTTCCGGCCGGACGAGCTGGACGGAATCGCGCTGCATCCCCCGATCGCCCGCTTCCTCAGCCGCTGGCAGCAGGGTGACCCGTGCGTCTATCTCGGAGCTCGCTGGGCTGAGTGACGCGTGTCAGGCCGGCCGCCCGCCGCGCACACGGGCCCGGCCCGCAGCGACCTCGTGCGCCTGCCGCTCGAGCTCGTCGTCGAGCGGAGGAAGGGCCTCGGGATCGTCTCCGGTCGCGTGCCCGATCGCCCATGAGAGAAGAAGGTCGGCGAGCCATGGGTTCCGCGGCAACAGGGGGCCGTGCAGGTACGTCCCGACCGCGCGCGCGATGCGGCACCCCTCGAAGCCGGAGCTGCCGTCGTTGCCGTAGCCCGAGACGACCCGGCCGAGCGGCTGCGAGTCGTCGTCGAGAATAGTGCGGCCAGCGTGGTTCTCGAACCCGGCGATCGTCCGTCCGGGGGCCTCCGCGAGCGTACTCTCGAGCAGGACGTCGCCGATCATGCGCGTCTCGCCTGCGACCGTCTCGAGTGGGAACAATCCCGCACCCGCGAGCCAGGACCCGTCCCGGTCGCGGTAACCGCGCCCGAGCAGCTGGTAGCCGCCGCACACGGCGAGCACCGCAGCGCCGGCGTCCACGGCTTCGCGGATGGCGTCCCCGCGCGCCTCGAGGTCGGGCGCGATCATTCCCTGCTCGCGATCCTGGCCGCCCCCGACGTACAGGAGGTCGTGCGCTCCGGCCTCGAGCGGCGTGCCGACCGTGACCGGCTCGACGCGAAGCTCGTGCCCGCGCGCCTCCGCGCGGCGGGTGAAGACCGCGATGTTCCCGCGATCGGCGTAGATGTTCAGGTACTCCGGGTAGAGATGCCCGACGCGGATGATCATGGGGCGCCGTCACCCTCCCAGAACGGCCGCGTGAGGCCGCGCTCGGTCGCGATCCGCCGGAGCTCCAGCATCGCCGTGTACGTCGGCAGCAGGACGAGCTCGGCACCGGGAGGAATCAGCGCGAGCCCCCGGTCGAGCGCCTTCCCGAGGTCGGGGACGACGTCGAGACGCTCGCGCGGAAAGCCTGCGTAGGTGAACCGCAGGGCGAGCTCTGCCGCGCGCTCGCCGCTCACGACGATGCGGCCCGCTTGCTCGAGGAGCGGCTCGAAGTCGACGTCCCAGATCCACGAGACGTCACGGCCGTCCGCGATCCGGTCGTTGAGAGCGACGACGAGGGTCTCGGGCACACCGCCCTCCTCGAGCGTCCGAAGCACCTCGTTCGCTCCCGCCGGGTTCTTGATCAGAAGCAGCAGGACACCGCGGTCGCCGGCGGTGAACCGCTCGAAGCGCCCGAACGCAGCCCGGAAGCGCTCGAGGCCGGCTACCACCGCGTCGAGCTCGACGTCGAGCGACAACGCCAGCGACGCCGCCGCGAGCGCGTTGTAGACGTTGTAGAGCCCCGGCACGGCGAGCCGTATCCGAGCCTCGCCACGCGGTGTCACGAGCCCGAAGGAGACACCCTGCAGGCCGTCGGGCACGATCTCGCGCGCTGCGACGTCGAGTGGGGGGCGAGCGTGCCCGCACGAGTCGCAGCGGTAGTCGCCGAGATGGCCGACGTAGACGGCCCCGTAGCGATACGGATGCCCGCAGCGGATGCAGTACTTCGAATCCGAGGCGTGCTGCAGGGTCGCCCGCGAGAGGCGCGGATCGTCGACGCCGAAGCGGAGTCGTCGACGGCCCTCGGCCAGCGCCGCGACGAGCGGGTCGTCGGCGTTCGCGACGATCGTCGTGTCGTCGCCGACCGCCGCGACGGCGTCCCGCCACCGCTCCGCGATGTGCTCGAGCTCGCCGTAGCGGTCGAGCTGGTCCCGGAACAGGTTCGCGAGGCAGACGACGCGGGGCCGCGTGCGCCGCATCACCTCGGGCAGCGCGAACTCGTCCACCTCCAGGAGCCCGAGCTCGGCGTCCCTGGCCGCCAGGAGTGTCGAAGCGACTCCGGAGGCGAGGTTCGCGCCGGACCGGTTCCATGCGAGGCGGTGGACAGGCGAGAGGATCGAGCTCGCCATTGCAGTCGTGGTCGTCTTGCCGTTCGTCGCCGAGACCAGCGCCACGCCGTGGGGAAGAGCGCCGGCGAGCGCGTCGAGTGCCCCGGGGTCGAGCTTCCAGACGAGCTTGCCCGGAAGCGTCGTGCCGCCTCCGCGACCTGCGGCGCGGGACAGCCGCCCGACGAGCCTGGCGGCGGAGGTCTCGAGCGCGAGCCTTGCTCCCATCCGGGCGAGCGTAGTCGAAGCCTCCCGCTCTGCTCGCCTTGCAAAATGTCCGTGATGATCTAGCATGATTGCATGACCCGTCCTCGTCGCCGCCATCCCGCACTCGAAGGGATCGATGTGGAGGCTCTCGCCGCCTTCCGCTCCGGGCTGCGACGTCGGTATACGGACGACGAGATCCTCACCGAGCTGCGCGCCTCGGCGGAGCGGCTCGGTCGCTCCCCGACGATGCGTGAGTTCGCGGCGGACCCGGATGCGACGGTGCACCCACAGACGGTGATCGAGCACTTCGGAACGTGGAACGCGGCGAAGCGGGCGGCCGGCCTCCAGCCGCGGCGCTTCATCAGCCGTGACGAGCTGCTCACGCAGCTCCGCGAGCTGGGGGACGAGCTCGGCCGCGCGCCGACGGTGCGCGATATCGAGGCGCGGCGCGGGCGTATGGCCTCGAAGTCGTTGATCTGGCACACGTTCGGCTCGCTGGCGGCGGCGCTCAAGGAGGCTGGCTTCGACGTCCCGATCGGCGAGGAGCGTCTCGAGCGCGCGATCGCCGACGGCGCCGTGCTCGCACGAGAGCTCGGGCATCTGCCGAAGATGGCGGAGTGGAAGGACGCCCGCTCCCGCGATCCGAAGCTTCTCTCCGAATGGCAGGTCTACCGCATGGTCGACGTCCAGCCGGGAGCGTGGTCGGCGTTCCAGTACCTCGTCCGCGAGCGCCTGCACGAGGAGGGAGTGAGCGTCGCGCAGGACGGGGCGCTGGCGCTCTGACCGAGCCGGCTACGCGGGCGTGGTGAGCGCAGCGAGCCGCTCGAGACAGAACCGGCCCTCGTGCGGCGCGCGTACCGCCGGGAGCTCGGACTCCTCGCGGTAGCTCCGGTCGGGCGCGAAACGGCGCTCCTCGACGAGCGTGCCGTCCTCGAGCGCGAGCAGCCGTCCCTCCTCGACCTCTGTCTTGCGGAACGTCGTGCGGAGCGCCCGTTCGGCGACCTCGAGCGCAGCTCGTGTCGAGGCGAACAGCACCTCGTGGCGGCCGCGCGCGATCCAGAGCGGGCGGCCGATGCCGCGCGCGACGTGCAGGACGTCGGGTCGCCGCTCGTCGATCCAGGCCGCGGCCATCGCTCCGACGAGCTCCTCGAGCACGTCCGGCGACGTTCCGCGTGACTCGACGAGCGCGAAGATGATCTCCGAATCCACGCTCATGTCGGGCTCGTCGCGTTCGATCCCGTGACGCGCGAAGAGCTCCTCGTCGTTGGCGATGATGCCGTTGTGCACGCCCGTCACCCGCCCGTGCCGGACGGGGTGGTTGTTCGCGGCGATCGTCGGGTGTCCCTTCGTGTAGTCGCGGACATGGACGAGGACCTGCCGGGTGGTGGAGGGGACCAGGACCGCGTCGAGGAGGGCGCTCGCCCCGGTCTGCTGCTTGTGCACCTCGAGCTGCCCGGCATCGCGGTGCGCATATCCGACGGCGTCGGCGCCACGCTCGGCGATGCCGGCGAGAAGCGCCTGCGCGGCCAGCGTTCGGTTCATCCGCGAAGCGGGCCCGAAGCTGTAGCCAGCGATGCCGCACATTTCTACCGCTCTCCTACCGTAGACGCCGGACGGCCTCGCCCACCGTAGTCGGCGAGCCGTGAGCAACGTGTTCGGATTCCGCCACTCGACTCCTGGCATCGCCGCGACACGCGATCCGAGAAATGCCTCAAGCGGGGGACGCGAGCCGCCGATACCCCTCTCGTGGAGCATGCGGCAGAACCACTGTTCGACCCTGCGCACGAGACGCACGACGAGGTCGAGACCGGGGAACCGATCCAGGATCCCTTGAAGCTCTACGTCCGCGCGATCGGCGACGGCCGGCTCCTCACGCCGGCCGAAGAGCGCGAGCTCGCGCGTCGCAAGGACGATGGCGACGAGGTCGCGCGTCGCAGGCTCGTCGAGTCGAACCTCCGGCTCGTGATGTCGATCACGCGCAACTACACCCGCGCCGACGTCCCGCTGCTCGATCTCATCCAGGAGGGGAACCTCGGGCTCATGCGAGCCGTCGACAAGTTCGACTGGACGATGGGCTTCAAGCTCTCGACGTACGCCACGTGGTGGATCCGCCAGGCCGTCCAGCGGGCCCTCGCCGAGCAGAGCCGCACGATCCGGCTGCCGGTCCACATCGCAGACCAGGTTCGCCGGGTGCAGCGGGCACGGCGGGCGCTGGGCCAGCAGCTGAGCCGCGACCCGTCATTCGACGAGATCGCGGCCGAGACGGAGCTGACGCCGCTCCGCGTCTCGGAGCTGCTCGACCTCGTCCAGGACCACGTGAGCCTCGAGACCCCTGTCGGCGACGGCGAGAGCGTGATGAGCGACCTGATCGAGGACCCGAACGCGGCCGGCCCCGAGGCCGAGACGGCGCTCCGGCTGCGCTCCACCGAGCTGGCGCGGGCCCTGTCACAGCTCAAGCCGCGCCTCCAGCGCGTGCTCGTGCTCCGCTACGGCCTGGACGGGTCGGGGGGGAGGACGCTCGAGCAGGTCGGCGTCGAGCTGGGAATCACGCGGGAACGGGTCCGTCAGCTGGAGACCCGTGCCCTCCGCGAGCTGCGCCACGCGGCGCCGGGGCTCGAGCTCTACCTGCGCGCCTGAGCCAGGACCGCCGCTCAGCCCTGGACGGCCTGCATCTCCCGTAGGAGGGACAGCCGCCGAAGCGAGTCGAGCTCGATCTGGCGCACCCGCTCGCGCGTGAGGCCGAGCCGCCGCCCAATCTCCTCCAGCGTGCGCGGCTCATCGCCGTCGATGCCGTAGCGCATGGTCACGACCTCGCGCTCGCGGTCGGGGAGCGAGAGGAGCGCGTTTCGGAGCACCTGCCGCCGCAGCTCGACGTCGACAGCATCCTCCGGCAGCGGCTCGTCGCCGGCGACGAAGTCACCGAGCACCGCATCCTCCTCGTCGCCGATCGGCGCATCCAGGCTCGTCGACGCCCGGGCGGCCGCCCGCACCTCGAGCACCTGCTGCGGCGTGAGCGACGCCTCGTCCGCCACCTCGTCGAGGGTCGGCTCTCGGCCCAGCTGCGTCCACAGCGACCTTTCGGCGCGGTTGATCTTCTGCAGCCGCTCGACGATGTGCACGGGCATCCGGATCGTCCGGGCCTTGTCTGCGAGCGCCCGCGCCACTGCCTGCCTGATCCACCACGTTGCGTAGGTCGAGAACTTGAAGCCGCGGCGCCAGTCGAACTTCTCGACCGCGCGGATCAGGCCGAGCGTCCCTTCCTGGATCAGGTCGAGGAACGGAAGGCCCTGGTTGCGGTAGTTCTTCGCGATCGAGACGACCAGCCGGAGGTTCGACTGGATCATCTCCGCCTTCGCTCCCTCGTCGCCGCGCTCGATCCGCTTCGCGAGGGCAACCTCCTGCGCCGCCGTCAGCAGACGGTGGCGTCCAGCCTCCCGGAGGAAGAGCTGAAGCGCGTCGGTGGTCGACTCCACGGGTGCCGGCGCGACGGGCGCGCGCTCGACGGGCGGCGCCTCGACGATCTCGATCCCGCGCTTGTCGAGCTCGCGGACGAGCGCCTCCTGTTCGAGCCCGGTGAGCTCGTGCGTCTCGACGATCTCGTTCACGTCCGGCGCACGGATCGAGCCGGTCTGCTCGCAATTCTCGAGCAGGGCCCGCAGGTCGTCCTGCGACAGCAGGGTCTCGATGTCGACGGTGGACACGGGAGGCGGGGAACGACGACCGTGCGCGATGGGGGGCGCTGCTCCACGAGGTTCCCACAGTTCGCCGATGCTCGCAACCCCTCTCACACGGGAATCGAGCGCTGGCGTCCGGGCCGAACGTCCGTAGGGTGGGTCTCAGGGGAGGATGGAAGGCCAGGGTCAGGTGGAACGCCGGGGCGCGCCTGCGCGCTGTGACGGATGCGGGCGGAGCGCCCGCGAGGCCGGCATGCTCGAGCACGGCTGGACAATCAGCCCGCCGGCCGCTCCCGTCCCGGGGACGTACTGCCTGAGCTGCGCGTCGGCGCTGCGCATGCTCGACTGGTTCGTACGCTGCGTCGACTGCGGCGCGACCGTCGAGAGCGAAGTCGACGCCGAGAGCCATGGCTGGCGCTTCTTTCCGGACGAGCTCGGTCAACTCCAGCCGCACTGCGGGATCTGCAGCGCGGAGCGGCGTTGAGCCGTCAGCGCAGGTTCAACTCTGTTCACGCAGCCGACCAGTCGTCCGACTACGCCCGTATCGTCGGCGAGATGGGAGCGCCCCTCGCTGTAACGGTGTGGAGTTTCGTCATCTTGGCAATCGTCATCGCCGTGCCGATCTGGCTCGTCCTCAAGGTCACGAACAGGAATGGGCGCAACAGTTCGGACATCGACGAGCACGACGACACGCCGCACTGACAGGCCCGAAGGCAGTCCACACTCGCCTGAGCGGCGCCGTGATTGCCAGTCGTGCGTTAACGCACGGTAATCGACGTTATGTCAAGTAGCAGGAAGACTGCGGAGCTTTGGTGTCCTGCGAGGACGTCTTCCCCGCCCACCCGCCTCAGATGCGGGCGAGAAACGACCGCAGTGCGGTCAGGAACGCCTCTGGCTGCTCGTAGGGGATCATGTGAGCGGCACCCTCGATGACTAGGTGCTCGGCGGTCGGGAGCGCGTCCACGAGCTCCTGCGCGCTCTCGGGCGGGGTCGTGCGGTCGTGGGCACCGCTCAGGACGAGCACCGGGCGCGAGAACGACCGGAGAGCCTCGCGGTGGTCGACGAGCCCGTACTCCCCGCCCGTCGCGAAATGCCGGAGCACGTCGGGCCGGTAGACGACGCGGTCGTTCTCGACGAGCCACCGAACGAGCGGGCCTTCCGGGTCGGCAACGTGGAACGGCATCTGGTCGGCCAGCAGCTGCTTGCTCTCCTCCGGCGTCTGGACGCTCGATTCGCGCTCCCACGACTCGGTCACCTGCGCACGCAGATGCTCGGGCTGGAAGGCGGCAAGCCGGTCGTAGACGCCGTGCAGCGCGGCGGGCTCGGCGACCGTGCCCATCAGCACGTACGCCGCGGAAGTCCCATGCCGCGCCATGTGGCTCTGCGCGACGAAGCTGCCGAAGCTCCAGCCGATCAGGACGGGGTCTTCCAACCCCAGGCCCTGGATGAGGGCCTCGACGTCGTCGGCCATCCTGGCGACGGTCCAGAGCGCGGGATCGCCGGCGTCGGAACGGCCGTTGCCGCGGTGGTCGACCGCGAGGATCCGGAACCCGTCTTCGGCGAGCGCATCGAGCGCGGGAAACCACACGGAGCCGTCGAGCCCGGGGCCGCCGTGGAGCGCGACGATCGGGCTCCCATCCCCTCTCTCGTGCACGTAGAGCTCGATATCGCCTACGTCGACGCGCATCTCAGAAGCTTGCCTCACGCGCGCCCACGACGATGAGGAGCACGATGAGGGCGGCGACGACGAGGCGGTAGACGACGAACAGCCCGTACGTGTGGCGGCGCACATAGCCGAGGAGCCATTCGATCGCGAGCAGGCCCGTCCCCCACGCCGCGAGCACTCCGACCACGAACGGCCCTTTCCAGCCCGGGGGCAGGTCTCCGAGCAGGACATCCTTCACGCCCTTGAGCACGACAGCCCCGAGCACCGTGGGAACGAGCAGGAGGAAGGAGAGGCGCGCCGCTGCGTCGCGGTCGAGGCGGAAGAGGCGTCCCGCGGTGATGGTGATTCCCGAGCGCGAGACGCCCGGCATGAGCGCCAGTGCCTGTGCAATGCCCACCGCGAGGCCCTCCTTGAGCGACAGCTCGTGCGCGTCCCTCGTCGCCGGGCGGCGGTCGACCAGCCAGAGCAGGAGCGCGAACACGGAGAGGAGGATCGCGATCTGCCAGGGCTCGCCCAGGTGCGCCGTGATCGTGTCCTCGAGAGCGAGCCCGACGATGCCGGCAGGGATCGTCGCGACGAGGACGATCCAGGCCAGGCGCTCGTCGGCCGTCTCGAGTCGCCGGGTCCGGAGCGTGCGGAAGAAGGCGAGCACCATCGCCCATAGGTCGCGTGCGAAGTACCCCACGACGGCGAGCATCGTGCCGAGGTGGAGCGCGACGTCGAAGGTCTGGTTGAAGTCGTCGTGCGTCTCGAGGAACGTCCAGTCGCCGACCCATGGGACGAGGATCAGATGGCCAGATGACGAGACCGGCAAGAGCTCGGTCGCGCCCTGGACGACCCCGAGCACGAAAGCCTGCCAGTCCGGGAATCCCGGTGCGTCCCCCACTCCGAGGGCCGCGAGCAGAGCCGCGACGCCGAGCAGCGCGGCCGCGAGCACGTACGTCCGTCGGCCGCGCACGGCCGGATCGTAGTCGTGTGGCGGCCGGTGGGACGTGGTTCACCGGTCGGAGACGAGGCCGAAACGGAAACGACGCAAATTGCGCGTTTCGCGTTCCGCGCGCGCTTGACCGGCCGCGCGTCAGACCGTAGGTTGGCCGTGCACCGAGCACGGAGCGCGACTAGGTCGAAGCCCGTCACGCAGGCACTACGCGCAAGCGGAAGGTCGACGTGGCAGGTGGACGAAAGCGCCACCGGCTCGGTGAATCTCTTTGGTCCGCATTGGGGGAATCCGACGGGTGGATTCCTCCCGTGGCATCCCGCTTCCGGCGACCCGGCGAAGCGCTTGCGGCAGCCCTGCGACCTGCCGGCCCCGGCGAACGTGCCGGCCCTTGCGAGCCCCGCGAAACGCGGCGGCCCGTGCGACTGCCGGCCCTACGAGACGTATCGCGCTCGCCGCCTTGGGCACGCTGCGTGGATCTCTCCTTGTCCGCGACGGACATGTCCCGGCTGGCCGTCTCCCGGGCCACCGACCTCCTCCCCACGCCTCGAGCGTAACGCGAAAACCGTGACGTGTGGTTCACGCCTTCGTGTCGTCCCGGCACCAATCGATCCACAGCCGAGCCCATGCGCGCAGGTCACGCGGTCGCTCAACGGTGTCACTAGGATGCGGGCGATGCACCTGCGCTCGCCCAGCGTCGACCGGGGCGTCCAGAGCTTCATCTGGGCGGTCGTGTTCTTCCTCGTCCTCTACCTGGGCATGGTCGCCATCGAAGTCTCGAAGGCAACCGCGCTCGTGCTCTCACTCGTCGTCGCATTCCTCGTGTTCCTGCTCGTACGCACGCGCGGCGAGCCCGACCCACGCGACCAGCGCTAGGTCGGGCAGCCTCCCGGCGACGGCGGTGCCGGGTTATCCGCGGTCCGGGCTCAGGCTCCTGACGAGCTTCCGGGCCAGCTCCGGGCCGAGAGCCTCCTCGAGCCGGACCTTGGCCGGCGGTCGGCGGCGTCCCGGACGCCCCAGAGCGAGGCAGTCGCGGAGAAGTTGCAGGTTGCGCGCAGCGGTATCCGCTGGGGTTGAATCGACGGCTGATCCCATGCCTTTCCGAATCGGCCGGCGCCCGAGGTCGGGGTGATCCCTCCCGGGAGTGAACGAGCCCTCACCCATCAGCGCGCCAGCGCCCGTTCGTCGAAGGTCGCGGAGTCGAGCTCCGCGCGAAACGCCTCCGTGGTCGTCAACGCATCGTCCCCGAACGCGCGCAATGCGACGCCGATCCGCGGGTCGGAGTGAAAGGGGACGTCGACATGCGGGCGGCTCACGAGATTGATCGACGTCGATCCGCACGCAGGGCAGCGAATCGCGACCGCCATCGTGCCGACGTACGGCTCGAGATGTCGGAACGCCGATGGCGTCACCGGACGCGGCATGTCCTCGCGGCAGCAGAAGAAGCACCACGGCCACTGGCCGCGACCGATTCGCGCCGACGCGAGCCCCGTCAGCTCGGTCGCGAGGTCGTCCGTGCGCGACGTCATCAGGTTGACGTACGTCCCGTCGTCTCCCAGGCCGAGCGGCGACCAGTCGAGATCGTCGTGACCCACGAGCGCAACATGGTCGGCACCGCATGTGCACGCGAAGACGACGCGATAGACGGCCGGATGCGCGGAGCCGTCGAGTCTCTCGATCGCTCTGAAGGCCGAGAGCTGGACCCGGCACCAGCCGGCCGTCGGGCACGGAAGCCGAAACCGCCCGGTGAGCGCGTCGACACCGCCCATGAACTAGGTGTAGCCGCCCGGTCGGACGGTGTCGACCGAGCTCTAGTACGCGATCAAGGCGTGGACGTCGGTCCCGTCGAGCTTCGCGCGTCCGTCGAGGAACGTGAGCTCGATCACGAACAGGGCGCCCACGACCTCGCCGCCGAGCCGCTCGACGAGCTCGACCTTCGCGTGCGCTGTCCCTCCGGTCGCGAGCACGTCGTCGAGCACGATCACCCGGGAGCCGGCGGCCAGCGCATCGGCGTGAATCTCGAGCGAGTCGCTTCCGTACTCCAGGTCGTACGTCGCGCGAACCTTCTCCCACGGCAGCTTTCCCGGCTTGCGCGCCGGAACGAAGCCGCAACCGAGCTCGTATGCGAGCGCCCCGCCGAAGATGAACCCCCGGGCCTCCGCACCGAGGATGATGTCCGGCGAACGGGGCCCCGCCCACTCGGCGAGCTGCTCGATCGTCGCATGAAACGCCTCGCCGTTCCCGATCAGAGGCATCAGGTCCTTGAAGACGATGCCCTCGGTCGGGAAGTCGGGCACGTCACGCACGAGTGCCTTCAGCTCCTCGATCGTCATCGTTCGGATGCCTCCCTCAGGTCGCGGACGAGCAGGTGCTGCGCGAGCTCGGTCGCAACGCCGGCGAGCGCCTCCAGGTCGTCGAGCGCCGCGCGTCGTCGCTCGAGGTCGCGCGACCGCAGCCCCGGCGCGACGAGCTGTTCGAGCAGCGCCGACTGCCTCCCCGCCGCGGTCCGAAAGGCGCGCAGGTGGCGGGCATCGAGGCCGTGGCGCGCAAGCCGGCCGCACGCGGCGGCGATCTCGACGTCGCTCTCTCGGTAGATCCGCTCCCCGGCCTCGATCCGCGGCGTCACGAGGTCGTACTCCTCGAGTCGGCGCGCGAAGTCGGGCGTGATCCCGGCCCTCTGGCACAGCGCGGGAAGGTCGATCTCGCCGCCCGAATCGCGCAGCGCCGGTGCACGGCGCTTGGCTGGGGTCGTCCCGCGGAGGTCGAGGGAGTCACGGATCACGCGGAGCGGGAGAAACTCGTCCCGCTGCAGGCGCAGGATCGTCTCCAGGCGCTCGACGTCACCCTCGGAGAAGAGCCGGTAGCCGCCGCGGGTCCGCCGCGGGCTGAGTAGGCCCTGGTCCTCGAGGTAGCGGATCTTCGAGATCGAGATGTCGGGGAACTCGGCGCGGAGTCGCTCACAGACGGCCCCGATCGTGTGCAGGCGCGGCTGTGTCGCGGTCGGCTCGGTGGTGGTGCTCATGGGCCGACCTCGGTTTCCCCCACGAACGCGAGTTGCAGGCAAGCGTTGCTCATGGGAGAAGGAACGTCATCCGGTACTTGCCGATCTGCACCTCGTCGTCCGTGGCCAGCACAGAGCTCTCGATCCGGTGCCGGTTGACGAACGTCCCGTTGAGGCTGCCCAGGTCACGGATCACGTAGTCCTCGTTCTCGTGGACGACCTCCGCGTGCCGGCGCGACACGGTGACGTCGTCGAGAAACACGTGGCAGTCGGGCGAGCGGCCGATCAGCGTCCGCAGGCCGGCCATCTCGAACGTCTCCCCCGCGCGGCCTCCGCCGGCTCGGACGACGAGCGCCGGCCCACGTGGCTCGCCGGAGGGCAGTCCCTCGTGCCCCAGGTCGTCGAGATCGAGGCTCAACGTCGTCTCCCCCTGCTCGTCACGGCGGAGGTAAGCGCCGCAGCGTGCGCAGTAGTTCGCCGCCTCGGGGTTCTGGAAACCGCACTCCGGGCAGTAGACATGGCTCATCGCGGCCCGCCGAGGATCGGCCCGAGCTCCCCGGGGTCGACGTGCCGCCCCCTGCGGCGGCGCTCGCGCTCGGCGCGGAGGATGTCGATGCGGCCATGCAGCACGCGGCGGTGGAGCGAGATGTCGTCCTCCTCCTGCTCGAACGAGATGATGGTCGCGCGCAGCTCGTCGTCCGACAGCCCGGCGGGATCGGGCAGCGCCTCGTCCTCGGCGCGCTCGGCGGGAGGCTCGCCCGTCCCCTCGAAGATCGGGCGCTCGAGCGTCTCGGGAGACGGCACCGCGAGCGTTCCGGCTGCAACCTGACCGCGTAGCCGCGTCACGCGCTCGGCGCGGAGCGCGTCGATGCGCTCGTGCAGCCGCCTCCGACGCTTCGAGATCGCCTCCTCCTCGTCTTCGGTGGCCCGGACCAGGCGTTCGAGGTCGTCGTCGCTCAGGCTGGCGAGGTCGGGAAGCGCGTTCACGGGGCTCACTGACACCTTTCGTCGGAGAACGACGGATTGAAGCAGGAGAGCAGCCGAGGGGTCAACCTCAGCTTGAGGCTTGCTCCAACGTTCGCTGTTCGACCCCTTCTCCCTGCACGATCACCTCGACGAACCCCGCGACCTCACCTGCGAGCTCGCCGGTGAGCTCCTCGGTCTCGCCCTCGGCGTAGACGTGCACGAGCGGCTCGTCGGGGTCGGGGAGCACCTGGACCCAACCACGGTCGTCATAGGCCTTGACACCGTCCATCAGGTCGAGCCGCCGGTCGGCCAGCTGCTCGTTGACGAGCCGCATGACGAGGCCCTTGCGGCTCCACGGGCAAGGAAGCTCGCGATGCACCAGCGTCGGCCGCGGCAGCTGCGCGACGAGCTCGGAGATCGGGGGTTCCTGGCCCGCGAGCAGCTCGAGCAGTCTGCACACCGTCGTCACCGCGTCGTAGCCGGGGACGACGTCCGGGAACACGAAGCCGCCGGTGGGCGCGACCGCGAGCACGACGCCGTCCTCCGTGGCCGCGCGCGTCAGGTCGCCGAGCGAATGCTGCGTCCGGACGATCTCGAGGGCTGAGCCCGCCACGAGCTCGTCGACCCGGTCCGTCGCCGTGATGGGCACGGCGATCCGCCCCTCCCGTCCCGCGAGCACGAGCAGCTTGACGACGAGCAGCATGCCGAGGTCCGCCGGAACGGCCTCCCCGCGCTCGTCGACGAGCAGCAGCCGTTCGGCCGCCCGGTCGAGCACCACACCGAGATCGGCACGAACGCCCGTCACGATCCTGCGGGCATCGACGGTGCCGAGCTCGTCGGCGACGTCCTCGACGAAGAAGCCGTGGGCCGCGATCGCCTCGACGCCGAGGGGGCCGAGGACGAGCGGAAGCGTGAACGCCGCCGGCGAGTAGCCGTAGTCGAGTGCGACGCGGAACCGCCGCCTGCGCACCGCCTCGGCGTCGAGCGAGTCGAGGATGTCCTGCGCGTAGCTCTCCCGAACGCGCGCGGGGTACGTGGTCTCCCCCACCTCGGCGAACGTCGCGCGCCGAAGCTCGTGGCGGCTGAAGTGCTTCTCGACCTCCTTCTGGAGGGTCGCCGTCATCTGGTTCCCGGGCCACTCGAAGAACCGCACGTCGATCATTTCCGGGTCGACGCTCGAGCGACCGACGTGGATCCCCGCCTGGAGCGCCTGCGTCTTCAGGACATGGCGGGTCACGGCGGCCGGCGAGATCCGCAGGTCGGCGACGTGCACGCCGGTCGAGGTGAGCCCGGAGATGATCGCGCGCTGGATCATGCGGCAGGCGTCGGCGGAGGCGCGGCTCGCGACGACGCGATCACCGCGGCGGAGCGCTGTGCCGAGGGCGGCCGCGAGCCGGACGGCCGTCTCGGGCGTGAGATCGACGTTGACGAGGCCCGTCGCTCCTTCCCGGCCGAACGGCGTGCTCGCCGCGCGGGTCTCCCAGACGACGCTCTCGTGGATCTGCGCCCCGGTCTCGATCTCCTTGAACGGGTAGACGCGGACACCCGGGAAGAGCGTCGCCTCCGGACCGATCGTCACCTGGTCGCCGATCGCGACGCCCTCGTGCACGCGGACGTGGTCGCGCAGGTCGCAGCCGCGGCCGATGATCGCCCCCTCGACCACGGAGCTCCGGCCGAGGTAGGAACCCGCGTCGACGACGCTGCGCGTGACACGCGCGCCCTCGCGGACGATCACACCCTGTGAGAGCACCGCGTGGGCACCGATCGACGCGCCGTCCGCGATCCGGCAGTTGGCGCCGATGAAGGCCGGGCCGGCGACGCCGGCGACCTCGTTGATGTCGACCTCCTCGCTGACCCACACGTTGCCGCGCAGGCGCAGGCCGGGGATGTCGAGTTGCACTCGGCCGTCGAGCGCGTCGAAGTTCGCCTGCCGGAACTGCTCGAGGTTGCCGATGTCCTGCCAATAGCCGTCGAGCACATGACCGTAGATCGGCCGGCCCATCTCGAGCAGCAGCGGGAAGAGCTCCTTCGAGAAGTCGTACGGCCGGTCGGTGGGGATGTGCCGCAGCACCTCGGGCTCGAGCACGTAAATCCCTGTGTTGATCGTGTCCGAGAAGACCTGGCCCCATGACGGCTTCTCGAGGAACCGCTCGACCCGCCCGTCCTCGTCGGTCACGACGATGCCGAACTCGAGTGGGTTGTCGACCGACTTGAGGGCGATGGTGACCGCGGCGCCCTTCTCGCGATGCGCGGCGACGAGCCCCGTCAGGTCGACGTCGCAGAGCGCGTCACCCGAGATGACGAGGAACGTGTCGTCGAGACGCTCGCGCGCGAGCCGGACAGACCCCGCGGTGCCGAGCGGCTGCTCCTCCACGGAGTAGTCGACGTCCATCTCGAGGGTCGTGCCGTCCCCGAAGTACGTCCTGATCGCCTGGGGCATGAAGGCGAGCGTGACGACGACCTCGTGCATGTCGTGCCGCCGGAGCAGGTCGAGGATGTGCTCCATGCACGGCTTTCCGACGATCGGGACCATCGGCTTCGGCTGGTTGGACGTGAGCGGGCGGAGTCGGGTGCCCTCTCCCCCCGCCATGACGACAGCCTTCACGAGCGGACCTCGCGCAGCGCCTTGGCCACGTACTGCCCGGCGGCGGCGACCGCTAGGCCGAGGCTCACCCAGAAGAGCGCGAGTGGCCACCACGTGTCGCGCTCCGTCACCAGCACCAGCACGAGCGATGCGTAGAGACCCCAGGTGGCGATCTTCCCCAGTCGTGAGACCTCGAACTCGTAGCCCCGTGGCACGACGAGCTTGTACCCGCCCACGAGCAGCAGATCACGCAGCAGGATCACGAGCGCGATCCACGGCAGGCGGTCGTACACCACGAGCAGGACCACGCACACGTCGATCATCAGGCGGTCGGCGAGCGGGTCGGCGACCTTCCCGAACCCAGACTCCACGCTCCAGCGGCGGGCCAGCCAGCCGTCGAGCTGGTCGGTGATCGCCGCGAGCGCGAACACGATGCCCGCCGGCCAGCTCGGGCCGTCCTGCTCTTGGGCGAGGAGGACCACGAAGAGTGGGATCGCCGCGAAGCGGAGGAGCGTCAGGATGTTCGGCAGCTGCCGGAGCGGCGCGGAGACCGAGCTCTGGGTGTGCATCCCCTCGTAGGTTAGTGTCGTCGCCCGTGACGCGAGCCGTGACGTTGCCGGGGCTCGTCAACGCCCACAGCCACGCGTTCCAGCGCGCCCTTCGAGGCCGGGCTGCGGGCGACGACTTCTGGTCGTGGCGGGAGGGCATGCTCGCGGAAGCCGCCGCCCAGACGCCGCAGACCGTGCGCGACCTCTACGCCGAGACGTACCGCGAGATGCGCGCCGCGGGGTTCACGGCCGTGGGCGAGTTCCACTACCTCGGCCCCGACTCGGCGCTGGCTGCTGCCGAGGCGGCCGCCGAGGCGGGCATCGGCTTCGTTTGCCTCTACGTCGCCTACGCGCGCGGTGGGCTCGAACGGATGCGCCAGCCGACCGTCACGGCGTACCTCGAACAGGTCGAGACGCTCCGCGCCCGCGGGATCGGGGTCGGGGTGGCGCCCCACTCGGTGCGCGCGTGCCCCAGGGACTGGCTCGTCGAGCTGGGCCGCTACGCGGCGGCCGAGGGTCTCCCCCTCCACGTCCACGCCGACGAGCAGCCCCGCGAGATCGAGGAATGCCTCGCGGAGCACCGCCTCCGTCCGATCGAGCTGCTCGCCGACTCCGGCTGCCTCGGAGCGCACACGACGGTCGTCCACGCGACCCACGCGAACGGCGCAGAGCTCGATCTCCTGCGCGACAGCGGGTCGACGATCTGCGCGTGCCCGACGACCGAGGCGGATCTGGGCGACGGCTTCCTTCCCGCAGTCCGGGTGCGGCACCGTGGCATCCCGCTGTGCATCGGCTCGGACTCCAACGTCCGGATCGACCCGTTCGAGGAGCTCCGCGAGCTCGAGGGAATCGCGCGGCGTCAGGAGGGCCGACGCGGCATCTTCGCGACGGACGAGCTGTGGGCGATCGGCGGCGCAAACGGCGCCCGAGCGCTCGGGCTCGAGGCATGGGACGAGATCGAGGTCGACCCCCGTCACCGGTCGCTCCGCGGCGTGGCACCCGAGCACGTGCGGGCGGCGCTCGTCGCCGGCTGCGGCGCCGACGTGGTTCTGCCCCCGGGTCGGGGCGTGCCCGGCGCGTAGATACGCGCGCCGGACACGGCCGCGGGAGCCGTGTCTTCGTGCCAGGCAGGAAGACATGTCCGGCGCGGACAAGGTATTCCCCACAGCTACGCTGGCTCGAGCGATGGACGCCACCGAGCAGACCTTCGACACCGTCGTCCTCGAACGCTCCCACGAGGTGCCGGTGGTGGTCGACTTCTGGGCCGAGTGGTGCGGCCCGTGTCATGCCCTCGCTCCCGTCCTCGAGGGGGAGATCGAAGCGCGGGAGGGCGCGGTCGAGCTGGTCAAGCTCGACGTCGACGCGAACCAGGCGCTCGCCGCACAGTTCTCCGTGAGCGGGATCCCCGCGGTCAAAGCGTTCCGGGACGGCAAGGTCGTGAGCCAGTTCGTCGGAGCGCAGTCGCGCGCCGCGGTCGCGACCTTTCTCGACGAGCTGCTGGCGCCTCCGCGCGCCGGGGCGCTCGTCGAGGAGCTCCGCGCCGCCGGCGAGCTGCCCGACGTCGTCGCCGCGGTCGACGCAGGCGATCTGGACCGCGCGCTCGACCTGATCGTCGACGCCGTTCCGGGTGCCGCGGCCGAAGAGCGCGACCGGCTGCGGGAGGTGGCCGTAGCGCTCTTCGAGCAGCTCGGCCAGGACGACCCGGTCGTGTCGGACTACCGGCGCCGCCTCGCGACTGCGCTCTACTGAGCGCGCGACACGCGCGCGGTCGTCGCCCTCACGCCGCGCAGGCGCTCGACCCAGTAGGCGGTGCGGTCGAGATAGGCCCGCTGCGCGTCCGTGCCCTTCCGCCCCCACGCCCCGTCGTAGGTCAGGTACCCACCGGTTGCGCGCGCGGGCTCGATCTGCGTGCCCTCGTGCCACTCGTTGTAGCTCGTGATCGTCACGACGTCGGGTGACGCCCGGACGGCGGCTTGCCACATGTGGTCGTAGACGCCGCCGTCGTTCCGCTGGCGGACACGCGCGTCGCCCGTGGCGCGGAAGGCGTCGAAACCCGGGCCGACGGACGGCGCGCAGACGAGCCCGAGCCGGCGCGCTCCTGCGCACATTCGACCGAACGAGCTGCCGTCGTAGACGAGGACGTCGTAGGTGTAGAGGCCCTGGAAGCCTCCCTTGAGCGCCCTTCCGGGCAGCGAGGTGTGCGCGAAGACGCGGAATCCGTCGAGCCCTGCGAGCGCCGCCCGCCACTCGTCGTCCGGGGAGCTCGTCGAGTCGTACACGTAGACGTCGCGGATGCCGAGACCCGTCAGCGGTCGCAGCGCAGCGACGACGGCGCCCGGCGTCCGTCCCGGCCAGGGCTCGACGTGGAGCGCCACGCTCAGCCCCGCGGCCTTCGCTGCTGTGACGACTGGCCGGAGCCGCGCATCCTCGACGGAGCCTGGTCCCCACCACGACACGATCACGGTGTCGATCCCGGTCGCGGCGATCTCGCGCATCTGCGCGCGCAGCACCGAGCCGACACCCGAGGAGTACGGCCCGCGCGCCGGGTAGTAGTTCGACCCGATCCGACGGGGTGGCGCGTTGTCGCCCTGACCCCAGTGCAGCCAGGCGCCGTCGACGGCCGGTGTGCCGTACCAGGCGTAGTAGAAGATCGCCACCTGCGGGACGGGCGGGTCGAGCGGCGTCGGTGCGCCGCTGCCGACGCCCGCCGCGACGAGGGCGCTTGCCGCCGCTGTGATGAACGCCGCCCGCCGCATGGAGCCGCGCGGATCCTAATCGGCCCGGCGGTCGCGTGAAAGGCCAGATCCTGCTAGCGGTTCGGCGCGGTCGCAGCGCTTCACATTCGGATGCTCCGTGCCTCTCGCCGGGCTTCAGCTACTGGAGCCCGAGCTGCGCATGGCCCTCGCGGCCCTTTCCCGCCGAAGGCGATGACGTCTCTTCCGCTCCCGCTCGACCTGGTAGGCCTCTTCCCTGGTCGGCGCGTCCTCGCCTTCGCGACGGTACAGGTGCGGCCCATCGTGGCCTTTCGGCAGCAAGCAGCGGCCGTCACGCTCGCGCCAGGTCCCGGGATACATGAAGTCACACGTCCCGTCGTGGTGCTCCACGCGGTCTCGGTGGGCCCGATAGCGCTGGGCGCCTTCCAGCCAGGTCGGAGCGGTGCTGGTCATGCCCGTGATTCCTCCCCGAACGCGGTCACGATCCGGCGGATCGACGTCGTCCTCGTTGCCCCGCACGCTATCGCCCCCGGCCCCTGGCGCATCCGCGACACCACTGAAGCCGTTGCCGGGATCTACCGAGCCTTCGGCCCGGGCCGGTCGAGAATCGCTGCGAGCCGAGATTCTCGACTTCGTGGCGCTCGAGGCGTCTCGAGAGCGGCCCGCGGTCGCAGGGTGCATGGCGACGAGCGCCGCTGGTGTGCGAGCTACGACCCCTCGGGCGGTCCCGGTGGGTCGCTGTCGCCTGCGCTCGTGCTGTCGAGGCGGGTTGCGACCTCGCGTCCGACGCCGACCTTCCGGACGAGCTCGAACCGCTCGGTACGTGAGATGACTTCCTCGATCTCGGGTTCAACGTGTCCTGGGGCCACGACGAACCGGGTCGGCTCCGAGCGGGCTGTCTCGTATTCGCCATGGTCGAGCTCGATCCGCTGCGCGCAGTCCGGGTCGGCGCATTCGCAAACAATGGTCAACACGTCCGTGTCAGCGGACCCGCGGTCGAGCTTCTCGAGCTTCTCGTTCAGCTCTCGGAAGAAGACTTCGTTCGCGGCAAGTCGCTTTTGGCGGAGCTCCTCGAGCTCGCGGCCGGTCGGTCGTGGCCGCCCCGATCGTTCTTCGACGAGGCGCGTGAAGTCTTCCAGGGCCGGAATGGGATTTCTGGAGGTGACGCGGAGGATCGGCGCGTAATCCTGGTGTGCGAGGACGAGTCGGTCGGCGTTCCCGTCGATCGCGCGGCCAAGCTTGTCCGCCAGACGGCTTTCGCCCGCGTCCCTCAGGGCGACCACAAGCTGTGCGATCGCGCCGCGTGGCACTTCCAGGTCGCCGAAGCGGATCACGGCGACGATTCTCTCAGATCGCTCGTGCCGCGCCTTCCCCAGCAGACGTTGTCGCAGGCCAAGGCAGTCGTCGATGAGTCGATGCCGGCGAGGCTGGTATCGAGGGGGGACAGACAGAAGCGATGACGGCTCCGGGTTCCTGGCGCCTCGCTCCCCCATGGGGTGTGGAGATCCGGCTCCCCACAAACCAGTCCCCCTCGATGCAAGTCACGTCGAAATCCAGAGCCGTCGAGCGGCAATGTTCCCTCACGGCTGTCTCACCAAACACGAAAGGACGTGACCCGCTGAGAGCCCGTTCTTGCTCCGAGGAAGACGAAAAGCCCCGCACTAGCAGGGCTTTCCTCATCGGGGCGCCGAGATTCGAACTCGGGACCTCTAGTCCCCCAGACTAGCGCGCTAACCAGGCTGCGCCACGCCCCGCGACCCGGGCATCGTAGCGGCAGTCGGAAACGCCGCCTGGCGTGAGGACTGCACCCGACGCGGATTCGAGCCCGGGGCGGGCGATCGTTCCGCCCCGGGCTCGATCGTCGGAGGACGTGCTTCAGGCGGTGGCGGACGCCGGCCGGGTGCCGAGAGTAACGGTGAGCGTGACGGTAGAGCCGCTGCGCTGCACCTTCAGCGTCGCCTTGTCTCCGGGCCGCAGCGCCGCGATCGCCGCCGTCAGCTCGTTGGCGGCCGTGACCTGCTTGCCGTTGACTGCGACGACGATGTCGCCGGACTTGACGCCCGCGTCGGCGGCGGGGCTGCCGGCCCGGACGGTGCCGATTACCGCACCGGTGCCGTTCATGTTCGTGCCGATGGAGACACCGAGATACGCGTGCTGCACCGACCGGCCGGCGATCAGGCTGTCGGCGACGCTCTTGACGGTGTTCGAGGGAACGGCGAAGCCGACGCCGGCGTTCTGGCTGGCGCCGCCGGTGTCGTCCGCTGCGATCTGCACGTTGACGCCGATCACCTTGCCGCCGGCGTCGATGAGCGGGCCACCGGAATTGCCGTGGTTGATCGGCGCGTCCGTCTGGATCGTGTTCGGGATCGAGTACCCGTTCGGCGCCTGGATCGTGCGGTCGACCGCGCTCACGATGCCCGCGGTGATGCTGTCCTCGTAGCCGAAGGGGCTTCCGATCGCGACCGCGCCCTGGCCCGGGTTCACGTCGCCGCTGTCGGCGAGCGCGAGAGGCTTGAGCTTCGAGGACGCCACGTTCACCTTGATCACCGCGATGTCGCTCGAAGGGTCGGTCCCCACGAGGGTGGCCTTTGCGACAGAGCCGTCCTTGAACCGCACCTGGATGGCGCTCGCGCCGTCCACGACGTGGCTCGCCGTGACGATGTTGCCGGAGCTGTCGTAGACGAACCCGGTGCCCTCGGCGCGCGCGCTGCCGCCTCCCGGCCCGAACGGCGAGACGTCGCCCTGCCCACCTCCCTGGGTCGTGACGCTGATGTCGACGACGCCGGGGCTGTCGAGCCGGTAGATCTGCTCGGCGGAGAGGGTCGTGTTCAGCGCGACGCCGGTTCCCGGCAGGACAGCGGCCGCGACGGTGTCTCCCCCGCTCGAGCCGTCGTCGTGGGCCAACAGCGCGACGCCGCCGATCACCGTTGCGCCGGCCATCGCGCCGGCGACGAACGGGACAGCGATCTTCGAGCGCAGCGTCCGTGATTTCGGTGTGGTCTGGGGCGTCTCGTTCATCCGTGCTCCTTTGCGAGAAGGCGTTCCTCTCAGAGAAGCAGGCGAATCGCGAAGAGACGTAAACGACCGCGAACAAGCGATGAAGTGGGCATTGTCGTCGTGTAAAGGGCACTCCTGGACCTTGGTCTGGGCTTTCCCTCCCCATCGCCTCGGTCCCGCGACGAGTCACTACGAGACCGTGCCAACCTGCCGATAGAGAGGAGGAGACGCCCGCCACAGGAGCACGGATGACCGGAGACGACCAGGACAAGCGATCGACGCTGCTGACCTCGAAGGAGGTTGCCGCGCTGAACCGGGCGCGTGAGGTGTTGAAGCGCCTCGAGGACACGGCCTGGCGACAGTCGCTCGAGCACTACGACCCGTTCGCGGACGTGACCGCCTGGGACCTCGGGCGGCTGTCGGCCGCAGCCTCTGCGGCCGAGGACGCCCTCTTCCACGTGCTTTCCACTGCGCGGGCGAACTGCGGCGCGAAGATCACGGACGCCCAGTTGCGCGGCACGGTTCCGACCTCTGCGGTCCGACCCGAGCCTCATCAGTCGCTCCGAGGCAGCGGGCCGGCGAGCACACCGGAGGCTCGCGGCCCGATCCGAGCTGTGTGAGAGTCCCCTGGCGCCGGGGCCGCGTCAGCCGAGGCGCTTGTAGAGACGGTCCACGAGCGCTGGTGTCTCCTCGAGCTTCTCGATGATGATCCGCACGCGGACCTCGCGGAAGTAATCGGGCTTCACCCCGAGGGCCTTGCCGATCCGGGTGACGACGGCGGTCGAGGGCACCCGGCGGTTGCCGTGGACGATGTGGTTGAGATAGCCGGCGGAGAGACCCGTCTTCTCGGCCAGGGCACGGTACGTGATCCCCGTCTCGGCCATCAGCCGTTCGATCGCGGCCCCGAGGGGCTCGTTCGCATACGTACGCTTCTTCGCCGCCATCAGCCCGTCCCGGCCCAGTCAATCACAGACGCGCGGGCCACGCGCGCGTCGTCCGTGTCCGTCCGGTGCCGCACGTCGACGGCGTCGTCCTCGAGGGACCTCTTCCCCACCGTGACGCGAAGCGGGACGCCGAGCAGGTCCGCGTCGGCGAACTTCTCCCCCGGTCGCGCGTCGCGATCGTCGAGAAGGACCTCGCGGCCGGCGTCCGAGAGCTCGTCGGCGAGCGCGTCGGCGAGAGCGGCGACCTCGTCCGATCCGCCTGCGAGCGAGAGGACGTGTGCGTCGTACGGAGCGACCGACGCCGGCCAGACGATGCCGCGCTCGTCGTGGCTCTGCTCGACGATCGCGGCGAGCACGCGCCCCGGCCCGATGCCGTAGCTGCCCATCTGCATGGGATGCTCGACCGACTGCTCGTCGAGGTAGGTCGCGTCGAACGGAACGGAGTAGAACGTTCCGAGCTTGAAGATGTGCCCCACCTCGATCGCCGTGCGGAACGTGAGCGCCCCGCCGCAGTTCGGGCAGCGGTCGCCCTCGCGGGCGAGACGGATGTCTGCCACGACGCCGTGGAAGTCCCGGCCATGCTGAACGCCGCGCAGGTGGTACCCGGTTCGGTTCGCCCCCGCGACGAACTGACCCTCGCGAAGCGTCTCGTCCACGACGACCTCGCCGGTGAAGCGGACTGGACCGAGCGAGCCCGGCTCCGCGCCGAATGCCTCACGGATCTCCTCGACTTGCGCGGGCCGGACCGGAGCTCCGAGCACGGCCGCGAGCTTGGCGTCGTCGAGGCGGTCGTCGCCCCGGACGAGGGCGAGGACAACCTTCCCGTCGGCGACGACCGGCATCGCCTTCGAGGTCGCGGCGAGATCGATGCCGAGAAAGCCGGCCAGGCTCTCGCACGTCTCGATCCCGGGGGTCTCCACCTCGGTGGGCGCGGCGAGCGCCTCGGGGAGCTCCGGCGCCCGTGGCACGCCGCGCGCGATCTCGAGGTCGGCCGCGTAGTCGCCGCGCTCGCACGTGACCAGCGTGTTCTCGCCCGAGCCGGAGGGGGCCAGGAAATCGAGCGACTCGCTACCGCCCATCATCCCCGACTCGGCCTGGACGGCGACGGTCTCGAGGCCGCAGCGCTGGAAGATCCGCTCGTAGGCGCCCTTGTGCGCGAGAAACGAGCGGTCGAGCCCCGCCTCGTCACGGTCGAAGGAGTAGGCGTCCTTCATCACGAACTCGCGCACGCGGATGAGGCCGCCGCGCGGTCTCGCCTCCTCCCGCTCCTTCGTCTGGAAGTGGTAGAGGATCTTCGGCAGGTCGCGGTACGACCGGAGCTCGCGTGCGTGGAAGGTGATGGTCTCCTCGTGCGTCGCGGCGAGCACGAAGTCCCGCTCCGACGCGTCGCGGATCTTCATCAGCGAGTCGAACTTGTCGTAGCGGCCGCTCAGCTTCCAGAGCTCGGCCGGCGTCAGGACCGGCATCGACATCTCCTGGCCGCCGATCGCGTTCATCTCCTCGCGGACGATCTGCACGACGTTCTCGTGCACGCGCCAGCCCGCCGGCAGATACGTCCAGAGACCCGCGCCGACCTGGCGGATCAGCCCCGCACGGACGAGGAGCTTGTGGGAGACCGCCTCCGCGTCCGCGGGGTCCTCGCGGAGCGTGGGCAGGAAGAGCGTCGACTGGCGCTGCAGCATCCGTCAACCCTAGACGGCGGCGGGTCAGTCGTTCAGGCGGAGGAAGCCCTGGAGTTGCGTGACCTCGCCCTCCCCCGTGCCCCGCAGGACGAACGAGTCGAGCGCCGACAGGACGTCCTTCGCGTCGGCGGGCACCTCGGTCCCACTCGAGGCGGCCCCGACGAGTGGGAGAACGCCGTCGAGGTCAACGTAGAGGAACCCGCGGGTGCGCTCGCCCGGGGTCATGTCGACCGCCTCGGCCGCGCGCGCGAACGCCTCGCTGTCGACGAGCTTGGCCCCGTCGGCAGCAAACGTCCGGATGCCGTCGGCGCCCGTGGTGACGATCAGCGTCTTCTCGTCGAGCCGCGCGAAGGAGATGGTGACGTCACCGAGCACGACGCGGCGAACCTCCCGCCCGTCCTCGGTACGAACGGTCACCGTCCCCTGCGCCTGCCGGGCGAGCGTGCGGGCCAGGTCGTTCAGGGTCTCCCACGTCTTGTCGGGGTCGGGCGGCGCGAGGACGAGCGTCACCTCGGGCAGCTTCCCGCCCTTGCGGACGTAGAGCGCGCCCTCGCCGCTCAGGGAGTCGACGAGCCGCCCGAGCGGCACGCCGGTGAAGCGCTGGATCTGCTTCGAGAGCTCGTCGACGGAGACGCTGCCCTGGACGCGATCGAGGAGGCCCTGCGTCCCGCCGAAGGAGAGCGCCGCGACGGCATCCGCCGGGACGCGAGCGAAGAGCTCGGGCTGGTATCGCGTGTCGCTCCCGCCCGGCGTCCGCGTCGCGACCGTGAGCAGCATTCCGTCGTCCTTCGCCGTGAGCGCGGCCGCCAGCCAGTCGAGGCCGAGATCGATCTCCGACTTCGTGTCGACGACCTGGCCGAGCTCCTTCGAGAGCCGTCCTGTGTCGACCCAGACGCGCGCGAGCGAGTCGGCAGGGAGCGCCTCGAAGCCGTCGGTGAAGCGCTCGACGCCTTCGAGCGTCCCCGACCGGAGCGCGGCGCGGTATGCGTCGAGTGCGCTCTGACTCTGCGCGACCGCCTGCCAGTCGTCGACCGTGCCGCGGACGTACGTCGTGTCGCTCTTGTCGAGCAGTGCCTCGAGCTTCGACTCGTCCTCCGGCTGGACGAGGACGAGCGGCTGCTTGTCGGCCGTCGCGACCACCACGAGCTCGGGCCCGAGCGCGGGCCGGACGTCTACGTCCCAGTCGATACCCTGCTCGCGCAGGCCGGAGGCCACCGAGCCCGCCAATCCGTCGCGGAGGCCCGGGATCCGCTCCAGCAGGCTCGCCGTCTTCTGCCGCTGGTCCGAGCCCTCGTCGGTCGTCACCGTCGCGTACGCGAGGGCGTCTGCAGGAGCGAGTGAGGCAGACTCCGGAACCTGGCCGGTCTCACCCGTCTTTGCGCCGGCGCAGCCCGTCAGCAGGACGCCCGCGAGTGCGAGCAGCAGGACGATTGGTGAGATGCGCCGCAACATGCTCAGACGGTATCGGCCTCTACGGAAGGAATGTGAACGGGACCCGCCCGCGGGTCCTCACGGGGTCAGTCCCCTCCGGGGACGGACCCCACAGACCCCACAGACCCCATGGGGATGAGGCTCGCTTCCGCCATCGCGAGCGCGGCGGGCTTTGCGAGCTTGAGGCGCTTCGGACGCGGCATGCCGGCCTCGATCCAGCGGTCGATCTCGCGGAACAGCTCGTCGATCAGGACGGCGGACTCGACCTTCTTCAGGACGCGGCCGTGCGCGTACACGAAGCCGACGTCCCGCCCGCCGGCGATCCCGAAGTCTGCGTCGCCGGCCTCGCCGGGCCCGTTGACCGCGCAGCCCATCACGGCGACCTCGAACGCCTGCGGGTAGTCCCGGAGGCGCTCCTCGACGACGACCGCGAGGCTCTCGACACCGACGTTGTCGCGCCCGCACGAGGGGCAGGCGATCATCACCGGGCCGCGCTCGCGGAGACCGAGCGCCTTGAGAATCTCCCAGGCGACCTCGACCTCCTTGACGGGATCCGCGGTGAGCGAGACGCGGAGCGTGTCGCCGATCCCGTCCATCAGGAGCGAGCCCATCCCGACGGCGCTCTTGATCGATCCGGCGAAAGGCGTTCCCGCCTCCGTGACGCCGAGATGGAGCGGGTACGGGGCCCGGTCGGCGAGCATCCGATAGGCGCGGATCATCGTCGGCACGTGCGACGCCTTGACCGAGATCTTGAAGTCGCGGAAGTCGAGTCGCTCGAGGATCTCGACCTGCTCGAGCGCCTCGACGACGAGCGCCTCCGCCGTGTCCTCGCGGGCCAGCGCCTCCAGATGCCTCGGCAGCGAGCCGGCGTTCGCGCCGATGCGCATCGGGATCCCGGCCCGCTTCGCGGCCTTCACGACCTGCTCCGTCTTGTCCGGGCCGCCGATGTTCCCGGGGTTGATGCGGACCGCGTGCACGCCGGCGTCGATCGCCTCGAGCGCGAGCGAGGCGTTGAAGTGGATGTCGGCGATCACGGGGATCGGTGAGAGCCGCACGATGAGCGGCAGCGCCTTCGCGTCCTCGCGCTTCGGGACCGCAACGCGCACGATCTCGCAGCCGGCCGACGCGAGGGCGGCGATCTGCGCCGTCGTGGCCTCGACGTCGTGCGTCTTCGTCAGCGTCATCGACTGCACGACGACGGGCGCCCCGCCGCCGATCGGTATGCCGCCGACCCTGATCTGGTGCGGGCTCGCCATCGCCGGTCAGGGTAGCGGTGTGGTTCGGTGGGCGCGGCGTGCCGGGCACGAAGCCACGGTCGCCTCGGGCGTCGCCCGACGAGACAGGCAGCATGCGCGCCGTGACGCCGCTCGAGCCGCCACCCACGCCCTGGCGGCTCGAGGCGCCGCCCGACGACTCTTCGGGCGACCTCTGGGCCGTCGGAGCGGATCTCGAGCCGGGGACGCTCCTTGCGGCGTACCGGTTGGGCCTCTTCCCGATGCCGCTACGTGATGGGCTCGGCTGGTTCTCCCCCACGCGGCGCGCGGTCGTCCCGGTCGATCCGTTCACGCCGTCGCGGTCGCTGCAGCGGGCGGCACGGCGGTACGAGATCCGGGTCGACACGTCCTTCGCCGCGGTTGTCGCGCGCTGTGCGAGGCCGGGCGAGCCGACGAGCTGGATTGACGGCGCGATCATGAGCGCGTACGGCCGCCTCCACGAGCTCGGCTGGGCGCACTCCGTCGAGGCGTGGGACGAAGACGGCCTCGCAGGCGGTCTCTACGGCGTGTCCATCGGCGGTCTCTTCGCCGCCGAGTCGATGTACCACGAGCGCACCGACGCCTCGAAGGCGGCCTTCGTCGGTCTGGTCCGGCGTCTGCGCGAAGCGGGTGACGCCGACCGCCGGCTGCTCGACGTCCAGTGGCAGACGCCGCACCTCGAGCGTCTCGGCGCGGTCGAGATCAGCCGGGCCGAGTACCGGCGTCGACTCGTCGTCGCGCTGCCGCTCCCGTCGCCCCTGGCCTAGTCGCTCTCCTGACGCAACGCGTCAGGAAAGCCGCCCGATGTCGTTCGAGAGGCCGATGACGAACAGCAGCAGCACGAGACCGATCCCCACCACCGAGACGCGCTCGTAGACCTCCCGTCTGACGGCGCGGCCGCGGACGCCCTCGGCGATCGCGAAGACGATGTGACCCCCGTCGAGCGGCAGGAGCGGGAGGAGGTTCAAGAGGGCGATCGAGAGTGAGATCAGCCCGAGGACGAAGAGGAAGTTCTCGGTCCCTTGCTTCGCAGCGTCGGAGGACCCCTGGACGATGCCGACGGGGCTCGAGATCTGGTCGCGCCCGTCCCCCGTCACGAGACGGCCCAGCGAGGCGCCGATGTCGCGCGTCACGCGCCAGCTCAGCCCGAGCGATTCGCCGAGCGCCTGGTTCGCAGGCAGGCCCTGTCCCGAGAGGATGAATCCGAGCCGGTACGTGCCGTCGATCTGGCGCGCGGACGTCGGCGGGAGACTGACGCGCTGCCCGTCGCGCAGGACGACGACGGTCAGCATGCGGCCGTCGGAGCCGGAGATGAGTCGCGAGATGTCCTCCGGCTCGACCGGGGCGCCGTCGATCGAGACGATCCGATCGCCTGCCGCGAGCCCGGCAGCGGCGGCGGGCGTCCCCGAAGACACCGCCTCGACCCGTGTCGTGGCCTTCCCCGCGGACGTCATGAAGAGGCCGGTGAACAGGAGTAGCGCGAGCACGATGTTCGCGGCGGGACCGGCCGCGATCGCCGCGACGCGCTTCCACGTCGCCGCGCGCCAGTAGGCGTTCGGTCCGAGCCCGTCGTCGAGGTCGTCGAGCCCCTTCCGAAGGGTCGCGGCGGCATGCGACGGAAGCTCGCGCTCGTCGGCCAGCTCCCGCAGGACCCGCAGCGAGTCTCGTGCCGCGTCGTGGTCTCCGTCGGCCAGCGCGCCGCGCAACCTGCTGGCGGTGCCTTGCAGGGCGGGCGCCTCGCCGAGCGCACGCCCGATCCCCATGTCGACGTCGGCCGGCGACGGCCGGTGCATCCCGGGGATCTTCACGAAGCCGCCGAGCGGGATCGCGCCGACGCCGTACTCGATCCCGTTCTTCGTCGTCTTCCACACCGCGGGCGGGAAGCCGACATAGAAGCGGCGAGGGCGCATCCCGAGGCTGAGCGACACGGCGAAGTGCCCGAGCTCGTGGACGAAGATCAGGACGCCGAGGCCGACGATTGCGACGAAGATCGTCATGCGGGTTGCAGCCCCTTCGCCGCGAGGCGGCGTGCCTCCTCGTCGGCGGCGACGAGGTCGTCGAGGTCGCGGGCCGCCGCGGCGTCGATCCGCGCGAGCGTCTCCTCCACCACCTCGGCGACGTCGAGGAAGCCGATCCGGCCCTCGAGGAACGCGTGCACGGCGACCTCGTTCGCCGCGTTGTACGCGCACGGCGCGGTCCCACCCCGCTCGCCGGCTGCGCGTGCCAGCCCGAGCAGGGGGAAGGCGTCGTCGTCGACCGCCTCGAAGTCGAGGGAGAGGCCGACGAGGTCGAGCGGCTCCACCGGGGTCGCTGCGCGCTCGGGATACGTCAGCGCGTAGGAGATCGGCACACGCATGTCGGGCAGCCCCAGGTGCGCCAGCAGGGCGCCGTCCCGGAAGCGCACGAGCGAGTGGACGAGGGACGACGGATGCACGACGACCTCGATCGATGCGTACGGGACGCCGAACAGCCAGTGCGCCTCGATCAGCTCGAGGCCCTTGTTGGCGAGCGTCGCCGAGTCGACGGTGATCTTCGGCCCCATGCTCCACGTCGGGTGCGCGAGCGCCTCGGCGGGCGTCACCGCCGTGAGCTGCGAGCGGTCCCGCCCGCGGAACGGCCCGCCGGATGCGGTCAGCACGAGCCCGGACACGGTCGCAGCGTCGCACCCTGCAAGGCACTGGTGGAGCGCCGAGTGCTCGCTGTCGACGGGAAGCAAGAGGCCGCCGCCACGCGACTGGGCGGCGAGCGCCAGCTCGCCCGCGGCGACGAGGCTCTCCTTGTTCGCCAGCGCAAGCGTGACACCCTGCTCGAGCGCCCAGAGGGTCGCCCGGACGCCGGCGAACCCGACGACCGCGTTGAGGACGACGTCGGGCTCGCTCCGTTCGAGGAGCTCGATCGGATCGCCGCCCACCTGCGCGTGAGCGACGCCGTGTTCCTCGGACAGCGCGTCGAGCGGCGTCGACAGCGACTGGAGCGCACAGAGCTCGAGCTCGGGGTGCGCGGCGAGGACCTCGAGGGCCTGGCGGCCGATCGAGCCCGTGGCGCCGAGCAGCGCAACGCGTCGCATCCCGCACAGGATGCCTGACCACGGATGAAGCAGCGGTTAGGCGAGCGCGAGCAGCGTCACGTACGCCGCAGGCCCCGCCCAGAGCAGCGAGTCGACACGGTCGAGGACGCCGCCGTGGCCCGCGAGCAGCGTCCCGGAGTCCTTGACGCCGAGATCGCGCTTCACCGCCGACTCGAACAGGTCGCCCATCGTGGCGGCCAACGCGATCGCGAGGCCGAGGACGAGCGACTCCCCCGTCGTGACGACGTCCTGCTCGTAGAGCGCGAAGAACGTCACGAGGACGGCGGCAACCGTTCCCGCGACGAACCCCTCCCAGGACTTCCCAGGGGAGATGGCGGGCGCGAGGCGGTGGCGACCGATCGCACGTCCGACGAAGTAGGCAGCGGTGTCGTCGGCGAACACGGCGAGGAGCGTCGTGAAGATCAGCAGGCGTCCGTCGTCGGGAATGTCGCGGAGGAGCACGAGCAGCGACAGCCCTCCCCCAACCCACGCCACGCCGAGAAGCGTCACGGCGAACCCGGCCACCGCGTGCTGGCGGGCGCTCGAGACGAAGAAGACGAGGAGCGCAGCGGGTAGGGACGAGAGGATCCCCGCCAGCAGCCACGTCGTGCCGCCGAGCTGAGCCCCGAGGAGCGCGAGCACGAGCCCGATGTAGCCGCCGAGGACGATCGGCCTGAGTGCGCGGGCCATCGCGTACAGCTCGTGCAGCGCGAGCAGGCCCCCGACGACTGCGAGGCCGAACAGCCACCAGCCTCCGAGCCAGACGATGCCGAGGACGACCGGCAGCAGCACGGCCGCCACGACGATCCGCGAGAGAAAGGGGCTCACCGGAGCGCGCGCGCCCCGAAGCGGCGCTGCCTGGCGCTGTACGCGTCGACGGCCCGAGCGAGCTCCGAGGCGTCGAAGTCCGGCCACAGCGTGTCGGTGAAGACCAGCTCCGCGTAGGCCGTCTGCCAGAGAAGGAAGTTCGAGATCCGCAGCTCGCCCGACGCACGGATCAGGAGGTCGATCTCGGCGAGCTCCGGAGCGTAGAGCCGCGCGGCGAGCGCCGCCTCGTCCACCGCCTCCGCGGGCACGCCGTCCTCGATCAACCGCCGGGCGGCCTCGACGAGCTCCGCCCGGCCGCCGTAGTCGAACGCGATCCAGAGATGGAGCGTGTCGAGATGGGCGGTGCGCGCTTCGAGCAGCCGCATCTTCTGCTCGAGCCACGGCTCGATCCGGTCACGACGGCCGAGGAATCGCGTGCGGACCCCCTGCTTGGCGAGGTCGGGGAGCTCCTCGTCGATCGTCTCGGAGAGCAGCACCATGAGATCGGCCACCTCGTCGGTCGGCCGCGTCCAGTTCTCGGTCGAGAACGCGTAGACGGCGAGCGTCTCGATGCCGAGGTCGATCGCGGCCTCCACCACGCGCCGAAGCGCCCGCGCGCCCGCGCGGTGGCCCTCGGCGACGCTCACGCCGTGCGCCTCGGCCCAGCGGCCGTTGCCGTCCATGATGATGGCCACCACCCGCGCGTCGCGCGGCTGGTGGCTAGAAAGCCCTGGCTCTTCCCGGGCCACGCTCTTCTAGGAGGTTTGATCGCGAAGCGATCAAACCTCCATGATCTCCGCTTCCTTGTGCTTCAGGAGGTCGTCGACCCGCTTGACGTGGTCGTCGGTGAGCTTCTGCACCTGCGCCTCGGCGCGGCGCTCCTCGTCGTCACCGACGTCGCCGTTCCGGACGAGCTCCTCGAGGTGGCGCATCACGTCGCGGCGGACGTTCCGGATCGCGACCTTGCCGTCCTCAGCCGACCGGCGGACGACCTTGACGAGCTCCTTGCGGCGCTCCTCGGTCAAGGCGGGAATGGGCAGCCGGATGAGCTTGCCGTCGTTCGACGGCTGGAGCCCCAGGTCCGACTCCATGATCGCCTTCTCGATCGCCTTGATCTGGGACGGGTCGTACGGCTGGACGGACAGGAGCCGTGCCTCGGGCGCGCTGATCGTCGCCATGTTCGAGAGCGGTGTCGGCTGGCCGTAGTAGTCGATCGTGATCCGGTCGAGCAGCGCCGTCGAGGCACGTCCCGTGCGAACGCTGTTGAACTCTGTCCGCGTGTGCTCGATCGACGCGTCCATGCGCCGCTCGCAGCCCGCCAGGAAGTCCTCGATCGCCGTCACCTACGACACCTCCTCGTCCGCCGTTGTACGACGCAGCCTACGACGCGGCCGGGGGCGTCGCGACCACCGTGCCCAGCCGCTCCCCCGAGGCGACGCGCACGATGTTCCCCTCCGCCAGCTCGAAGACGTGGATCGGGAGGCTGTTGTCCATGCAGAGCGACAGCGCCGTCGTGTCCATCACCCTGAGGCCGCGCTCGATCGCCTCGAGGTGCGTCAGCTCGGGCACGAATCGAGCGGCCGGATCCTGGCGCGGATCGCCGTCGTAGACGCCCGAGACGCCGTTCTTCGCCATCAGGATCGCCTCGGCGCCGATCTCGAGCGCGCGCAGCGCGGCGGCCGTGTCGGTGGTGAAGAACGGGTTGCCCGTGCCCGCGGCGAAGATCACGATCCGGCCCTTCTCGAGGTGCCGCATCGCCCGGCGCCGGATGTACGGCTCGGCGACCTCGGAGACCTCCAGCGCGGAGAGCACGCGCGTGTCGGCTCCGAGCCGCTCGAGCGCATCCTGGAGCGCCAGCGCGTTGAGGACGGTCGCGAGCATCCCGGCGTAGTCCGCGGTGGCCCGGTCCATCCCCTCGGCCGCGGCGGAAATGCCGCGGTAGATGTTCCCGCCGCCGACCACGATCGCGAGCTCGAGCCCCTCCCCCTGGACGCCGACGATCTCGCGCGCGATCGCATCGACCGTCTTCGGGTCGGTGCCGTAGTCGTGGTCCCCCATCAGCGCCTCGCCGGAGAGCTTCAGGAGAACGCGGCGGAAGGCGGGAGCGGCGCCCGAAGGCGCCCGCTCCGCCAGCTCCTCGTGTGTGGTCACGCGCCTATTCTGCGACAGAGAGACGCTTGAACGCGACGACACGCGCTCCGGCCTCGTCCAGGGCCTGACCCACCGTCTTCGCCGAGTCGTGGATCCACGGCTGCTCGGTCAGCGTGCCGCCGGGCTGCATCGCGTAGAACCGTTTCGCGAGCATCCCCTGGACGATCTTCTCCTTCGCCTGCTCGGGCTTGCCCTGGAGCTCGTCCGAGTTGAGATAGACCCGCTTCTCGGCCTCGACGGTCTCGGCCGGGACGTCGTCCTTGCTCAGCCACTCGGGCGCCGCGAACGAGATGTGCATCGCCAGCTGGCGGGCGAGCTCCTCGCTGCCGCCCTCGAGCTTGACGATCACGCCGATCTTGTTCGCCGGCGGGTGCGCGTAGGCGTTGACGATCTCGCCCTCGCCGATCTCGTACCGCTCGGCGCCGACGACGACGATGTTCTCGCCGAGCTTCGCGCCGACGTCGACGCGATCCTGCTCGAGCGACTCGGTCGCCTCCGGCCCGTCCGCGTGCACGGCCTCGAGCACCTTCTTCGCGAACGCCTGGAAGGCCTCGTTGTTCGAGACCGGCTCCGTCTCGCAGCCGACGGCGACCATCGTCCCCGCGGCGTCGTCGATCCGGTAGCCGACGAGGCCCTCCGTCGTCGCGCGGCCGGCGCGCTTGGCCACCTGGGCCATGCCCTTCTCGCGCAGCAGCGTCCGCGCCGCGTCGAGATCGCCGCCCGTTTCCTGGAGCGCGCGCTTCGCGTCCATCATCGGCGCGCCGGTGGCGTCGCGAAGCTCCTTCACCTGGGATGCGGAAATGGTCGTGCTCACGCGCTCTCCTCCTCGTTCGTCTCGGCCGCCGGGGCCTCGACGGTCTCGGGCTCCGCGGGCGGCAGCTCCGCCTCGGCGACGGGCGTCGCGGGCGCGGCCTCGGCCTCGGGGGCCTCAGCAGCCGCCGGCGTTTCCGGCGCCTCAGCGGCCTCAGGGGCCGCCGGAGTCTCCGGCGCGTGAGCGGCCTCAGCGGCCGCCTCGGTGGCGACGGCGCCGTTGCCGTCCCCGTTCGTCGCAGCGGCCATCTCCTTCGGCGTCACCTTGCTCTGGCCGGCGGCGATCCCGTCCGCGATCGCCCTGAC